>JAAENK010000039.1 GCA_024224415.1 Gammaproteobacteria bacterium | reverse complement strand
TTCATCAAGTCGCCCTGTGCCGGAATCCACTTCTTCCAGTGTATGAAGGCATTGCCCATTCTTGCAGCAACCTGCGGGTTGATCGCATCGAGCTCGATAATACGTTCGGCGACAAAGCTATACCCCGCACCATCGGCCTGGTGGAAGGCGCTGGAATTACCTATTAACGCACCTAGTAGCGACCGTGCTCGATTGGGGTTATGCAGCGTATAGGCGGCATGGTCGAACAATGGAATAATCGAACGCAGCGAATCGGGCGCATAAGACAATGCCTGGGCGCTAAACCACTTATCGACAACCAATGCAGTATCTTGCCATTGTTGATAAAAACCATAGAGAATTTGATCACGTACTTCGTGCCGATAATGCACTATCGATGATAAACAACCCATTTGATCAGTCATATTGTGCGCGGACTCAAACTGCTGTCGACATAACTTGAAATACTTGGATTTCTCTAGCATTAATAGATACGACAGGCTGGTGTTTTTCAGGCGGCGTCTGGCAATGTCGTTCGGTGTGATGCGGTATTCATCGCTTCCACTGCAGGCTTGATAATGTCGCAGAAACTTTTCTTCATGCACGACCGCGATAGCCTGCTTAACCGTCTCACGTACCCGCCGAACCTGGTGTACATCGACTCGATCGAGCATTTCACCAAGGTATTTTTCACCCGGCAATACCAGCATTTCGGCAATCAGGGAGAGATCGATTTGAGTACTGTTCAAGACCTTGCCGTAGGCATCGACCAGGCCTCCATAAAGATGTGGTTCTTCTGATCCAGAAGCTATCATTTCCAGCATCACTCGCGAAGCGTATTGCTGGCTGGCTTCCCACTGATTGAACGGGTCGCTGTCACAGGACATCAACTGCGCTAATTCATCGTCGGTCATGTCCGTAGTCAATTTCACCGGCGCTGAAAATCCACGGAATGCGGAAACCATTGGTTTTGATTCCACCCCTTCAAAACAGAATTTCTGTTTAGCTGCATTAACATCAAATGTAATTTCGAACTTATTATTCGCATCGAGTGCAATTGCCCCACCCTGTTGATCAAACAGCGATAACCGCATCGGCATATGAAAAGGCTGATTAACTTCACCCTGGGTACTCCCAGCATCCTGCTGAACCGATAATTCAAGCCGCTTCGTTTCAGCACAGTAATGTCTTTTGATACTGATTTGAGGAGTACCCGACTGTTCATACCAGCGTTGAAACCGCGACAAATCCACCCCCGAGGCGTCCTGCATAGCAGAACGAAAATCATCTGTGGTGACGGCCTGCCCGTCATGACGCTGGAAGTAAAGATCCATACCTTTGCGAAAGTCCTCCTTGCCCAGCAGAGTGTGTATCATGCGCACCACTTCAGCGCCCTTGTTGTATACCGTCGCGGTATAGAAATTATTGATTTCCTGGTACGAAGAGGGCCGTACCGGATGCGCCATCGGCCCGGCGTCTTCCGGGAACTGGTGATTACGCAACACGCGAACATCGGTTATGCGCTGAATCGCCCGCGACGCCATATCTGCGCTGAATTCCTGGTCACGAAATACGGTGAGCCCTTCTTTCAAGCTGAGTTGAAACCAGTCACGGCAGGTTACCCGGTTGCCAGTCCAGTTGTGAAAGTATTCGTGGCCGATTACTGCCTCGATAGCGAGGAAGTCATTGTCGGTCGCCGTCTGCGGGTTCGCCAACACGTATTTGGTATTGAAAACATTGAGCCCCTTGTTTTCCATCGCACCCATATTAAAGTCATCTACGGCGACTACCATGTATAGATCCAGATCGTATTCGAGACCATATACTTCTTCGTCCCAACGCATGGATTTTTGCAGTGATTGCAGTGCGTGATTGCATTTATCGCGGTTGTGATGCTCGGTATAAAACTGCAGGTCGATTTTACGTCCAGAAACAGTGGTGAACTTCCCCTCAATGCAGGCCAGATCACCAGCAACCAGCGCGAACAGGTAGCTTGGCTTGGGGAATGGGTCGTGCCATTCCACCCAATGCCGACCCCCGATTACCCCGGATTCGACGCGGTTGCCATTTGATAGCAGAATGGGTAATTGCGATATATCACCGGTAATTCGGGTGCTGAATACCGACATCACATCAGGACGATCAACATAATAGGTAATGTAACGGAAACCCTCGGCCTCGCATTGTGTGCAGAAATTGCCACTGGACAAATAAAGGCCTTCGAGCCGGGTATTGGCAGCCGGGTTGATGAGGACTTCACATTCAAATTCGAATACATCGGGGACATTGGGGATGATCATTTGCTCGGCGTCGAGCTTATATTGCTCAGCCGATAGCGCTTTGCCGTCGATGCTGACTGAAACCAGTTCCAGTTCCACACCATCGAGCTTCAATGGTGCTTTTTTATCGTCGCATTGCCGATGTATCTTTAAGTAACTTTTGACTCGAGTTTGCTTTTCAGCAAGATCAAATTCCAGCCGCGTTTGCTCGACTCCAAAATCAGCTTGGCAATATTCACTGAGGTATTTTCGTTGGTGTTGATCTGTCTTCATTAACTTGTGTGGGCCTGTTTATTCAGAAACGTAGTTTACCCGAAACAGACTGGGCCCAGAACCCGGATTTTACGGCAATTTCGGTTTCCGCCAGCCTCTATTTCGGCTATGATGCCCAACAAATTTTTACACCTCCGGAGAATCCCGAAAAATGGCCGTAGAACGCACCATATCTATTATCAAACCCGACGCCGTAGCGAAGAATGTAATCGGCAAAATTTACAGCCGCTTTGAGAAAGCAGGGCTCCAGATAGTCGCAGCTCGCATGGAGCATTTAAGTGCCGAAAAAGCTGGTGAATTTTATGCGGTACACAAGGAACGCCCTTTTTACAATGACCTGATTGAATTTATGACTTCAGGTCCTGTTATGGTTCAGGTACTCGAAGGTGAAGACGCGATTGCGAAAAACCGCGAAGTCATGGGTGCGACCAACCCCGCCGAAGCCGCACCCGGCACAATTCGCGCCGATTTCGCCAAAACTGTCGACGAAAATGCTGTCCACGGTTCCGACGGTCTCGATACAGCTAGAGCCGAAATCGAATTCTTTTTCGGCAGCGATGGTGTCTGCCCACGCACCCGCTAGGCTACCCAGGCTGTTTTGCTGGCAAGGC
>JAAENK010000038.1 GCA_024224415.1 Gammaproteobacteria bacterium | reverse complement strand
GTCGCTAAAGACCAGTTCATTCTTGACTACATACCTGGGGAAGGCACCACAGTTTCCAAAAATGACCATGTGCTCGGCACCATCCCCGGTGCCGATTTCAAGAATGCATTACTCGAGATATGGCTTGGCAACCACCCTGCCGATAAAGACTTAAAAAAAGGTATGCTGGGCTTAAATTAACCGCCTGGCTGATTTATAACTCCGCAAATACCTCGGCAGCAGCAGCAATCGTGGTTTGAATATGCCCGTCACTATGTGCGGCACTGACAAAACCCGCCTCGAACGCCGATGGTGCGAGATAAACCCCACGTTTAAGCATGCCGTGGAAAAACAGCTTGAAGCGCTCAACGTCGCATTTACTCACATGCTCGAAACGACTGACCTCGGCCTGATCGGTGAAAAATAAACCGAACATGGCGCCGACACGGTTGGCCTGCATCGGTATGTTATGTTGTTGCGCCGCTGCGAGGATACCCTTGACCAGTGATTCGGTTTTCGCGCTCAAATCCTCATAAAAACCATCGCCCCTTATAATTTCAAGATTTTTTAAACCGGCAGCCATCGCCACCGGGTTACCCGACAGCGTACCCGCCTGATAAACCGGCCCCAGCGGCGCGATGTGATTCATGATCTCACGCTTGCCACCGAAGGCGCCGACCGGCATGCCACCGCCGATAACCTTGCCCAGTGTAGTGAGATCGGGCCTGATGTTGTACAAACCTTGCGCACCGGTTAAACCGACGCGAAAGCCTGTCATTACTTCGTCGAAAATCAACACGCTGCCAGTACTGTCGCAACAGTCGCGCAACGCTTGTAGAAAGCCATCGAGTGGCGGCACGCAGTTCATATTGCCCGCCACGGGTTCAACGATCACGCAGGCGACTTCCGTACCGATTTCGCCCATTACCTGCTTCACCTGATCGATATTATTGTATTCCAGGGTAATGGTATTTTGCGCCAGTGCTTCGGGAACACCCGGAGAATTGGGTACGCCCAGGGTCAGTGCGCCAGAACCCGCTTTCACCAGCAGCGAATCAGCATGACCGTGATAGCAACCTTCGAATTTAATAATCTTGTCGCGGCCCGTGAAACCTCGCGCCAGTCGAATCGCGCTCATGGTCGCCTCGGTACCCGAGCAAGTCATGCGCACCAGGTCAAGATTGGGCATAACATCGCAAATCTGCTCGGCAAGTTCGACTTCGAGCTGGGTTGGCGCACCAAATCCCAGGCCATTACGCACCGTCGCACAAACCGCATCGATGATGTCTGCATTGGCATGACCGCAAATCATCGGCCCCCAGGAACCGACGTAATCGATATAGGCATTGCCATCGACGTCGTACATATAAGCGCCTTCGGCGCGTTCGAAAAATACCGGGGTACCACCGACACCATTAAAGGCACGTACCGGTGAATTCACACCACCCGGGATTACTTTACAGGCCTGTTCGAACAGTGATTCTGATTTAGTCATTTGTTTTTCCTACATCCAGCAATTAGTTGAAACTCAATCTTCGTTATCGTGCATCCAGTAAAAACGCTCGGGTTGATACTGACCCATACCGTAACGAGAGGCGTGATGCAGCGTTTGCCAACAATAATCCTGTGCTTCCCGCGCTGCCGAGATAAAATCAAGATCCTGCGCCAGTAATGCTGCCAGAGTAGCCGACAACGTACAACCCGCGCCGTAAAATTCATGCTTAAGCCGCGGCCATTCGTATTGTTCGATAATACGGTGGTTATGATAAAGTATATTAGTCACCGCCTCGCTGGCTTCGCGCCGACCACTCAAGAGGATATGCTCACAGCCACTATCCATCAATCCCTGCATCATCGCGTTTAAATTATCGGCTTCGGGAATCAACATCGCAGCCTCAAGCGGATTGAGTGTCATCACCGAGGCCTGCGGGACAATCAACTGCCGTAGCAGATCGATGACTTCATGCTCCGCCAGTTCCATACCATTACTCGACACTAGCATCGGATCAAAAATAACCGGCATATCAGGGTAGTCGAGCAGAATATCATGAACCGCCTGCACCGCCTCCGCGCTACCGATCAAGCCAACCTTGACAACCGCAACCGGGGTATCCTCGAGAACCGCCCTTGCAGCCTGGGTAATAATATCGTCATCGATCGGAATCAGGCTCGATACCAATTGCGAATCCTGCACGCTTAAACTGGTCACCACCGTGCTGGCATGACAGGCCTGACTCGAAATCGCCTCGACATCGGCGGTAACGCCAGTGGCGCCACTGGAATCGTGAACATTGAAACTCAACACCGTGGGTTGTGGTGCGATATTTTTGGACATTAGCTTGCGGGGCTGGAAAAAGCGCGGAGTATAGCGGCTATCGAGTTAGTTCGAAACAGTTTGCTTGTAAGTTAGGTAGCAGAATCTCGGTTGGGTACGAAATCGTTGTTCTGGTTGCTTGTCGAGCGAAATATACCATCGTCGTCATTCCGGTCTACGAGCCGTAATCTATTTCAACTATTTGGTTAATTTTGTTTAATATGGCTGGCACACGATTCTGGGTAGCAATATCACCAGGCATATGCCCATAAACGGCATCGATAAATCGACTATCGCTCCGTAATTCTCTAAATCTATTAGACAATGCGACTTTCAGATCGGAGCTTGACTGCTCAATCTCTGCTAAAAGTTCGGGACGACCATCAATCACCGCAACAATATCTTCAATATCGTGACTCAACATGTAATCGTTTTGCCCACGTCCATCAAATGCTTCAAGTTTCGTCATTAAGAAATAAGGCGTTGAAACCAACTGAATGTTTTTGCTTTCTGTTAATGGAAATACCGTCGCATATTCGATTGCAGATTCATACCATTCATTGCCGAAACCTAGTATCTCCATGTTGGTCGGCATGACGTCTAAAATCACAGCATCACTGACCCATCGACATAAAGGTGCGCCGTCGCTCGAATCCTCACTAAACCCTTTATTGCGTAACCTCTCGGATAGTCTGTAATATTCTGCACGCGAGACTACCTGCACAATAGCATCAACATCGCGAGTGACACGAATCGGTGGGGCTGCTTTGTCCGTTATAAGCAAACCTGTCGCACAACCACCTAGAAATACAAATTCATCCGTCAGGTTCTCCAGTTGTTCAACAGCTAAGCTTAGTATTTCTATATTAGGATTTTGAAGTCTATCCATAATTTGCCAGTCGCCGTTTGAGTTCCTTTTTAGCCATATCCCGCTCACGCGCCCGACCGCCGCGAATAACATCGACGAGTACCAGTAATTCATATAATTTACTGTCATGTCTGGCAGCCGTTGGCACAGATGGATATAGCGGTGAAAATGATTCACCACGAAGCTCACCTTCAGGATCAGGCCAAACCGGTGGTGGGTCCTGATCAGCGACGATGAAAGCATCCATCGGTGACGCGGCATATGCTGTTGGCATTCCTCGATTCATCTCACCTCGTTCCGGAATAAATACATATTGAATACCGTGTAATAAGAATTCTTCAAGGTTTCGAATATTAGGGTATACACCTGCTTCATTTTTAATGG
>JAAENK010000037.1 GCA_024224415.1 Gammaproteobacteria bacterium | reverse complement strand
GTACTACTAATCACGATGTAAAGGCGGTCGAGTATTATCTCAAGGAACAGGTTGCCAGTTCGAAAGAGTTGTCGGTGATCTCCGAATTCTTTCATTTTGCCTGTACCTCAGAAGACATCAATAACCTCTCACATGCATTGATGCTGAAATCTGGCAAGGACAAAATTTTAAGCCCGGAACTGGTTTCAATAAACAGTGCATTAAGACAGCTGGCCCATGATCATGCCAAAGTACCCATGCTCAGTCGTACACACGGCCAGACAGCCTCACCGACAACACTGGGTAAGGAAATAGCCAATGTTGTCTATCGATTACAGCGTCAGATTGAACAAATCGAGTCCGTCTCTTTACTCGGCAAAATAAATGGTGCGGTCGGTAATTATAACGCCCACTTAAGCGCCTACCCTGACATGGACTGGCCAGCCTTTGCGCAACAGTTTGTCGAATCACTGGGACTGGACTGGAATCCCTACACTACGCAAATCGAACCACACGACTATATCGCAGAGCTATTCGACGCCCTCGCCCGCTGCAATACCATATTGACCGATTTCAGCCGCGATATCTGGAGTTATATTTCGATTGGCTACTTCAAACAGAAAACTATTGCTGGCGAAGTTGGCTCGTCGACCATGCCGCATAAGGTTAACCCAATCGATTTCGAAAATGCCGAGGGCAATTTGGGTATCGCCAATGCTATTCTCGTTCATCTGGGACAAAAGTTACCGATTTCCCGTTGGCAACGCGATCTGACCGACTCAACTGTATTGCGTAACCTGGGCAGCGGATTTGGGCATATTCTGATAGCGCTTGATTCATTGAAGCGCGGTATCGGTAAACTTGAAGTCAACCATCAGGCCATTGCCGACGATCTGGACACTAACTGGGAAATCCTCGCCGAGCCGATCCAGACAGTGATGCGAAGATATGGAGTCGAACAACCCTACGAAAAACTAAAAGCGTTAACTCGCGGACAGCGTATCAACGCGGATATTATTCGCGAATTCGTCGAAAAGCTAGATATTCCAGTGTCAGCTAAACAGCAATTAATTGACATGACACCGGCAAGCTATATTGGTAACGCTGCACAACAGGCTATGGATATATAAAAAATATGAACTGGCAATTACAGGCTTTCGATAGCGAAGATTTTATTAAGAACTACTGGCAAAAGAGGCCCTGTTTATTCAAACAGGCATTTGTCGATTTGAAATCACCTATCAGCCCTGAGGAACTGGCGGGACTCGCCTGCGAAGAAGAAGTGTATAGCCGGATGGTACTGGAAAAAGGCGACGCCGGCCCCTGGCAACCTCGTTACGGACCATTCACTGAGGCTGACTTTCTCGCCCTGCCTGAGTCACATTATTCCTTTCTGGTTTCCGAGTGTGAAAAGTGGATACCGGAGTTTTCAGAATTACTCGAATTATTCCGTTTCATACCACGCTGGCGCGTTGATGATGTCATGGTGAGCTATGCTCCGACAGGCGGGTCGGTTGGACCACATACGGATGAATACGATGTTTTTCTGGTACAACTCTATGGACACCGAAACTGGAAATATACCAATCAACGCATCGATAACCCCGCCCTGCTCCCAGGCCTCGACCTGGCAATCATGCAGGATTTCAAGGCTGATCAGGATCACATCCTTGAGCCAGGCGATATGCTCTATCTGCCCCCTGGCGTGGCCCATCACGGTATTGCCGTCGATGCCTGCATGACCTGTTCGGTTGGTTTCAGAGCACCGACTGCAACCGAAGTATTGGAATCTTTCGCACA
The DNA here is from genome assembly GCA_024224415.1 of Gammaproteobacteria bacterium. Taxonomy (GTDB): domain Bacteria; phylum Pseudomonadota; class Gammaproteobacteria. Next base: position 6,798 of record JAAENK010000037.1, on the reverse strand, counting down.
TGAAATCGATAAAAATGACCTGGGACTGAAGCGATACAACGATGCCAATCTGCAAATCGACCGTCATTTTGCCGAAATCACCCCAAAAGAAATTAGCCGATTCCGCACAATGGTTTCAGACCTACTGGAGCAACCAGCTGAATTGTGGCTGGATTCGATCGGGAAATTGCTTACCGATACAGTGAGTACCGATTCTGATGGTGAGGTAGGTTTGGCTGATCTTGAAAATAACCGCTGGATGATCATCCCTGGTAGCAAGATGCTCTATCACCAGAGCGATACAGAAATTCGGTTTTACCACAATGGCCAGGCGACCGAATTACCAAATACGGACACGTCGCTCAATATAGTTCAGCAGCTGTGTACCGACACAGAAATCGATCCAGCTTTGATAAAACAATGTAAACAGGACGAAGCCCTCCTGCAATTGATTCAAAATATGGTAATTAGCGGAGTAATGATTGCACTCGATGAGTCATGAATAATCTACATGTTGAATCTGCCGATTGGGCAAAAGATGAAGAAGCGTTAGTCGAATTACGTACCCAGGTTTTCGTCAACGAACAAAAAGTACCACCCTCAATTGAGATTGATGGCCTCGACCCACAGTGCAAACACGTTAAAGCCACCGCGGACGGTATCATCATCGGCACAGGTCGCTTATTGCCAGATGGTCATATCGGGCGTATGTGCATACATAAAAACTATCGTCAGCTAGGTATTGGTTCATTGCTATTAAAAAACCTGGTGGAACAGGCGCTTGCCGCGAACTATCCACATATCGCATTAAATTCTCAATCCTATGCTATTCCCTTCTATGAAAAAAATGGATTTGTTGTAGACTCTGAGGAATTTATCGATGCAGGTATTCCGCATCGATGCATGATTTATAAATACTGATTAATATTCAATAAGTTATGGACGAAAGCTCAAGTGAATTATTAAGCAGCCGAACTGCTTGCAGAGACTGCGCAAAAATTCTAATCCTGTCGGCAACACAACGTGTCTACATTATCAGCCAGAAACTCGAACCCGAGTTGTACAATGATAAGGATATTTACGAGCACCTCGGCAATCTCGCCGCCAGCAACCGCAATACCGATATCCGCATAATCGCCCACGACACTCGCGTTGCCGCCAGTCAGGGGCATTTTCTTATTCACCTGGCGCAACGACTGCCAACCTTTGCACAAATCCGCACTACCGTCACTCGCGCCCACCGACAGTTTTTAGAAAGCTGGCTAATCGTTGACGACCACGCGTATATGCGCATAAAGAGCCCCGCCCTGTATGAAGGTAACTTTGCAACCGATAACAAATTGGAATGTAAGGCTTATCTGGATGATTTTGAGGAGATATGGGAAGGTTGTCAGGTTGATCAGAACACCCGGCGATTGAGCTTATAAAGAAAAGGCTTTCTCAGCAAAGGCTTTGACTTCATCAATATCCCGAGTCAGTTGCATAGCCGGCAAACTCTCAAGCATAGCCTTCCCATAAGACTTGCTATTCAAGCGGTTATCACAAAGCGCAACGATACCGCGGTCATTGATATCCCGAATGAGACGCCCTACTCCCTGCCGTAAGCTGATGGTGGCTTCTGGAATTTGCACATCCATAAAAGCGTTTCCGCCCTGCTTATTAACCAGTTGCAGGCGTCTTTTATAGACCGGATCTCCAGGGGATTTGAATGGTAGCTTATCGATAATAACGCAGCGTAGCCTATCTCCTTTGACATCGACACCTTCCCAGAAACTGCTGGTGCCTAGCAGCACACCACGATTAGATTCCATGTACTGGTGTAACAATTCACCGCGTTGGTACTCACCTTGAATAAATAAAGGATTTTCGATCTTGCTGGTTAAATATTGCGCGGTCCAGGTCAGCATTCGATAGCTGGTGAAAAGGATGAAGCAATGCCCGTCGGCAGCGGTGATCAGTTCACGGCAACATTCGCCAAATAATTTGGCGTATTGATTGTCGGAAGGATCGGGCAGATTATCAGGCAGGTAGAGTATTGCCTGTTTTTGATAGTCAAATGGACTTTCGAAGCGGCTTTCATCGATGCCGCCCAAACCCATACGGTCACTGTAATACTTAAACGACTGTTGCGAACTTAATGTGGCCGAGGTAAAAAATACTGACTCAAAGCTCGACTGATCGAGTTGACTTCGAAACAGATCACTAATTTCCAGTGGCGATAACATGAGTCTAAAACCACGATCATTTTGCTCATACCAGTTGACCTGATTATCTTCTGGCTCGAGAAAATGCTGCAAGGTTTGATTGAGCGATTGCAGCCGACGAAAGCAACTGGCAAGATCTTTACCTCGGCTTACCAGAGGCTCCAATGCCTCTGATAAACAATTTATAGAGTCTTCTACATAGGTCAAGGCCTGCTTTAGAGCCGGTGCATGTTGAATTGCTGACCAATCGGATTTTTGCGAAAATTGACCCAACGCCAGGCGAAAATCCGCTACCGATTTAGCTAACCGATCAGTAGGAATTTGTAACTGTTTCGAGTCAGCCGCTTCGGCGAGTTCGGCTTCGATTATGTCCCGGCACAGTAGCTCGACCTGACGTTGACTGAGTTGCTCGCCATAAAAATTGCTGGCTACATCGGGTAGTTGATGGGCTTCATCAAAAATAAGCACATCAGCGTCGGGTAAAATTTCACCAAAACCATCCTGTTTTAGATTTAAATCGGAAAAGTAGAGGTGGTGATTGATCACTACGATATCGGCGTCCATGGCCTTCTTGCGTGCCTTTGTGACAAAACAATTGTTGAATTCAGGGCAATCACCGCCGAGACAGTTATCGGCGTTAGAAGTGGCGTAAAACCATAATCTGTCATTCTCAGCGAGCGCTGAGAATTCACCGATATCACCACTGATAGTCTCCAATGACCACATCGATAGCGCCTCAAAAAGCGAGGCCATGTCAGGTTTTTGAAACTGTTTCTGGTGTTTAAAATGATTGATTCGATGCGGACAACAATAATTACTACGTCCTTTCAGCAGGGCAGTCTTGCGTGCATTAACAATGGTCTTGCGGATCAGTGGGATATCCTTGAAATAAAGCTGGTCCTGCAGGTTTTTAGTTCCAGTGGATATGACTACCTTCTTATCGCATAGAAATACCGGCACCATGTAAGCAAATGACTTACCAATACCGGTGCTGGCCTCGATGATCTGGCTTTGTTGATTTTCGATGCTATCAGCTATCAAACGAGCCATTTCCACCTGGCTTTCACGCGAGCAAAAATCGGGGATTTGGTCACGAATAATACCTTCGACGCCCAGTACCGCATCAACATCCAGTTCGTTGGCTAATTCAGCCATCTAACTAACCACTCTGGCACTGATCTCGTAAAACCTGATTGGCCTCGTCTAGATCGTCTGCGGCTGTACTATAGCTATACGAGCGTTCTATCATGGCAAGGCATTTTGTGTAGTTTTTATCTTGTAGGTAACTCTGCGCCAGGAGATGCCAGCTAAGAGCATTGCGTGGCTCGATCTTAATCGCACGTTGTAAGTATTCGATAGCCGGCCTGGTATTGTTTTGCGCCAGCGCATAAATAGCATTTTGGTGTAATTCGGTGACCGGAGCGTTGGTTGATCGTGTTTCAACTACCTCGGTCTGATACCGATTAGTTTTCGGTGCTATGGTACAGGCTGCTAGTATCAGGCATACAGACATTGGCAGCAGGTACCTGCAAATTTTAGATATTCTCATCTAGACTCACAATTGGCTCGCTTTCGCGGCATTTGTTGCTGGGTAAAAGGTAACAATACACTATCGGCACAGGTATCCCGGCTTAATCCGCCGTCAAAACGATTAATATAACCCCATTCCAGACTATCATCGTGGGTAAGTTTAAATGCATTGAATCCATTTCGCGCCATGATATCCGCCCACACTCGTAGTGCGCCGGAGGAACCGGTTAAATGAACCGGACTATTATCATCTTTGCCCAACCAGACGACGGTTAACAACCGCTCGCTAAACCCGGCAAACCAGGAGTCGCGGGCATCGTTGGTGGTGCCTGTTTTACCTGCAATAGTCTGATTACTGAAGCGTTTTTTGAGATACCTTGCAGTACCTTCTTCTGCCACCCCAACCAGGGCACGCTGTACCTGTAGCATCACAGATTCATCAAACAATTTCACTGAATCGATCGGGATCCGATTTAATTCGTGATTGTCAACATCTGTTACTCGTCGAATCGTTGTTAATGGTGAGAAATAACCATTACTAGCGATAACCTGATACATTTGTGCGACTTCAAATGCCGACATCGCCGTAGTACCCAGTAACAGCGAAGGATAAATAACATTGTGCTTAAGCAGACCGATTTTCTCAAGATTTCCCGACAGCGCTTCCAGACCACCACCCTGCACGCCAAGATGCACAAAAGGTAGATTGTAAGAATTCACAAAAGCCTGATACATGCTCATTCTACCGTGTTGCTTGCGATCATAGTTGCGCGGTTCCCAAATTTTTCCGTCCGACTGCTTAATGCGAATAGACTTGTCATCAACCTGCGAAGCGAGGGAATATTTGTTATTTTCAAGCAGGCTATAAAGCAGCAGTGGCTTGATCAGTGATCCAATCGGTCGTTGCGCCATGATAGCGCGATTAAAACCGGGAAAGTCGACTTCCCGGTCACCGGTTAGTGCGCGGATATCGCCGTTAAAGTAATCGCTAATGACTACGGCGGACTGTAAATCAGTATCACCGAATCGATTCAGACCAGCCTTCAGGCCCTGTTCCAGGTTGCGTTGCAGTAGAGGATCGAAGGGCGTAAAGATACGCAGGCCTTTAGCGGACAATTCACTGGCCGAGTAGCTACGTTTTAGCTGACGTTTAACCAGATCAAGATAAGCCGGAAACGGATTGACACCCGGCAAGCGTTTCACAGTACCCAGAGGTCTTTCAATCGTTTGCTGGTACTCATTCTCGTCGATGAGTTTATGGTTACGCATTATGCGCAATACCAGGTTGCGTCGCTCTCGCGCAGCCTCAGGGTGTTTAATCGGATTATACCGCGTCGGTCCCTTGACCATGCCAACCAGTAAAGCCAGCTTATCATTGGAAAGCTGGTCGAGTGATTGTTTGAATAACATCTTACTTGCGAGCGCAAAACCATTGATAGAAATTTTATTTTGCTGGAGCAGGAATACTTCGTTGAGATAGGCAGTCAATATCGATTCTTTACTGAAACGCACCTCAAGTAATACGGCCATAAAAGCTTCATTAATTTTGCGTATCAATGACCTTTCCGGCGTTAAAAACAGATTTTTCGCCAATTGCTGGGTTAAGGTACTACCGCCCTGCACCGTCTTCCCTGCCTTGATGTTCGCCAACAGGGCGCGACCGATAGAAACCGGATTAACACCAAAATGCTGATAAAACTTACGATCTTCTACTGCAATAAGAATATCAACCAGTTGCGACGGAACGTCTTCTATTTTCAGCAAAGACCGGTCTTCGCCATTACCCGGATGATAGCTCCCAATGATTACCGGGGGTAAACGCAATAAGTCTAACTTGCCAGCGTTACGAAGATTGGTAATTCGGCTGACGCGATTATCTTCAAATTTGATATGCACACGATGCGCCGGTTCGGCTTGATCGCTAAATTCAAATGCCCGACTATGGATTTCTAGCGCATCCCCAAGCAGCCGGTATTGCCCTACCGCTGGCTCGGTGTCAACGGCTTGATAAGTCGACAATCCCAACTCATAAACCAATGCTTTAAGATCAATTGCAATACCCGGGTATAGCTCTAGTGGTCGGGCATAAACCCGCGATGGAATTTGCCAGGTTCCACCATCAAAACGTGCTCCGATCAGGTGGTTGAGATAAAACAGATAGGCAACCAGGCCAACCACAAAAACAGCGGCCATACCCGGAAACCATCGCCGGAAGCGTGTTTTACTTTTTGGTGATGGTTTTTTTGCCTTTGCCTTTGCCTTCGGCCTAGGCTTTTTGTTTACGTTTTTCACGCACCGCTTCGGCGAGTTCACGCAGCAAGGTTTCGGAATCATCCCAGCCAATACAGGCATCGGTAATGCTTTGACCGTAGGTAAGCTCACCACCTTCGACATAGTCCTGGCGTCCCTCCACAAGGTGACTTTCGATCATCACCCCGAAAATATTATCCTGCCCCGTTTTTATCTGGTGCACAATATCACGACAAACTTCGACCTGTTTTTTGAACTTTTTCCGGCTATTGGCATGACTGCAATCGACCAGAAGACGAGCATTCAATCCACTTTCTTCAAGCATTTCAGTGGCTTCATCTACACTCACTCGATCATAATTGGGGCGACTTCCACCACGCAAAATCACATGTGCGTAGGGGTTACCAGTGGTGACAAATATAGCCGAATGCCCTTGCAGGGTTACAGACATGAAGTAATGCGAATTCTTTGCGGCGCCGATTGCATCGATGGCAATTTGAATTTGCCCATCGGTGCCATTTTTAAAACCAACAGGACAGGATAAACCCGAAGCCAGTTCACGATGTCCCTGACTTTCAGTCGTGCGTGCACCAATCGCACCCCAGGACACCAGGTCTGAAATATATTGAGGACTAATCAAATCCAGATATTCGTGACCCGCCGGAATTCCCATTTCAGCCAGATTGATCAGCAATTCTCGCGCCATACGAACGCCCTTGTTAATGCGGAAGCTGTTATTCAATTCTGGGTCGTTGATTAAACCCTTCCAACCTATCGTTGTGCGTGGTTTTTCAAAATAGACACGCATGATAATGAGCAAGTCATCTTTCAACTC
>JAAENK010000036.1 GCA_024224415.1 Gammaproteobacteria bacterium | reverse complement strand
GGCAGTGATATGGATAAAGCTCAGACCATTGCCAACCTTAATGAAATGGGAAAAGGCCTTTGCACTCAACCTATCCTCCGCTTCGCAATGGATATCCTTGATTTCACAGTTCGATACACCTACAAAGCCAAAACAACACACCACTTCTTCACTACTGTCGAAGTTGACAAGACTGATTGCTCAGGTATCGCCTTACCTTGGTAATCAGAGCCACACAACCAACTAACCTACTATTAAAAGAAGGTAATGGTGCCCAGGGGCGGAATCGAACCACCGACACGGGGATTTTCAGACCCGATTCCACCTGCCAACCAGAACACCCGACTCCGCCACAATTCCCTGCCCCATCACCCCTGCACTCCGGACCGCCCAATCGCACCGGAGATGAACAATCGGGAGGTGTCTGAACGAACCCCGCAACGGACCCACGCGGGCGGTGATCCCGGGACTCCGGGGATGATGAAATTTCGGGATGCTCCGTGACCCCGACCAATTGATATTTAGTCAATCGATCACCCATAAAAAAAGCCCATGAAATTCATGAGCTTAGGAAATAAATGGTGGGCCGTGGGCGATTCGAACGCCCGACCAATTGATTAAAAGTCAACTGCTCTACCAGCTGAGCTAACGGCCCCCGGAAAAGAACGGGAATGATACCTATCCTTACACCGATTTCAAGCGAATTCTTGAGAGGGTTCACCAGTTTTAGCTGGCTTTGTTAACCATTACAATTTGAGGATCCAGGGCACCACTTTTATATTGCCTGGCCATTTCTTCAAGTGAAATCGCGGTGATTTTAGAAGCTTTACCCGCGGTGTTAAATTGCTCGTAACGGTCTCGACAGAGGTCTTCCATGGCTTTCATCGCTGGTGTCAGGAATTTGCGCGGATCAAACTGTTTGGTATCCTTTTGACCGACTTCGCGGAACTTGCCAGTCATCGCCAGGCGGCAGTCGGTATCAATATTCACCTTGCGCACACCATATTGAATACCGGTTACGATTTCTTCGATCGGTACCCCCCAGGTTTGCGGCATGGTGCCTCCGTATTGATTGAAGAGTTCCTGCAATTCCTGTGGCACCGATGATGAACCGTGCATGACCAGGTGGATATTAGGCAGTTTTGCATTGATTTCCCTGACTACATTCATTGCCAGTGTATCACCATCGGGTTTACGGCTGAATTTGTAGGCACCATGCGAAGTACCCATCGCAATCGCCAGAGCATCGACCTGAGTCTTGCTGACGAAGTCGACGGCCTGATCGGGATCGGTGAGCAATTGCTCCATACTCAGTTTGCCTTCAAAACCATGACCATCTTCCTTTTCACCTTCTCCAGTTTCAAGTGAACCGAGACAACCAAGTTCACCTTCTACCGAGACACCGATTTCGTGGGCGATGCCGGTAACTTCGGCGGTGATGTCGCAGTTGTACTGGTAACTTGCTGGTGTCGATGCATCGGCTTCGAGCGAGCCGTCCATCATCACCGAAGTAAAACCAGCCTGCATGGCAGAAACACAGGTAGAGCGATCGTTACCGTGATCCTGGTGCAGACAGACTGGAATCTGCGGGTACATGAGTTCGGCGGCTTCAACCATTTTGGTGAGCATGACATCACCGGCATAGGAACGCGCGCCCCGACTGGCCTGCAGGATGACCGGTGCATTACAGGCTTTGGCTGCTTCCATAATGGCAAGCACCTGTTCCATATTATTGATATTAAACGCCGGCACGCCATATTGATATTCGGCAGCATGATCAAGCAACTGTCTTAAGCTGATTCTGGCCATGTTTGGTTTCCTCTAAATATAGTAAAAAACTGAGCTATTTCGATTTACGTTTCTGTTCCAACAGTCGCATCACCATCGGTGTGAAGATGAGTTGCATTGCAATATCCATCTTGCCGCCAGGAATAACAATGGTATTGGCACGCGACATGTAACTGTTGTGAATCATCGATATCAGGTATGGAAAGTTAATACCGCGTGGATTGGCGAAACGAATCACCACCATTGATTCATCTGGTGTTGGCACCCATCGTGCGATAAACGGATTTGAAGTATCAACCGTCGGTACTCGCTGGAAGTTGATATCGGTGTGCGTGAACTGAGGGCAAATGTAGTTAATATAGTCTGGCATACGGCGTAAGATAGTATCTGTTACCGCTTCGGTCGAGTAACCACGTGCTGAACTATCTCGATGAATTTTCTGAATCCACTCCAGATTGGTAACCGGCACCACGCCTATTTTCAAATCGGGGTACTGGGCGATATTATTACCTTCATTTTTCAAAGCACCGTGTAAACCTTCATAGAAGAGCAAATCGCTGTTTTCTGGTAATTCCCGCCAGTCGGTAAATTCACCCGGCGCTACGTCATAACGCTCCGCTTCCTCTTCATCATGAATATAAAGTCGGGTCTTGCCAGTTCCGCTTTCGCCGTACTCGCGAAATACTGCTTCGAGTTCGTTGAATAGATTAGCCTTTGGGCCGAAGTGGCTAAAGTTCTGGTCGCCCTCCTCTTCGGCCTGTTTCATCGCTTCTTTCATTTCCATGCGACTATAGCGATGGAAAGCATCGCCTTCGATATAGCTGGCATTCACTCCTTCGCGGAAAAATAAATGTTCAAAGGTTTCTTTAATGGTGGAGGTGCCAGCGCCGGAAGATCCGGTAATTGAAATGATGGGGTGCTTCGCCGACATAGCTTTAATCCTGATCGATAAGTAATGTGTTCTCGCTGAACAACGAATAGGTTGTACTTTCCGACAAAGGCGATGCCCAGGTCGCCCGTCTTTGTGACAGCTTATTCGGCCTGTCTTGCAACAGCAAGTTATCGCCAGACTGGCTCTCGCTGGTAGAGGATACAGTCACTGTATTTCCTGAATCGGTCTCTGATGTCGGGCTTTCAACTGTCATAACTTTCCTCCCGGAATTCAATTTATTGTGGCAGGCACATGCTGACGCATGTCTGCGCTAACATCGCTATGCTGTTTTAGATTGCTTTTTAAGTAAAGTTTAATTATCTTTCTACAAATGAAAGAAAAACTTTCCTCCTGGATGCGACTCACCACATTCCGCCAACTTCGTGGCTTTATCGCGATTGCTGAAAATGGCACTATATCTGCGGCCGCTCGCCAGCTTAATCTGACACCGCCCGCAGTATCACTACAGTTGCGTGAGCTGGAAAAAGCAGCCGGCCTACCATTATTCGAACGCGTAGACCAGCGTTTCGAACTCACCAATGCTGGCCACGAAGTACTAGGTATCGCAATGCGTATGGAACGTTTGTTACGCGAATGCGACCAAACTCTCGATGCGCTACGTGGTGTCGACCGAGGATATATTTCTATCGGCGTAGTAAGCACCGCCAAATATTTCGTACCCATGGTGCTCGCGGCTTTCAAAAAACAATACCCCAAAGTAAAAATCCAGCTACAGGTTGGTAATCGTGATTCGATTGTTACCTCCCTGGAAAATCTTGAGCTCGATTTTGTCATCAGTGGTCAGCCACCTACCAGTTTCGAAGTCGAGAGTCAGCGTATCGGCCCACATCCACAGGTCATTATCGCCGCGCCCGACCACCCGCTTGCTGACAAACCTATAGTCAGACTGCAAGATCTTGGTGACGAACCTTTCCTATTGCGAGAACCCGGTTCTGGCACACGCGGTATGGCTGACCAGTTGCTCACAAAAGCCGGGCTGGACCCACAGGCAGCTTTTGAGTTTGGTAGCAACGAAACCATTAAACAGGCCGTTATAGCCGGTCTTGGGGTTGCTCTCATATCCAGTCATACTGTGGCCGCCGAGCTACAGGACAAACGGCTGGCCACGCTTAATATCGACGGCTTGCCCGATGATCGATTCTGGTTTGTGGTGCGCCACGCAAAGAAACGACTGTTACCCTCATCAAAAGCATTGTGGGATTTATTCGTCGAATCCGGATCTACATTCCTGCCTGCAGTAACGCCCAGGGTATTTTAATTTGGCGCCAACTGCCATCCCTGCTCGGTACGTATCAGGGTGATCTTCTCAGTTTTGTGTATGCGATCACCAACCGAGAAATTGCCAAAATTAGCCTTCACGGTCAGGGCGATAAACTTTGAGCCAAGTACGCCGTATTGCGGCCCCACCGGATCCTGCGATATTTCGGTGAGAACGTCGGTCAAACTTTTTTTGAATTCAAGGTCGTATTCGACATCGACAATATAAATATTGTCGGATTGTTGAAAGCCGTTCGTTTTGCGAAAACCATGAATACTGAATAAATCACCAAAACCGTCGCTGAGTTTTTGCTCAGAAAATAACCTTTCAATATTTTTATCATCGGGTAGTTGTGAACAGGCACTCAGCACCCCGAGAAAAAACAGGAACAGCACGGTATGCCTGGATTTAACTATGCTCATGATAATGCCCGATTATTGATTACCAGTGGTGCTATCGGTGGATTTACCCATCTGCTGCTGCATCTTCGACATTTTATCCATCCATTGCTGGTAATACTGTCGATATTGATCTGGATTCATTAATTGAGGTTGTGCCTGAATCTGTGGGATTTGGCTATTATTACCCCCCATCATCGGGTTCATGCCACCCATCATCGGGTTCATGCCACCCATCATCGGGTTCATCGCACCCATCATTGGATTCATGCCTCCCATCATTGGATTCAT
>JAAENK010000035.1 GCA_024224415.1 Gammaproteobacteria bacterium | reverse complement strand
TTTTTGGCGGATTGATTATTTATCTGGACAGGCCATTTTCGATTGGCGACTGGATTCGTTCGCCCGACCGCGTCATAGAAGGCACTGTGGAAAAAATCGGCTGGCGCATCACGGTGATACGGAATTTTGAATCGCAACCTGTGTATGTACCGAATTCAGTGTTTACCAATATTGTGGTGGAAAATCCATCGCGCATGGCGAATCGACGAATTTATGAAACTATCGGATTACGTTACCAGGATATCGATAGTATGGATACAATCGTCGAGGAAGTTAAAGCCATGCTGATCAATCATGAGGCCATCGAAACCGGTCAAACCATGATTGTTAATTTCAATGCATTTTCCGATAGTTCGGTAGACTTTTTCATCTATGCTTTTACCAAAACCAGTAAATGGATAGAATTCCATACCGTGAAACAGGACGTCATGCTTAAAGTTGCCGAAATTATTGAAGCCAATCAGGCTGAGATTGCTTTCCCGACATCTACCCTGCATGTGGCGGGCCCGGTAGCACTCGAAAATTCTCCAGCATAATTCCATGAAACTAGAAAGGGCACAGCAAGTTCATCAAGATGCAGATTTGTTATTCGGCGCAGATGTCGTAGAGCGGTCCATTGCCGAGCTAGCCGCCAGAGTCGCCGCTGATTGCGAAAATGATTTTCCACTAGTGATTTGTGTGATGAATGGTGGGCTTTATTTAACAGGGCAGTTGCTGCGCTACTGGGAATTCCCGCTAACCGTCGATTATGTGCACGCGACACGTTATCGGCTAGCGACATTAGGCAAGGACGTGCTCTGGAAATCCTACCCGCAAAATGAAATACGAGATCGCCATGTGCTGATTATTGATGATATTTTTGACCAGGGCTACACCCTCGAAGAAGTCAGAGCTTATTGTAATAAGCATGGTGCGAAGTCCTGTCAGAGCATTTTTTTGATTCGCAAAACTCACGATCATCGAAAAGCCGACATCAATCCTGATTATGTCGGGCTTGAATGCGGCGATTGCTATGTCTATGGTGCCGGAATGGATTTGAATGGTTATTTTCGTAATCTGTCAAGTATTTACTACATCGAAAAAAGGGTAACCGAATAGTGACCGATTTGTATGCCGTTATTGGTGGTAGTGGTTTATACAGTCTGGACGAAGAGTTCGAAATTGAAACAGCAGAGCTACGCGACACGCCTTATGGCCAGACCTCGGCAGAATTACAAATTGGTAAATGGCATGGAAATCCAGTTGCGTTCCTGCCCCGGCATGGACGAGATCATCAGATACCACCACATAAAATTAATTATCGTGCAAACCTCTGGGCACTGCAATCCGTCGGGGTGAGCCACATTATTGCTGCCAATGCTGTAGGTGGTATAGATAGCCGTTACACGCCGCAGGTGCTTGGCTTGCCAGACCAAATCATCGATTATACCAATAACCGCGAGCACACATTTTCTGATGGTGATAACAATCAGGTGCAGCATGTGGATTTTAGCTGGCCATATAGCGGTACTTTACGTGACAGCATAAAAATCTCAGCACAAAGAAGGGATATCGACCTCATCGATGGCGGAGTATATGGTTGCAGCAATGGACCACGACTTGAATCAGCCGCTGAAATTAGAAAAATGAAAGCCGATGGTTGTAGCATGATAGGTATGACCGGCATGCCCGAAGCAGGACTCGCACGAGAGCTATCAATTCAATACGCTGCGATTGCATTAGTAGTCAACTGGTGCGCAGGGATCGAAGATAGAGAAATCACCATGGATGAAATTAACCACGTACTCCATCAAGGCGTTGGCCGCATCCGTCAGCTAATCGACGAAACCTTGCGGCAGTCCTACTCATGAATTATTGTAGCCATTGTGGCGAGACAGTAAGCTCACAAATCCCACCTGGCGATAACCGCCAACGCTTCGTTTGTGATGCATGCGGCGAAATACATTATCAAAATCCAAATAATGTCGCCGGTGCTATTTTAACCTGGCAAGACAAGATTTTGATGTGTAAGCGTGCCATCAATCCCTGTTACGGTTTGTGGACTTTACCCGCCGGGTTTATGGAAAACAATGAATCAGTGCATCAGGCTGCCGCACGCGAATCGATAGAAGAAGCCAACGCCCAGCCAGGACATCTAAGCCTGTTTGGCGTCTTCAGCCTGCCTTACATATCCCAGGTATATCTGATGTTTAGTGGCGAGTTGCTGTCAGGACAGGTTTCTCCGGGTCTGGAAAGCCTTGAGGTGGAATTAATGACTCGTGAGCAAATCCCCTGGGATGAAATTGCATTTCCGGTTGTGAATCACTGTTTAAAGTTGTTTTTCGAGCACGGCGTAAATTCCGACAAGGTACATCAGGCGCGTTTTAATCGATTGCCGAATCGGGAACTTGAGATTTTTACCGAGTTGTAGTCGATTGTTTCTGTACAACAGGGAACTTATTCCTGATCATTCGGGTCGCATGACCTAAAGGATTAAACGGCAATAATGTATAACAGCAAAGAACACTATGGCGTGGTAGCCATATTCCTGCATTGGCTTATGACAATCGGAATTCTGGTCATGTTCTGCCTCGGCTGGTATATGATAGATCTGAGCTATTACGACTCCCTTTACAAAACCCTGCCATTTATTCATAAGAGCATTGGTATAACGCTTGCGGCAGTTTTCATCTTTCGTTTTGCCTGGCGGCTGATGAACCCGGTACCGGAGGCGTTGCCAGGCGTTAGCTCGTTTCAGCAAGCAGCTGCTAGCGTAGTACATCGGTTATTCTATATTGTAATCCCGCTAATAATGGTGAGCGGTTATTTGATCTCTACCGCCGATGGCTCCAATATTAGTGTATTTCATATCTTTGAAATATCTGCCACCATTACCAGTATCCCGGATCAGGAAGATAACGCAGGACTGGTTCACCAATATCTTGGTTATGGTCTGGTAAGTCTGACTGTTTTGCATGTAGCGGCAGCACTCAAACATCATTTTTTTAATCGAGACGATACCCTGCGCAGAATGTTAGGGACAGGTTTCGCAAACAAGCAATTAACCACTGGAGAAAATAAATGAAAAAAAGCGTAGCAGTTACGCTACTTGTTAGCCTGGCATTGTTCCTTTCAGCTGAGCTTATGGCTGCGGACTATGTAATAGACGCCAGGGGCCAGCATGTTGCGGTTATTTTCAAAGCCAGTCATTTGGGTTATTCGTACAATATAGGTCGCTTTAATACTGTCGAAGGTAATTATAGTTACGATAAATCTGATCCGTCTGCTTCGAGGGTGAATGTCGTCATCGATGCCAAAAGTCTGGATACCAATCATGCCGAACGTGACAAGCATTTGCGTGGTGACAAATTTTTTGATGTCACTAAATACCCAACGGTTACTTTTGACAGCACTTCTTACACGAATAGTTCAAATGGCGATGTACTCAAAGGCAATCTGACCCTTCATGGCGTTACCAGAGAAGTTACCATTGCTGTCAGGCACATCGGCGAAGGTAAGGACCCATGGGGTGGTTATCGCAGTGGCTTCGAAGGCAAGGTTACTATCAGTGCCGCAGATTTTGGTATGCCAAAGTGGGTTGGTGATGTCGAGGTAGATTTAATTGTCGAGGGTATACGACAGTAAATATGGATCGCAGCTATGAGTGAGTTGAAGCAGAAACCACAGTCTGATTTCGGCCACTATTTTTAGCCTGGTAGAGCGCTACATCGGCGCGTTTGATTAATTCTTCAATAGATTCTCCGGTCTCAATTACTGCACACCCCAGGCTAACGGTAAGTCGGCCAACTTTATCGAATTGGGTATTACCGATCATCCTGCGTATGGTTTCTGCTATCGAAAGTATATCGTTGGTTTCGAGTGTGGTGCAGCAAATTAGAAATTCTTCACCACCCCAACGACCCACATAGTCGGTATTGCGGATAGCTGGTTCGAACAGGTGCGCCAGACGGATTAATACCTGATCACCAACATCGTGTCCATAGGTATCGTTAATCGATTTATAATGATCGATATCCAGCATGATAATGCCGAAGCGATGCCTGTGGCGGATGAAACGCGAGTGTTCATTGGTGAGTATCTCACTCATGTGATTTCGATTGGATAACCCAGTGAGGTTATCGGTCGAAGCCAGACGTGCGAGCTCGTTGTTGTCCTCGATCAATTCTTTCTGCACATCAAGCAGTGATTCGGTGCGTTCGTTTACCCTGTCCTCGAGATAGTCGTTCATTTCTTCAAACTGACTAGACAGTTGATTGGAAAGCTTCAGGCCGAAATAGATAGTGAGGCAGGCGACCACCAGGCTAGTTAGAATTGCCACTATCGAAAAAGTCAAAATCTGACTACGATTTTGCTCAATTTGTTGACTAGCAATCAGCGTGGTCTGTTCCGCTGCCTGTTGTTGCTCCTTGATAAGCTGGGAGAGCTGCGTAAATTGCATCCCGGTCCTTGGTAGTACATCTTCTAATAACACTTCGGTCGCTTCTCGTCGGCTACCGTTTAAAAATAGCACCGACACCTGTTGAACCAGTTCGGAAATTTCCTGATTGTGCTTATCGATCACCAGCATGGTTTGTGTTTCCTTACCGTCGATGAATGGCGTCATTTTCTCTCTAATGTCCCCATATTCAGCTTCAAAGCGGTTGTAGGAGAGCCACTCTTCCGTATTTGCGAGGTTTTCTTCCTGAAGCAGCATTAACTGAATAAACCTGGTTCGGTTGTTGATTACGGTGGACAATGCCTGGGTTAGGTTAATTTTTTCGAGTTGACTGGCGACAGCCAGGTTGGTCGATGTAATCGACCCGTTACTGATGAGATAGGTAAAAATCGCCAGGACACTCATCAGTACAAGAAGAGTGGCTAAGCCGTAAACGAATATACGAACTGGGTTATGCATTAATGGGAATTAGAATGCTGTTTCATGAGCGATAAGGTAACACTATGCGATATCAGTGCAAATTTTTTGCTGAATTTTATCCAGGTTTTCATACACCACGCCGTGCCTGTTGGCATGAATCGGGGTCCTGGTTTTGTCTTCGGCGACAATCTGACGATACAGTTTTTCCATACTCGATGGTTCCACAACCGGGTCATGGTCGGTTTGATAAAGCTTAACCGGCGCTTGAATCACTAGTGGTTTGCTCATGATATGCTCTACCAGTAATTGCAACTGGTAGAGTGCGCGTATTGGAATGTGTTGGTAGTTGACTGACGGATGTTCGGGTTGGTTTGGTCGAAATGGCATCAGGCCCTCGGCTGAAACCCAGCGCACGATTTTATTGGCATGGTGTAACAGCGGGACAAATCTCATGTTTTTGTCAATGAAATCCACCGGTGCCGAAATGCAATTGATACTGGCAATTTTTGTGTGTGGGTGATTGGCTGCCTGTAATAAAGCCAGTAAGCCACCTGTTGAGAAGCCGATGAGATGAATCGACTGACTAAAGGCTTTGAGGATATCGAAACCACGCGTTACTGACGCGAGCCAGTCGTTCCAGTCCCTGCTACGCAAATCCCAGGGTGAAGTTCCGTGGCCTTTGAGGCGGACGCCGAGTACATGGTGGCCGTCAGCATGTAGTCGATCACCAAGGCTGCGCATTTCTGCAGGACTGGCGAGAAAACCGTGGATTAAAAGTACCGCACTGGCGTCGTTCTGCTTTGATTTGAGGAAAAACCAGTTGGCGTCTTCACTGGCCGTTTGTTGCTGGTTTATTTCCCGATGACGTGGCTTGTTAAATTCCCTCAAGTCCCACTCTAAGGCCAGCAGCTGATCGTCAAAACGAAAATCGGCGAAGGCTTTTGCATCGACCTTAGCCACGTTGTCCATTGTTGATTCTATTAAACGGGTCACCGCGGAGATTGGTGCGATTTCATTGGCGTATACGCTGATCAGGTTTTCGGTGCGTATTTCATCTATAGCAAAATCCTGTAGTAGTTTATCGTCAAGTATGTACTCACCATTTTCGACGTGAACCAGTTCCATGGACTTTACCGTGCGTAAAAACTGGTCGAGTCGAGTGCTACCCTGACTGGCGATAGCGCCGTATTCAGCTGGATTACACAGGCTGCGGTGCAGGTGATAGTTCGATTTCTGTAGTGCCTTGATGCAGGCATACAGCATCTTGTGGAATTTGACACAGCGTAACTGTCGTAAGCCTCGGCGATACAGGCAAAGAATTAAATACGATGAAATGTGACTCAGATTGATGGTAACCGCCTTGTACATCGATTCCATGTAATCATCACGCACGATATTGGTCTTTGCCTTCATACCGATAGCATGAATACGTCCACCCCAGTGACCAGCTTTGGGCGTTAGCTGAAAAAGCTCATCGAGTGACTCGAATTGATGTACAACATTGGGTAACAGTTTCTTTTCCCACCAACGCCAGTATTCGCCGACGATAATGGGTTTGGAGAAGCGAATGTCCATGTCTGTATCTTTGAACAGCAAATTGCCTTCCACCAGCAGCTCTTCGGCAAAACGCTTGTTTATGCCTTTGTTAAATAGTCGTGCCGCCTGGTGTAATATATTGTCATTGACGCGTATTGGATAAAAAGTAATGTGGCTGGGAACGATTACGGTCGGTTTCACCGCCTTCACCATCAGCTGTTCGGTGCTGTCAAAGCCCAGTTGATCGGCCCAACGTTCCACTCTGTGATAATGGCCGCCTGAGTAGTCACGCATCAACGCTGTTTTAAAAGCATCGAGCGCCAGCGCAATCACCGCCGAGCCACGATGATGTTTGCGTCTTTCATTCGCACTTCGGGAGAAAATACCGAATTCACCCTGGTGATTGACCACGCGTTTGTCCTTTACCATCCCACCTTCTGGGAAGATCACTAGCTTGCGATCATGCAGAATTTCGCGGACCAGAAAGGGAAACAAATTGGGTAAATCATGAGGCACCGCGCCCACCGAATAGAGAAACTGGGTGAAACGGTCGTCGCCATCAAAAAACTCACCGGCGGCAACTGAGCGGCAATAAGCACCGGTGGCTTCGTGAATTAAATATTGTGGAATAAATGTCTCGAAGCGTGCGAAATGATTAAACAGGAAGATATCCCCCATATGCGCAGCATCTACTGGCGCATTTTCGTCCTGATGTAGTTTGATATTGAGTTTGAGCAGTTTGCGGGTAGTTCGAAACGCCTTGATACAAAAGTCGTAAGTAGCGGTGTTAATGGATGGGATGCTGGGGTTGTCAGACATAATGAGTGCTTTGCTCCTGGACTCTTATACTATACTTCAAATTCCTTCCATCTTTTTTGCGTATTTTTACTTTAGCCTGCCTAATAATTATAGCGCAGAGCCTCTTAATAGACTTATGAAAATACCAGTAACATTTGCCAACCTTAGCACTATTTCTTTAAAAACCGCATTGATCGCCACAATTTCGATAAGTGTGTCGGCAGTGGTCGGTGCGGAGAGCTCGTCTAGTCTTGATTATCCGATCGTCGATACCAATCAGACTCATTGTTATGGTACAGGGCGATCGAGCAGTTCCTGTCCGTCGCAAGGAGGTAATGATTTTGGCCAGGATGCTCAGTACCTGGGGTTCCAGCCGAACTATACCGACAATCGAAATAAAACGGTAAGCGATAACGTTACCAGACTCATGTGGGCAAAAACCATTGATACCAATGGTGATGGAAAAATTGATATAAAGGACAAGCTTGGCTATAACGACGCCAGGGCATATGCCAAAAAGAGCAGCCTTGGAGGGCATACCGACTGGCGCTTGCCTTCCATAAAGGAGCTCTATTCTCTAATTTTGTTTGATGGTGAAGATCCTAGTGGCAGCACAAATTCCAGAGGCAAACTCGCTACAATCCCTTTTCTGGATAATTCGGTATTCGATTTTAACTCGGGGGATACCGGGGCCGGTGAACGTTTGATCGATAGTCAATATCTGAGTAGTACTCGATATGTATCGACCACAATGAACGGTGATAAAACAGTATTTGGCGTGAATTTTATTGATGGCAGAATAAAAGGTTATGGACTGAATAATCCTCGTAATCGGTCGCAACAGAAAACATTTTATGTTTTGCTGGTTCGGGGTAATCCGAGCTATGGGAAAAATCAGTTTCATATCGAGCATCCCGACACAGTTAGCGACGTTGCTACCAACCTGATCTGGCAAAAAAGTGACTCGCAGCGAGGTTTAAACTGGACACAAGCACTGAAATATTGTGAAAACCTTGACCTGGCTGGTAACAGCAACTGGCGGTTACCCAATGCCAAGGAATTACAATCTATAGTTGATTACAACAGATCCCCCGATACCAGCCAATCGGCTTCCATGGATAAACTGTTTAAAGCTACAAAAATAAAAAATGAAGCCGGTAAAACCGACTTTCCAGGTTACTGGAGCAGCAGCACTCATGTAAACCTTCGTAATGGTCAATCTGCTGTTTACATCGCATTTGGTCGATCCATGGGTTATATGCATGGTAAATGGATAGATGTACATGGTGCTGGTTCCCAGCGTAGCGATCCCAAAACAGGCAATCCAGATCAATACCCAACCGGGCATGGTCCACAGGGTGACTCTGTTCGAATTAACAATTATGCCCGTTGCGTGGCCAGCACCGAGACCACGCTGGATTTGAAACCCATTGCCAAGATACGCGAACCCATGGTCTATACGATAACAGGGAATCAATTTTCTTCCATGCCGCAGCAAGGCAGTCAACCCAAAAAACTGAACGGGCGTCGTTTACCTGATTTTTCTCAAATGGATCGTAATGGTGATGGAGTGATTACCAGAAAAGAAGTGAGGGGTCCATTGTTGAAAGACTTTAACCGACTGGACATTGATGGAAGTGGCGATTTGACACCTTCGGAGTTCCCGCAGCACTAACCCGGCATAACTACCTGAGATTAGGAGCTTTTCTGTTTTACCTGTGAAATAGTTCAGATATTCAGAAATATGCCGATATACACACTGTATAAATCGGAATTCCTGAAAGTATGCGAAAAATTGCTGCTGCCGTATGTCTGTTGATCATGCTAAGTTTTGGTACAAATCCCTGTGCGGAAGATAAAATAGATGACGTTCGAGTGGTGATAGACGTTTCCGGCAGCATGAAAAAAACCGATCCTTCCAACCTGCGAGTGCCGGCGCTTAAGTTACTCAATGGCCTAATTCCAAACGGTTCTAAAGCAGGCGTATGGACTTTTGGTCGATACGTCAATATGACCGTAAAATGGGGTACGGTCAACGATCAATGGCGCAAACTGGCTGATTTAGGTGTGGAAGAAGTGCATTCAAACGCTCTGTTTACCAATATAGAAAGAGCATTGGCAAGGGCCAGCAAGGGTTGGGAAAAGGCTGATGCCAAAATGCAGCGACACCTGATCCTGTTGACCGATGGCCAGGTAGATATATCTAAGGATGCCACCAAGAATGCCAGGTCTCGAGAGCTTATCCTGGATAAAAGTGTCAAAAACCTGAGTAAAAATGGTGTGCGGATTCACGCTATTGCATTATCGAAAGATGCCGATGAAGTGCTATTGAAACGGCTCGCTCTGGAGACTAGCGGCTCGTTTGAGATTGCCGAAACTGCGACTGACCTGCAAAAGATATTCTTTAAAATGTTTGAGCGAGCGGTGCAGCCCGATACTGTCATGCTGCAGGATAATCAATTCACCATCGACTCGAAAATCAAAGAAATGACGTTATTGATTTTTCGTCTGCCTGGGAGCAAACCGACGCGTCTGTTCCCGCCCCGAAAATCTGTAATGAGCGCCAGAAAGCCAGGTAGCTCTGTCTGGCGAAGCGATCAGGGTTATGATCTTATTACGGTTAAAAAACCAACCAAGGGCGTCTGGACTATAGAGACCGACATTGATCCTGATAGTCGGGTGATGGTCGTCACCGACTTAAAGCTCGATGTTTCCGGTCTACCAGTTTATGTTACACCGAATGAAACCTTAAAACTTAGTGCAGCACTGTTTAATAAAGGTAAGCAAATTAGTAAAAATAGCTTCCTGCGGTTTGTCGATTTCAAGTTGCTACACCAGATGGCAGATAGTGAAAAATTAGAACTGCCCTTGAAACATAGTAAAGTCCGCAAGGAAAAAGGTCAGTATCAATATTCATTTGAACAAGGGCTTACCGAAGGCGAACACAGTATTCTGGTATCAGCAGATAGCCGAACTTTTAGCCGCAGTAAACGCATCGATCTATCGGTGCAATGGCCAGTAAAAGTTGAGGTCAAGACTGACGGTGAGCCGGGTAATTATGCCTTGTCAATTTCAGCCCGGGAGGAATATCTCAAACCGGAAAGCCTGCAAGCCGTGGCGGTGCTGGAAGCCCCGGATAAGTCAAACAGGGCAATGATTCTGGAGAAGAATAATACCGTTTGGCGAGGTGAAATCGCCACTACTGAAGATGGCATGTACCAGGCGATGATAAAAATCGAAGCCGAGACCCAGGCTGGCGAAAAGATAGAATATGATCTGGGCGGCTTTTCGATGATTGGTGTATATCGTCAACCACAAACGACCGAGGCAGCCCAGGAAAGTCCTGTGGATCAGCCTGAGGCCGAAATAGAACAGATACCAGAAGAAAGCGGTTCCGACTGGATGATGACATCGATTATTATTGGGGTGGCAAATTTGGTCCTGGTTTTGATTGGCGTAGGAGTAATGCTGGTGATGCGCCGTAAAAGTGTACCAGCTGAGGTTTCCCTCGAATAAGACTTTGCCATGATAGAAATCGATGCAGCAATATTTATTTTATTAATAGAGGTTTTGGCCATTTTGCTGGTCGCACTGGCCCTGGTGATTGTGTTGGGAATACGCCGCAAGCGTAAAAAGTATCAAGGGGTAGTGCAGTTAGTTGCGCAGATAAAAAAACAGTCCGAGGTTCGAACTCAGGAGACGGGTTCATTCTTGCAGGAAATTTACCAACTTGAGGACGACGAACTAAAAAAGGCAGTGAGCACGATAGATAAGAGTGAAAAAAACTTATTTCAAAAATTAATTGAGTGTTTTTTGACTGACAGTCCAGAGCTAATTTCGAAGATGGATGCCGTTATTGCTGGGTTGATTGATACCTATAAAGAGTTAAAACCGAAAGAACAGATCATTGAAATGGGTTCGGAAGAAAACGAAAAACTGCTAAATGATGAGATAGAAAAACTCAAGGGGCAAAACGACAGGCTCGAGGAAGAGTTGAGAATTACCAAAGAAACCATGGGTAATATGATCGGTGAATTTGGCAATATGTTTGGTGGTGGTTCCGATCATGAGCTAGCCAGTTTCGAGGTTGTTGAAAAAGTTGAAGAGCAGGTCGACACGAAAAGCTGAGATATTTGAATTAAAAATACTCCGGCTCGTTACCTGCACGCCATTTGATATTGCAACCCATACTGGGTAATTGCTGCGTCGGTAACAACTGTTCATTTAGTAAAGCATCGGTCGCGGCTTTTAAATCGGTTCCGCTTACCGGCGTTTCATTTCCGGGCCTTGCACTATCGTACTGTCCCCGATACACCAGCTCATGGCGCTGGTTAAACAGGAAAAAATCAGGCGTACAGGCGGCACGATAAGCTATTGCCACTACCTGGGACTGGTCGTAAAGATATGGGAATTCAAAACCATACTGTGTTGATAATTCAACCATCTTTGTGGGGCTATCGTCTGGATAATTATCGACATCGTTGGCATTAATCATCACTACCGACAAACCATTTTTCTGAGCATCGTTGGCATAAACGGTAAATGATTCGAGGATATGAATGACATAGGGACAATGATTACAGGAAAATACTACCAGAAGTGGTTGGTCTTGCAGATCGGACAAGGCGAGGTTGTTACCGGTTGCCGGTTCAGGCAAGTCAAATTCCGGCGCTACAGTACCGATATCGAGCATGGTTGAAGGTGTTCTGGACATTTGATTTATTACCGTTAATAAGGGGCATAAAGTTGATACTTATGCCCCTTACTGGTTGCTAACTAGGATGGTTCAGTAATCGGAATCAACGACAGTTCGACGCGGCGGTTTTCCGAACGACCGGCAGCTGTACCATTGTCTGCAATCGGGTGATCTTCACCGAAGCCGACCGATTCGATACGCGCTTCAACTACCTGCCTCGATATCAGGTATTCGCTCACCGAACTCGCCCGACGTTCTGACAGGCCCTGGTTATACGCTTTGGAGCCCTTGCTATCCGTATGCCCGGCCACAACGATGATAGTTTTGCTAAATTCCTTCAATACCAGCACGACTGAATTAAGTACTTCGTAGAACCCGGAGTTGAGATTGTGATTGCCGGTCTGGAAAGTAATATTACCGGGCATGACGAGGTTGATATTATCGCCGTCACGTTCAACGCTCACGCCTGTACCGCGTAGTTGTTTACGCAACTTGGCTTCCTGGGTGTCCATGTAATAACCCACGCCGCCACCGGCAATGGCGCCGATGCCGGCAGCCTTTAACATGGCTTTTTTCCGATCTTTGCTACTTTTTTTACGGTTGGTTAAATATGCCAGCACTGCACCAATACCTGCGCCGATGCCTGCGCCTTTTGCTGTGTTTGATGTTTTCTGTTCGCCGGTGTAGGCATCGAAGGTCTGGCAGCCAGAAACCAGCAGTATGCTGGTAGCCATTATTGCAACTATTAAAAATTTCATTGTTAAATTCTCAGTCAAGGAAAGCGGATTGTAAATCAAAGCGATGCCTGAATCATCAAACCTCGTTCACAATTCTGGTTTCATATTGCAAAATTCAGTGGAGGGGTATGGTATTCGCGCTGCAGCAGAGAGGAAAATGATATCCTGAAAAATAAGCATATCCAGCCGATTTATTAGTGATTTTTCACCAATCCCTGCCTATACTTGAAAAACTAAAGGAAATGTTTTTTG
>JAAENK010000034.1 GCA_024224415.1 Gammaproteobacteria bacterium | reverse complement strand
ATAGTATCGCGTCGGCGGTTTCTTCCCCAATACCACAAATACCAAGTAATAACGCACGACTGTATTGGTGATCTTGCCCACTCAAAGCCTCGATGCCCTGGCTGTCTTGCAGACATTGGTTAATGGCCTGAATACTTTGAGCCTTGCGTCGATAGAATCCCGCGGGTCGTATATGTGACTGTAATTCACTGACCGATAGATTGAGAATTTCCTGATATCTTAGACAGTCATGCTTACGCAGATTCTCAAGTGCGAGTTCAACATTGGTCCAGGCAGTATTTTGTGTGAGGATGGCGCCGACTATTACTTCGAAGCCATGCTCGGCCGGCCACCAGTTCTGTGCACCGTAGTAATCGAATAGTAGATTGTAGATTTCGGCCAGACTTGCCGAAGCCCTGTCAGCGTTTTGCACGCCGAGTTTGACGCCGTTGGTTTGTAGCCTTAGGGTATTCCAGCTTTAGACGTTGATAAAGCGCTTCGATTACATCGTCTTCGAAAAACCGATACTTGCCGGGTTTTAACCATTTGGGCAGTTTAAACTGATCGTATCGGACACGCACCAGCCGGCTGACTTCGACACCTAGCGACTCCCATAATCGGCGTACCTCGCGATTACGTCCTTCCTTCAGTATAACGTGATACCAGTGATTGGTACCCTCGCCACCGCTATCGAGAATTTGATCAAATCTCGCCATACCATCTTCAAGCATCACACCCTTTTCGAGACGTAAGAGCATATCGGTGGTAACTACACCATGAACCCGAACCGCATACTCGCGTTCAACTTCGAAACTGGGATGCATTAAACGGTTGGCGAGTTCACCTTGATTGGTGAACAAAATCAGTCCACTGGTATTGATATCCAGACGACCAATGCTGACCCAGCGACCATTCCCGAGGCCCGGTAAATTGCTAAAGACACTCGATCTACCCTCCGGGTCGGCACGCGTACAAATTTCACCAAGCGGTTTGTGGTACATCAGTACCTTGGGCTTGAGTTCACTTTGGCTGATACGTATTAGTTTACCGTCTAAGGCAATTTTTTCGTCGCCAGCTACCTGGTCTCCCAGTTTGGCGAGTTGACCATTGACCGATATTCGACCCTCCTTCAGCATCGCATCGACCTGGCGGCGCGAGGCAATGCCCTGGTGGGCGAGAAATTTTTGAATTCTTTCCATGATATTTATCCCTGCTTACTGCAACGCCCAGCGCTGCCCTATACCCGTGGAGGATTCGGAGATAAGCGTTTTCGCATTGGCATCAAGCTTTAAATCAAGAATGGTCGCTGAATCGGGTTGTACCTTATGTTTGACCTTGGGTAGCCAGGTTTCTTTACGCACACCACTATTCACCTCCCAGATATCGATCGACTTGGCCGCCCGCCCGGTCGCGAGGATACGGTTATTATTCGAAAAGTCAGCTGATACCAGTGTCATCCTCACTTCATCCAGTCTCGAAACCAGTTTACCCGCTCCAGCGGTGCTATAGATATGTGCATCCCCGATATATGCATTCGCCAGTGCCAGCTCGCCATCATCAGATAACTCAACCAGTGCGATTTTATATTTCATATTCTTCGACCACAGGTGTTTACCATTGCTTATATCCCACAGACTGGCATGCCAGTCATTTGAACCAGTCAATGCAAATCGCCCGTCTTTGGACAGCGATACGCTGGTCACCTTTTCATGATGCGGGAATACATAGAGCATCTTGCCTTCGACCATATCAAAATAGACCGCCTGGTTATCCTTGCTACCGATGAGTGCATAGCGACCATCCGCCGAAACATCGACATCGGTTAAATTAGGCCAGGCCCAGTAACCAGTTAAACGTCCCGCTTTCGTTGACCAACGCCCAAGCGAATGTTGTTCGATAGTCACCAGCACATCACCACGTTCTGAAAATGCGCCGCCAATCATGCCGCCATCGCTATTTTCCTCGTGTTGCAAGCTAAATAATACTTTGTTTTTCGGTAAGTCCCAAAGCCGGCCGTAACCACCTATCGCACCGGTCATTAAATACTTACTGTTGGAACTGATTACCGCACCGTAGGAACCGGTATCGGCATGCACCCAGGTATCTAGCGCCTGTTTGCTTTCGCTACAGGCGACGAGCGACAAGGCAACAGATACAAAAAGATACTGGCATATGCGAAGGTACATAATTTCCCTGGGATAAACCTGAATTTCAACAATAAATTCAACCGCTTGTTAGCCTGATTATAGATGCTTAATTGATGCTGGCTTCGTTTTTTTCAACAAACGCCAGTTCTGGGTGATACTGATCCAGATCACGGATTTCAGCCAGGGTTGGCAACTCGTTGAGTGACTTCAGATTAAAATAGTCGAGAAATCCTTTGGTGGTGCCGTATAGTGTCGGTCTACCCAGCACTTCTTTGTGTCCCAAAGGCTTAACCCACTCACGCTCCTGCAGGGTTTTGATGATGTTACTGCTGACACTGACTCCGCGTATGTCTTCAATCTCGCCGCGCGTTATCGGTTGTCGGTAAGCAATCAATGCCAGGGTTTCCATCAATGCCCGGGAATAACGCGGCGGTTTTTGCTCCCACAGTCGAGATACCCAGGTTTCATAGGCGGGCTTCACCTGCAAGCGAAAACCGGAGGCCACCTGTTTGAGTTCCATACCACTATTACTGTATTGGTCCATCAGTTCGTGGATGGCCTGGCGGATTTCGTCTTTGCCCGGTTGCTCCAGGTCACCGGAAAACAGGTCGAAAATGCTATTCACCGACAGCGGTTTATCGCTCGCCGCGAACAACGCTTCGAGTATGGGTTTTAAACGATCACTGTCCATTCTCTGGGCCACCTTCAGGAAATTGCCTTGATATATATGGGTGCATAGGGTTCGCTTTGCACCAGTTCGATGAGCGATTCCTTGAGCAATTCGAGTATCGCCAGGAAACTGACCACAACGCCCATGCGGCCTTCTTTATCATCAAAAAAGTCGTAAAAGCTGCTGAATTCATCGGCAGAAATTTTGTCCAGCACGCGTACCATACGTTCGCGCACCGAGAGAGGCTCACGTTCGACATGGTGACTGGCAAACTGTTCGGCGCGGTTAACCACATCACGAAAAGCTGCCAGTAAATCTTTTATCTGTACTTCAGGCAAGGGCATATCGATTTCAAATTTTGGGATTTCTATATCCGGCAGATGGATTTCGCGTTCCAGCCGGTCGAGTGCATCGAGATCTTCCGCTGCTTTTTTAAACAGCTCATATTCCTGCAAACGGCGGATTAATTCAGCTCGCGGATCCTCTTCGTCAGCTGATTCGGTTGGCCTGGGTAATAACATACGCGATTTAATTTCAGCCAACATCGATGCCATCACCAGATATTCCGCGGCAAGCTCTAGTTCGAGTTCTTCCATTAAATGTATATATTCCATGTACTGCTTTGTAATCGCAGCAATGGGTATATTCAATACGTCGATATTTTGCCGTTTTATCATGTAGAGCAATAAGTCCAACGGGCCCTCGAAAGCCTCGAGAAAAACCAGCAAGGCATCCGGTGGAATATATAAATCCTGCGGAATAACTGTCAGCGGTTCGCCCTGCACCAGGGCGAACGGCATTTCGGATTGATTCGAAGCGTTATTGGTGAAGTTTTGCATTGAGCCTATCTGAATGTCAGCCCCATAACTTTGCGAACTTCCTCAATGGTATCCTGTGCCACGTCACGCGCTGCTTCACAGCCTTCATTAATGATACTGTCGACACCCGAGAGATCGTCTAAATAATCTTTCACGCGCGCCTGTATCGGTTTCAACTCGTCGAGGATTGCATCGATAATATACTGTTTGCAATCGATGCAACCGATAGCGGCGGTCTTGCAGCCTTCGGAAAGTATCTTTTTGGTTTCATCCGAAGTATAAACCTGGTGCAAATCCCATACCGGGCATTTGGCCGGGTCACCCGGATCGGTGCGTCGAATTCGAGCCGGGTCGGTGGGCATGGTTTTTATTTTCTTCTCGACATTCTGCGGTGATTCACGTAGCGAAATCGTGTTGTTATAAGATTTCGACATCTTTTGACCATCGAGTCCAGGCATTTTCGACGATGCGGTCAAAAGTGACTGCGGTTCAGGCAAAATGATCCTGCCGCCACCATCAAGGTAACCCAGCAACCTTTCACGGTCGCTCAGGCTGATGTTCTGTTGTGAACCGAGTAAAGCCTTGCCGATTGACAGGGCTTCGGTATCACCCTGCTCCTGAAATCGTTTGCGAACGTCTTTATAAAGCCTGGCGTTTTTCTTGCCCATTTTTTTTATCGCAGCCTCGGCTTTCTTTTCGAAATCGGCTTCTTTGCCATAAAAATGATTGAAGCGACGTGCAACTTCACGAGTAAGCTCGACATGGGCGACCTGATCTTCGCCGACAGGAACAAATCCCGCCTTGTAGATCAGAATATCGGCACTTTGCAATAATGGGTATCCAAGAAAGCCATAAGTGGCCAGATCTCTATCTTTTAACTTATCCTGCTGGTCTTTATAGCTGGGTACGCGCTCCAGCCAACCCAATGGCGTAATCATCGAAAGCAGTGTATGCAGTTCGGCGTGCTCGGGTACCCGCGACTGAATAAATATGGTCGAGTTGCCCGGATTGACCCCAGTCGCCAACCAGTCAATTACCATATCGCGCGAACTCTCGGCGATAATCGACGGGTCTTCGTAGTGCGTGGTTAAAGCATGCCAGTCAGCGACGAAATAAAAACACTCGTAACTATGCTGCAGTTCGATCCAGTTTTTTAATACGCCGTGATAATGCCCTAAATGTAACAACCCTGTGGGACGCATTCCGGAGAGTACGCGGTTGTTCTGACTAATTGTGGTGTTCAATAAATAGCTTCCAGCGAATATGACTGTGAACAGCGATTATACTGCATCGAATTGAGTTACGTCGATATATGAATAGCGACGTTATTGCTCAAGAAAATCGACTTCACCCTTGCCGTGACGAGCTATTTCCGGCACACCATCAATCAGGCTAATCACCGTGGTCGGCTCGATACCGCAGAATCCACCATCGATCACCAGATCAACCGAATGCTCAAAAGCCTGGCGAATCTCAACGGCATCATCCAGTGCCTGCTGACTCCCGGGCGGGATCAGGGTGCTGCTCATAATGGGCTGCCCCAGTTCCAGCAGGATTTCATGCACGATTTTATTGTCCGGCACCCGCACACCGATGGTTTTACGTTTCGGGTTCATCAAGCGGCGAGGTACTACGGAGGTTGCCTTGAGCAAAAAGGTATAAGGACCTGGTGTCAG
Organism: Gammaproteobacteria bacterium; assembly: GCA_024224415.1. GTDB lineage: Bacteria > Pseudomonadota > Gammaproteobacteria. Next base: position 1,253 of record JAAENK010000034.1, on the reverse strand, counting down.
TGATTTCATCAAACGATAATCAGAATTACTAACCTTGGCATAAGTACCAATTTCAGACAAATCGCTACACACCAGCGTAAAGTGGTGCTTACTATCCGAACGACGAATACGCTGAATACGCTCCATCGCCGATTTGTCTCCAATGTGGCAACCCAGTGCGTAACTCGAATCCGTGGGGTAGATAATCAGGCCACCCTTATCGATAATCGAAACAGCCTGCTTGACAAGTCGTTTTTGCGGATTTTCCGCGTGAATTTCAAAATACTGGGCCATGGGTATTGCTAAATTGTTTCCTGATCGATATGAACGGATGCGGATCGAATGATGCAGGAAATCACACAGAAATACGAGTATTTGGTGGTTTATAAACAGAAAAATAGAGCCATATAACAAGCTATAGGGATTGTAGCTAAAAGCTAAGCATCCCCTTATAATCGTAAGTAGTTTTCAGGCTCATGTTTAACAGGACTTTAGCAATATGAACAGCATCAAATTCCTTATTCTAATTCCAATTACTATCATTTTGGCGTCATGCGCCAGCTTGAACAAATCTGAATGTCTAAGCTCTGACTGGCAAGCCATTGGCCATAAAGACGGTTCCAGTGGACGGGATGCGACTTACGTTGAAAAGCATAGCAAAACCTGCTCCGAGTTTGGCGTCAAGCTGGATGCTGCAGAATATAAAACAGGTTATAAGGCTGGGCTCACACAGTTTTGTACCGCCGAAAAGGGTTATTGGTTAGGAGAAACCGGCCAGGAATTTAAGGATGTTTGCCCGTCAGAACTAGCCGATGCTTACCTGCGTGGATATGAAAAGGGACATTATCTATATCGAGTACTGCAGGACATCGATTAGTCAGGCCAGGGAATCGAGCTACACACATGAATAACCAAAAGGCCGTTAAGCTTTACAACGAAGGTAGAGCCCTTCAGCAGAAAGGTAAATTATCAGCCGCTGAGCGAGCCTACCGCAAGGCCATTAAAATCAGTCCTGATTTTGTCGAAGCACTTAACAATCTTGGCAACGTGCTGGTAGACCGTGAGCGATACAAAGAGGCTGCTGGTGTTTATCGGAAAGCACAGAAACTCCGCCCCGACCATGCAATGTTGCTGAACAATCTTGGCAATGCTCTGCAGTTGCAGGGGGAAAATGAAAAAGCCATCGAATGGTTTAACAAGGCGCTAATGCAGGATCCTGATTATGCCGATGCTTACAGTAATTTGGGTAATGCATTAAACGGCCTTAATGATTT
>JAAENK010000033.1 GCA_024224415.1 Gammaproteobacteria bacterium | reverse complement strand
TTTCATCCGAAACAGTAAAAGCTCATCGCCATAATATTTACAGGAAGATAAACATCAAATCACAATCAGAGCTTTTTTCGCTGTTTATAAATGCCATTTCCCTGCAATGCAAAAATCCAGATTATCTTGACCCACTACAGGCCTATTTTGAGCTGAAAGCAAATTTGTAGTCAGGTGTAGTAGCTTAATAAAAGTCGGCGTTTCAGGGTCAATCATCGGTAGATCTTTGTGGGTCAAGCAAGATCAGCATGTAACCTATCCATCCATTTACTCTCCAATTAAGCAACCTTTTCGATTTTGCTACACATCAATGCGGTTATCTCCTTACCCTCTCGGTTCAACAGGCGTATCAATTCCTTTGGTTTCATTTTTATAAGTGGTTTCAATCGAATAACAGGAAAACGCTCCGAGCTGCCTGTTAGCTCAATTCTATTAACAAGAGATCGAGTCACCACGAATTGACTGGCAAGGAATTTTGAACCGCCTCTCACCAATAGAGCTTTGTTTGCCCGAGATCAGTATTTATGTCTTTATTGTGGCGACGAATTTTCGCCGAATCAATTGACCAGAGACCACATCATTCCACAGTCACGTAGCAGTGATGACTCCTGGTCTAATGCCGCGACAGCCTGTAGGCATTGCAAAACGCCACCCGCTCGATGGGGCTTTCCATACTAAGTCTCGATCAAATTGGCGATGGCACGCATGTGATCAGGATTAGTCCCGCAACAGCCGCCAATGATTCTGATGTTATGCGCCTCCCACACGTGCTTATTTGCTTCCGCAAATCTGTCAGGTTCTTCGGTGTCGAGTTCTTCTAGTCCATCCAGTTCGTCAGCGCTTTTCGTCGAAGTATTGCCACTGAAACCAATAATACGTCCCTCAATTCCAGAGTTGTTTTCCAGCGCCTGATGTAACACCTGCGGATGAACACAGTTGACGGCAAAACGAGTGTTACCGTGACCGACTGTGTTGTCAATCTGACTAATCGCCTCACTGAGCAATGTACCATCGAGTAACTGACCGGATCGATCAACCACGAAACTGATCACATAGGGTAATCCAGTAGCCGACATGGCGAGTGCAATGCCAGTTGCTTCGGAAATCGCCGGCAGTGTTGAAGCCTGAAGGAAATCCACACCACTAGACGCAAGCGCTTCAATCTGAAAGGTATGAAAAACCCTTGCCCTATCGGTATCCAGGGCTTCTTCCGGTTTATAGCCATCGCCTTTAGGGCCGATATTGCCACCGATCAGAATGGGAATATTACAGTCCGCATAGCTATCTCGAATATCCAGAAAAAATGCCGTGTTATCCTCGTTGATTGCCCGCTTCAAAAAAGCCGATGCCTGTATTCTTTCTCGATTGGCCCGCCAGGTTGATGTCGTAATTGCCATCGGCTGGCTTGCTGCAATGCCAATATCGATATAAGAGCGTACGACGCTTTCCAGAATTCTGGCAAATTTAACATCATAGATGAAGCCGGCATGTGCAACATGCTCATCGAATGCTACATCGGGATTGCGTCGCAGCAGTTCATACATTGACCCCTCCGCCAGGATCTTGCGCCCCGACTGTAACAACTCATTGAAATTCATGTTCACCACCTCAACTTTTTAAGCAGCCAATGCACTACAGCCATATAAATACACAGTACTATTCCCAAGCCTTATTGACAACACCACGCTTGTAACTCAGTCTAGCGGGCAAGAATCCGAGGACTACCCATGCGCCTGCAAACCGCCACCTGGCCCGAAATCGAAACCTATCTCGAACACTCCCGGGGTATAATCGTACCCATTGGTTCCACTGAACAACACGGCCCGAATGGTATGATTGGCACCGACGCCATCTGCCCTGAAACAATCGCCTTTGGTGTAGCCGAATCGACTGAGGTATTAATTGCTCCTACACTTTCATTCGGACAGGCGCAACATCACCTGGGATTTCCAGGTACCATCGCATTACGACCCAGCACTTTGATGGCCGTATTGATCGATGTAGTGCACTCGCTCTATCGACAGGGTTTCCGCCACATTTATTTCCTCAATGGCCATGGTGGCAATGTCGCAACCATAAATGCCACATTTCAGGAAATATACGCCCAGTCCACTTTCGGCGACGCCGACCTGTCAGATTTGCACCTGATGCTTCGCAACTGGTACATGGCTGAAAGTGTCGGCAAACTATCCAAACAACTATTCGGCGATGCGGAGGGCAGCCATGCCACGCCATCGGAAGTTTCTCTCAGCTTTTACGCCTACCCTGACGAAGTGAAAACCGCAACCATGTCACCACAACTCGCGCCAAACGGAACCATTCGTGATGCCAACGATTACCGTGCCCAGTTTCCTGATGGACGTATCGGTTCCAATCCGGCATTGGCGACGGTTGAGGCGGGTGAACGGTTGTTTAAGGCTTGCGTAGCAGAAGTTGTTGAGGATTATCGGGGGTTTGTTTTGGGGTAATTATAGGTAGATTTATTTTCACTCTGCAACCGGTCTTCGCATCAAATAAACCGTAGTCCCAACTCCAACCGCCACCAAATAAGGCAATACCCAAACATTCCACACCAACAAAGCCGTAACCACGAGGCTAGCCCACATCACCAACAATGTTCTATTACGTACCTTGCGGGGCAAGCCTTTCCCACTTTGCCAGGCTTTCACGATGGGCCCAAGTCGGGAATGATTGAGTAGCCATTGATGAAAACGCTCGCTGGAGCGGGCGAAACACCAGGCCGCTAGCAGAATGAAAGGTGTGGTGGGTAAAAGGGGCAGGAATATGCCGAGTACGCCCAGGGCTATACTCAGCCAGCCTAGTCCTATCAGGCCATAATGCCGCCATAGTCTGGATTTAGGTGTCGGGTCTGTCGTCATATTGGGATTTTACTTTTTAGACCACCTCAAAAACAAATATTTGTGTATTATAGGCGCGCTTTTTCTTCCAGAACCACCCTGTTATATCGGTTCAGACCATCAGGTAAATGCATGAATCAACAAAAGATATTTTTGACTGCGCTTTTTATGGTTTTCCTGCATGGCTGCAGTTTCGTTTCGCCCCAATGGGGCAGTAAGCAACCTTACCGGCCAGCTAAAAGCCCCGTCATTGGAGCCATTCTCCATACTGCTACAGGACATTACATCAGTCGGCCGCAAATGTTTGCAAACCTGACGCACTATCCGCTGATTTATGTTGGAGAGACCCACGATAATCCAGCTTCTCACCGTTTGCAGCTTGAGATCCTGCAAGCCTTACAGGCCTCGCATCCCGGGCAGATCACACTCGGTATGGAGATGTTTAATCGGCAGCAACAACCCGCTCTCGACAAATGGGTAGCTGGTGAACTGGATGAAAAAGAATTTCTGCGAGAAAGTAAATGGTTCCAGAACTGGGGTGGTGATTTTGAACTTTATCGAGAGTTGCTCGAGTATTGCCGGGACCACAATATACCGGTAGTCGGCCTCAATGCGACCAAAGAAACAGGGCGCAAGGTGAGTATGACTCCGCTCGAAAAACTCGGATCTGATATTAAAAAGACCTTACCGGAAATGGATACCAGTGACCCTTACCATCGACAAATGATTAATGAGGTATTCGGTGTTCATGGTGCGGGGGCGACAATGCTCGAGAGTTTTTCCAGGCGTCAAACTCTGTGGGATGAGACCATGGCTGAAACGGTGGCGAACTATATGGGGCAGAACAAAGGTCGCCGCATGATGGTGATGGCTGGAGGCTGGCATGTCGTCTATGGCTTTGGCATTCCACGCCGTGTACACAGGCGACTGCCTTTGCCCTATGTTCTGGTAGGTGGCAAGAATCTTGAAATTCCTGAGCAGAAACGAGATCAACTCATGGATGTTGATATTCCACCATTTCCAATGAGACCGGTCGATTATCTAGTTTATCAGGCATATGAGATATTCACCCCTCGCGGTGTAAAGCTTGGAGTCTGGTTGCAGGAAAGCGATGATCGCCCTGGCGTACAGATAGCCGATGTTGAAGCCGGGTCTGCCGCTGAAAAAGCTGGTATTCTAAAGCTGGATCGCTTGCTGAGTGTTGACGGTACCAGTTTAAGGGACAACTTTGACTTGATATATGCACTTAAAACAAAACCCGCCGGGATTCCGGTTATGATCAAGCTCGAGCGCGGCAGCAGTACTCTGGAGATGAAAGTGGATTTTAGTGAACCGGTCAGGAAATGACATTGTGATTATACTTTTCAAACCACTTCAAAAACAAACACCTGCGCAATTAAAGTATCGTCCAACGGTGTCGAGTTATAGCGCTGACTGGCGTCGACAAAGCGCCATTTATTCTGCTGCTCCAGTTGTTTGCGTTTTTCATTGAATAACCCTTCCAGGTAAGTGCGGGCGATTGAGAATACCAGATGCCCACCTGGTTTGGTGATGCGGATGAGTTCGTCGAGTCCATCCAGCGGGGCGTGGCCCTGGGTGAATACGCCTGAGCTGGCAACCAATGTAAATTCATTATTATCAAATGTCAGCGGCTCACCGAGATATTGCTGCGTCAATTCCTGGTAGTTATTTCTCGAATTTGCTATTTCGAGCATTCCCGCTGACGCATCGAGGCCGACTATATTAGGGTAACCCAGTGCAGGGAGAATTTCGCCAAGTATGCCGGTGCCAGCACCTGCATCGAGTACCCGAGCCTCGGTCGGCTGTACATGTCGTGCAGCCATTGAGGCGACCATTGCTGGGTGGGTAAAACCCACATTCTTCATGTGTTGTTCATACTCGGCAGCCCAGTCGTCGTAGACCTCTGAGGTTTCTTTGGGGTTTTTTGCCTGGTAAGCCTGGTGCAACTTGTCGGTGTCTGTAGTCATGAGCTCAGCATCGGCATTTTTAACTACGATGTCAAAATAATATTCTCCACCATCGCGGTATAGATTTCAGCCAATGCACTATTTATTTCTCTGACCGATGCCAATACTGAGTTGCTCTGGTGACGTCGTTTTATCGCGTAGTTTTTTGATTGTGTATTGTCCTTGGAAATTACTTCGATTCGTAGTACCACCAGTATTTCTACCTCACCGTTGTCGAGTAACCTGCGCTCGAACTGTTTGAGTTCGGCGCGTAAGCGATAATTGGGTTGCTGGTTCCTGGTTTCGGTTACGATGTCGGCTGCTATGTTTGCCCGTCGTAAGTAGGTGCTTATTTGCTCGCGTATCAGACTGGTGGGAGCATCGACCCAATGATGGTAGTGGTGCTGTTTTACCGCTTCGGGTGATTTTTCAAAACTATAAAGCAATGGTCGTTCGCGCAGTATGCCAAAGGCTTTGACCCGTTCTACTAACAACACTCCCGGTAGCTGACTGTTTTGCTTTATCTTTGTTGGCTGCAATTCTGTCAGGCGATAAAAATTATTCTGCGGTACGGGGTTGGAGGTGGCACAACTGGCCAGAAGCACAATTGCGAGGCTATATATTACTATTCGTATCTGATTATTCATTGACTGTTCCTACTTCGGTCGGTGGTTTGCCACCCAGCAACAGGCCGGGGTTGTCGCGTATTTCACGACTGAACTCGTTCATGTGTCGGGCCGAGCCTTCCAGATCGTGCAATATGGTTTCGGAATAATCAGCTACCTGTTCCAGCGAGCTTCGTAGCGCCATGATTGATGCGCGTAAATCGTTGCGATTTTCCGCGACCGCACCCTGTGTGTCGGTTAGCAAGCTGTCCATCGCGCCGATGGTTCCCTGCGACTGTTTTAATAATCGATCCAGTGATTTCTTCGTCTTTAATAGTCCATGGGAAAGCTGGCGTAGGTTGGAGGACATGGTGTCGGCATTGTTCACCATGCTACTTACCTTGTGTTCAAGGTCCTCATTGAGTATACGCGGTACACTTTCAGCTCCCTCTTTTAAGGATTCCACCAGTTGACCCACATCGTCGAGTATTTTCGGTATTTTGCTATCCATTTCACCTCCCATACTCGTCACTGTAGCATTGAGATTGTCCAACAACGGCCTTAGGCTTTGTGTTAGCAGAGCACTGGTGGCGCCGGCAACATTATTGATTGTTTTGAAAACGTCTTCGCCCTGGCGACCACTTATTTCGGAGCCAGGTTCGAGGTATTTATCGCTATCACCTTCTTCAATATTGATTACGGTTTCCGCCAACAAACCCTCCGAATAGATGCGGGCGATACTGTCGTCCGGGATTTTCCAGCCATCACGCACCATGATAGTGACACGGTATCGAGTTTTACCCTGAGCCCTGAGCGGTTCGATACTGGATACCGCACCAAGCTTATAACCCTGGTATGTCACCGGTGTGCCGGAGTTCAAACCACCAACATTGAGGTAATCGGCATAGTAGCGATCATTTTCACCTACCCCACCGCTTAAACGAAAGAGTATGTAGAGCATTAGCGCCAATCCCGTTAACACCACGCTGCCTACTACCAGATAATTTACGTTCTCTCGTTTCATAGTCCTGCAAGATTTTCCGTCAATCGTTTCAGGTAGGCTTCTGGATCAACTTCGACGTCTTCCGCTCTGCGATTGAGCAGGTTTTGCACGCGCTGATTATCGCTGTTTTTGACCTCGTCCACTGTACCGATAATCAGTACCTTGCCCTTGTCCAGCACTATTATTCTGTCGGCGATGCGGAATGCGCTGTCCAGTTCATGGGTTACGACGACGACACTCACCTGCATCGCCTCGCGCAGTTTTAAAATTAATTCATCGAGATCAGCCGATACAACCGGATCCAGCCCCGCCGATGGCTCATCGAAGAACAGCATATCCGGATCCATGACAATGGCTCGGGCAAGCGCAGCACGTTTAATCATGCCGCCCGAGAGCTGGGCCGGCATGAGTTCTTCGAAACCAGCCAGGTTGACTACTTCCAGTTTCATGCGAGACATAATTCTTATGGTATTATCATCCAGCTGGGTGTGCTCACGAAGCGGGAAGGCGACGTTGTCTTCTACGTTTAGCGAGTTAAACAGCGCACCATTTTGAAACGAAACCCCCATACGTTTGCGTAAAGTTTGTAATTCCCTCGTGCTGTATTTGCCGATATCCTTACCGTATAAGCGGATGCTACCCGAAGCCGGTTTATTCAACGCCAGCAGATGCCGCAACAGCGTCGACTTACCCGAGCCGCTGCCACCCATAATCACCATCACTTCACCCTGGCGAATACTCAGATTAACGCGGTCCAGTATTTTGCGTGTACCGTAATAGGTCACCAGATCCTCGACCTCTATTACTGCCTGAAATGCCTGATCCGTCATTTTTGTCAGATTTCATCGACTCAGAAAAAAGGTAAAAAGCATGTCGGCCACTACGATCATGGCTATAGACATCACTACTGAACGCGTAGTCGCACGGCCCAGGCCCTCGGCACCACCACTCACAGAAAAGCCATTACTGCAGGCTACCACGGCAATCAGCACACCGAATACCAGGCTCTTGCTTAGCCCCTGCATGACATCGTAGACCACCAGCACATCGAAACAACGGTCGATAAATGTGCCGAGGCTAAGCTTTAAAACTATACCGGTATAAATACCACCCCCAATCAGAGCTGCAGAGTCGGCCATGATTGTTAGTATTGGCATCATCACTAACATGGCGAGCACAATGGGTGCCACCAGATGGCGTACCGGCTCGATTCCCATAACCCGCAAGGCATCAACTTCCTGCGACATTTGCATAGAACCGATTCGTGCTGCAATCGCCGAGCCTGAACGCCCAGCTACGACAATAGCGGTTATCAACACCCCAAACTCGCGTGTTACAGAGTAAGCTATGCCAGGCACCACCTGCGATTCGGCATCAAACTCCTGCAGGGTGACGATGCCCTGAATCGCCATCATCACTCCGTTGGAAAAAGACAGTAGTAATACTACCGGTATTGCCAGTACGCCTATCTTGATCATTTCGGCGGCGATAGTGTGAAGTCGTACGGGCTGATTGAGTAAAGGACCTAAACACAACCAGTAAAGACTCTCCATCAACAGCAGAAATTGATAGCCTGCCTCTTCTACCGCCAGAATGGTTTTCTCTCCTACTCCCTCTATGAATGGACGGATCAACATATGCGCTAGATCGAGCCGTGCTGCAAACGCTGAGCCAGGGAATCATAAATTGGAAAGACCTTATCAAGACGCGCCAATTGCAATACACTCCTTGCCGCCTCACTTACACCAATAAGGGCGAACTCAGAGCCTTGAGATTTTGATAGTTGATAGCCTTCAACAAGGCTGGCCACGCCCGAACTATCGATATAGCTGACCTGCGACAGATCAATCAGCAATTGAGGCTTTTTACGCAGGCAATCGAGCATCAGCTTACGTACTTCTGGTGAAGTACTAAGGTCCACATCCCCTTCAAGATGAACCAGTAGAAAACCGTCTTTTTCCTCAACAAGATAAGTCATCAGCGTCACCTTTACCGAGCATCTTGACCCTGGAGGTACTTAACCATCTCCAGGGTATTGCCTTCGCCCTGTATATCAATAAGTGTAGTTTTGTCCATAATTTCATGGATAAAGTGTAGTCCTAATCCGCCAGGTTTTGCCTGATTTCGACGTTTTGGTATTATTTTTTCTGTATCCACCCTGTCACCGTCGTCGTGGAGCCGGAATATCAGGGTTTTATCGACCAGCAGTATCTTTAGCTCTATTTGGTGATTGCCGTCGAATTGGTAAGTGTGACGAATCACATTGCTACTGGCTTCGTCCACCGCCAGCACTAGTGGATGCCACGCATCGTAAGACAAGCCCAGTGACGTGAGGACGTCTGCAACCTGTTGTCGCATTTCATGCAGACTATCAGGCTGTGCTGGGAAACAGATATCGAGCAGAATTTTTGTCTCTTGCATTTAGCTTTCAACTCTCGAGTAACAGCACAGTTAAATCGTCGTCGAACCAGCCGCCTCTATCGCGTATATCCTTGACCAGGTGTTGCAGGCGCTGCTGTGGTTTTACCATGGCGCAACGACCGAAAAGTTTTAACATGCCATCGCGTTCCAGGCGTTGCCCTTCACCCAGCCAGGCTTCGAACAAGCCATCAGTATAAAGATAGAGTTGTTTATGTTGCTCTAAGGTTATCTCCAGCAGCGGAAAATCAATATCACCGATCACCCCGAGTGGTGGCGCTTCGGCGGGATACTCGGCATCAAAATTTGTGCCTCGCATAATAACTGGTGGTAGATGGCCTGCGTTGGAAATCTTAAGCTTGCGAGTTTCGGGATCAAATACACCCGCCACCATGGTAACGAACATGCCGTGTATCGATGTCTCCAGTATCTCATGATTAAGAATAGACAATAGCCGGGAGGGGTCGTGAATGCTCTTGCCGATGCAGTGGAAAAGCGTGCTCGCTTTCGCCATCAATATGGCGGCATTCATACCCTTACCCGAGACATCAGCGATGCAAAAGGCAATTTTGCCGTTAGCTAATCGGTAATAGTCATAAAAGTCGCCGGAGACGGCTTTTGCAGACAGGTTTAATCCGAAAATCTTGCCCAACTCCGAAGATGCCGCCGGTAGCAGGCTACGCTGAACCTCGCGCGCCAGATCCAGCTCCCGGTTGAGTTCGTCGGCTATTCTGTCGCGTTCTTCCAGGCTTTGCTCGAGGTGCCAGTTCATTTGCTGGAAATCGAGATTTTCCTGTACCAGATACAAATGGGATTCGCCGACCAAGCTCTCGAACGAGGTTTGCTCAGCAACATCGATACCAAACGCTGAAGCCGTCTCCAGCATGCCATCGGATACCTGGTTCATCAGCTCATTGGCTGCATCGGTCGACATTCCGTAATATTCAGAGAGTAATTTGCGACTTTGCTTAATTGCCTGGTGATGATTTTCGGCGGTAAATGCTGCCGCCATCCAGTCAACGCACAGGGCCAGTTTGTGAAGCTGTATTGATGATTCAGTCGCTAGCTGCTCCGGCTCCTTGTGGTGATAGGCAATGGTCTGAACTAATTCATCCGGCAAGCCCCAGGCCACTGCCAGTTCGTGACCTACATAATCATGCGTGGTTCCAAATAGCTGTTGCTCCAGTTCATATCGACTGTCCGGATTTAACGCAGACAGGCGATCCCACTCCGGGATGATTTGCGGACTCAGGTAAAACATTACCAACAAACCAAAGTCCTGTAATAGCCCGGTAGTAAAACCAGTGTCCTTTTCCAGGTTAGCCTTGTCCGCCAGAACCCTGCCACATACACCTCGCCGCAGAGCACTCTCCCAGAATTCGGCAATTGGAAAAGCAGGCATCTGATCAGGTCGAAGCGATGATTTCATAGCAATACACAAAGCTATATTCTTCAGGCCTTTACGTCCTATCAACCCCACCGCATGCGAAATGGAAGTCACTTCTCGAGAGAAACCAAAATAGGCACTGTTAGCGAGACGTAATAATTCAACCGACAGGGCCGGAACCTGTTCCACCAGGTCGCCGAGACGCTCTGCATCCATATCATCCTGGCCACAGGCATGCACCACCGCCAACGCCCCTTGTGGCGGTGAGGGTAATTCGGTGATATCTAATCCATCTAACGCGGCAATGCCCAAGCGTTACACTCCTACTGACTTGTCAGAATTTACTTCTCAGGAGTATAGGTGAATCAGCGATGATTGCTTGATAGTGCTTATCTATAACAGATGCAGATCATGCCAACAGTCAGGGTATTAGATTTTCATGCTACCATTTTATTCGTCTATCGAGCGCCATCTGCCGAAATTGCTTCAATATCGGCATGATTGCGATGCTGCTCGGTCGAAGACGACAGCCCACCCTTCCAGATCGGATGAAATTCGATACAGGTTAAAACCCCGTCGGAGAAACAACGTTTTTCGATATTGCTATA
>JAAENK010000032.1 GCA_024224415.1 Gammaproteobacteria bacterium | reverse complement strand
TCTAGTGTTTTACCCATTCATGCGCATTAGACTGGCGCTTGCAGCATCGTTTTCGCTCGCCAGATTCATCATCTTCACCTGGGTTTCGTAATGCCTGGCGTATTCCATCATACGTACCATAGCATCAACTGCATTGACATTACTCGATTCCAGAGCACCGGAAGAGATCGTCACCGAGGCATCCGCGGGCGCTTCGAGGCCATCCTTACTTCTAAACAAACCGTCTTCACCTCGATAAAGTTGGTCATTGGACGGATTTACCAGACGAATGCGATCCACTGCTACCAGTGAACTGGCGGTTTGTCCAGCCGCACGCACACTCATGGTGCCATCGCGACCAATTACCAGGCTCTCAAATTCCGGCAGGGAAATCGGTCCACTTTCGCCAAGTACGATTTGATTGGCGCCATTCGTGAGCAGCCCATTCGAATCGATTCGAAAATCGCCACGGCGCGAATAAGCCACGCTACCGTCGTCGGCCTGTACTGCAAACCAGCCATCACCATCAATTGCGATATCGAGCTGGCGACCCGTGGTCATCAAAGCACCCTGCCTGAAATTAGCACCCTCAAGCTGATCGCTGGTATAGGCCCGGTCAGCATGACCTGGGCCGTAGACCGGATTGGCCTGGAAGTGGTCAAGCGTTGCCTTAAATCCTACAGTACTGACATTAGCCAGGTTGTTGGCATTGGCCTGCTGCGCCTGCATCGCTTGCGATGCGCCATGCATTGCCAGATATAGATATTTATCCATCTCTCTTCAGTCCTGGCAAACTATCTTATCTGAATCACTGTATCGGTGATTGCATTGCTGGTTTCGATAGAACGAGCGTTTGCCTGAAAATTGCGCTGCGCGATAATCAAATTCACCAGTTGTGAGGTCAAATCAACATTTGAAGATTCAAGAGCACCTGATTGCACACGCCCCAATGATCCGGTACCTGGTACACCTGTCAGTACGGCCCCCGATGCGGTTGTTTCTTCCCAGGAGGCATTGCCGACATCCTGAAGTCCCTGTTCACTGGGAAAGCTGGCGAAAGCAATTTGCCCCAGCGGCTCCAGGCTACCATTGCTGAATGACGCCTGGATCAAACCTTCCTCAGAAACATCCAGGCCAGTTAGTCGTCCCGTTGTAGAACCATCCTGCTGGAACATACTGACTGAAAATGCCGAAGCAAATTGAGTCGGTGAGTTGTTGACAAAATCGTGGTTGAAGACCAGATCAGCTGCACCATTGCCTAACGTTGCCGCAGTAACAGTGGTTGTCAATGTCGCGGGCGAGTTACTCGCATAGCTACCGTCGGAATTGAAATTCAACACTGCTACTCCCTGAGCCGGAACGGCGACACCATTATTGTTGTGCACCACCGAAGAACCTCCAGGTATATTTACTTCAACACCATCGAGGTAAGGGAAGGCTACCCATTGATTGGGATCATTGGCCGCATTGGTTGCAGTGCCAAGGGCATCGTGCACGAAATAGTAAGTCAGAATATGGGAACTACCCAGAGAATCGTATAAAGTAGTCGACGTGGAATGGTTGAATGAATTCGTTACAGTCGGATCAAAGTTAGTTGGGTCGGTTCGAACCTCGGTCGCATCAAGATTCATCCCAATTTCAACTTCCGTTGTTGCACTAGGCGCACCGGTGGTACTCTGAAGCTGAATCGGCACCAGAGTATTGATACTGGTGGACGTCACCGTCCCAGTCGAGTCAATTGGAAATGTCTGCAGATACTCCCCTTGACTATTGGTGATATAGCCATTCGAGTCGACCCTGAAACTGCCTGCACGTGTATACGAAATATCACCACCCGCGAGCTGGGAATCCATAATAAAAAACCCCGCCCCGCTAATCGCCAGATCAAGGGCGTTATCGGTAAAATCGAGATTGCCCTGCCCGAACTGTTGATTAATACTGGTAACCTCAACACCCGCGCCCACCGCAGTACTCGAGGTGCCAAATGGTGTTACTTCGAAAAAATCGCCAAATTCGGCGTTGGAGCGCTTAAAACCAGTAGTCGATACGTTGGCAATATTATTGCTGGTAACGTTAAGGTCTGTCGTTGCCGCCTTTAGTCCACTCAGTGCTGTATTAAATGACATTCTTCACTCCTGCTTGTTTAAAAAATTTTTCTAACCTGGCTCATATCGATATCACCCAGTCCCGTAGTTGTCAGAGTCAGACCCTGTCCACCCACGCCTAAAGTGACGCTTTCGACATCCACCACCGAGTAGGTAACCCCGGCACTGGTCGATGTTCCGTGTTGTAGCTCGGCAGAAAGGTGATATTCACCCGATGCCAGGCGATCACCATTGCTATCCATTCCATCCCACTCAAAATTAACCAAACCAGTCTGCTGTCTTCCGAGCTCCAGACGATCAACCAGTTGACCGCTTCTATCCTTGATAAGCAGCGATACATTAGTAGCCGCCTGATTAAGTTCAACAGCACCATTGACCGGATCGTTGGCATTCAGATAAGCGGTCTCAGCAGGCACCATCACACGCCTGCCAACCAGAGTTGAAGCTTGCAAAGCCTGGTTAGACTGAAATGAAGCCGACATCGTGTTGAAATTAGTATTCAAATCATTTATGCCACTCACGGTTCCAAACTGCGCCATCTGACTTAGAAACTCACCATTTTCCATCGGTTCAAGAGGGTCCTGGTATTGAAGCTGTGTAGTCATTAACTCAAGAAATTCCGTCTGGCCCAACTCATCGTTGGATTTGCTGTCAATTTCCTGAGCTTTGGTTAAGCCAAGTTGGCTAAATACATTACTGGTATCGATATCGGCCATGATTAGTTACCCAGTGATAAGGCTCGCATCAGTAAGTCGCGCGAGGTGTTAAGTACTTCGACATTATTTTGATAGGCCCGAGAAGCCGAAATCATATTCGCCATTTCCTCAACCGGGTTGACGTTACTGGCAAAGATATAACCCTCTTCATTGGCCATGGCGTGACCCGGGTCGTAACGTTGCATCACATCATCCTGGCTTTCGACCACGCCAAGCATGCGAACACCTACAGTCCAGGCCTCAGATTGACGATTCATCATCGCCTGGAAAATCGGTTGTCTGGCACGGTAGGCTTCTTCACGACTGGAAGCGATAGTCTCCGAATTGGCCATATTGCTGGCAGTAGTATTCAGGCGTATCGACTGCGCTGATATCGCGCTGCCTGAAATATCAAAATTAGTGAATAATCCCATGTTTATTCTCCTTTCAATGCTCTCAAAATACCGTTGATACGGCCATTGAGAAAAGTGAAGCTGGTTTGATACTGCAGGGCATTTTCAGCGAACCTGGCTTGTTCGACATGTGAATCGACGGTATTGCCATCGAGCGAGGCATGTAACGGGTTACGGAATTGAATATCAAAATCCATTTTTCCATTACCATCAGATAGATGATCTCGATGGGTACTGGCCAGAACCAGTTTATCGCCTGTCTGAGGTTGATGCATCGAGTGCATCACGGATTGAAAATCGATATCACGTGCCTTGTAGTTAGGCGTATCGGCATTAGCTATATTCGAGGCCAACAGGCTCGAACGCCTGGCTCGCATGACCATGGCGTCATCGTGTATGGAAAATGCTTTTTCAAAATTAATGGGCATTGCTGGCACCGTGTATTTGTCTTGAATAACAGAATGCACAGGTGGTGCCACTGGTAATTTATTATTACTTTTCAACCATTTATGTAATTTGTGGATACCAGAATACGGCAAAAGCGGCAATCATTGGCGGCAAACTTGCCGCTTTTTCATCGATATCTTTATTCCGACTCACGCTGCATTGTCTCCAGCACTGCACCGGCCAGTAAATCTGGATCGAATTTGGCGATAAATTTATTTGCGCCAACTTTATCCACCATATCCTGATTGAACACGCCACTCATCGAGGTATGCAAAATAATTTGTATATCCTTTAGCCGTTCATCTCCCCTTACTGCAGTGGTAAAGCTATATCCATCCATCTCGGGCATTTCAATATCCGATATCACCATGGCGAGCCGGTCCAGTTCTGGTGAATTGTTGTCAGCCCAACCTTTAAGGATATCCAGCGCCTGCTGGCCATTCTTGGCTGTAACTGTTTCCATCGACATATCATTTTCCAGAGTTTTACAAACCTGCTTGCGGGCCACGATGGAGTCATCAGAAACCAGCACCAGATTTCTATCTCTTTCTCTACCCTCAATCTTGTCGAGCATTTCCTCCGACAGATTTTCATTGGCACCCATTACTTCGGCCAAAATCCTTTCTACATCAATCACTTCCACCATTTTGTCGTCGACATGGGTAACCGCAGTCAAATAGCTTGAACCAGCCGCAGTGCCACTCGGTGGTGCATGGATATCCTTCCAGTTGAGATTGACTATGCGATCCACTTCGTGAACCAGAAAACCCTGCACACTTCGATTATATTCTGAAATGATAATAAATGAGCTTTCGATATCCTCGATCGGCGGGCCGCCAATAGCCATGTTTAAATCCATGATCGTGATAGTGCTACCCCGTATGTTGGCAATACCGCGAACCACATGATGTGAACGTGGCACGCTGGACAGTTTGGGGCATTGCAGTACTTCGCGTACCTTAAACACATTGATGCCATACAACTGTCTACCGCCCAGCCGGAACATTAATAATTCAAGCCGGTTCCTTCCCGCTAACTGGGTACGCTGGTCGACACTCGCCATTACACCGGACATATTCGCTTCCTCTAGTATTCATCTAAAAAAGTAACCTGATCAAATCCCGCCATGAAATATCAGTGTTGAAATCCGAGGGTATAATTTCTACCACTTCTAACTTCAAAATACATATCGGCCAATAAATGCACAACTTTAGTAATT
>JAAENK010000031.1 GCA_024224415.1 Gammaproteobacteria bacterium | reverse complement strand
CGTCTGATCGATGCGCCTGCTGGTATGTGGTGTGTCAATATTGGCCACGGTCGTGAGGAAATGGCACGAGTGGTTTATGAGCAGATAATGAATCTCTGCTATGTCTCCCCATGGTCGTTGACTACAGGTCCGGCGGCTGAATTCGCGGCTGAACTTGCGGCACAGGCACCCGGTGACTTAAACCACGTCTTCTTTACTACCGGTGGGTCGACTGCTGTCGATTCGGCATTACGTTTTGTGCAGTTCTATAATAATGTGCGTGGCAAACCCAGCAAGAAACAGATTATTTCGCAAAAGAGAGGTTACCACGGTAGTACTTATCTGAGCGGCAGTGTATCGGGTAAGGAACGCGATAAGAGTAACCTCGATTTTGAATCCAGGCTGGTACACCACATCGATGCGCCTCATCCATTGTATAAGCCCGAAGATCAGTCGGATGCTGATTTCCTGGATGCATGCGTGGCCAATCTTGAAAATATGATCGCAGAAGTTGGTGCGGATAATTGTGCGGTGTTTGTGGCAGAGCCGATTCTGGCCTCAGGTGGATTGATTGTGCCACCGGAAGGTTATCATCAGCGCTGCCTCGAAGTTTGTCGCCAGAACGATATGCTTTACCTTTCTGATGAGGTTGTGACCGCTTTTGGTCGGCTTGGGCATTGTTTTGCATCACAGGACGTGTTCGGCATTACGCCTGATATTATAACTACAGCCAAAGGTCTCACCTCTGGGTATATCCCGATGGGTGCATTCCTGGTGTCTGACCGGTTGCTTCTGGAAATTAGGGAAAATGGTGGAGATTCGGCAGTGTTTTCAAATGGTTTCACTTATTCCGGTCATCCGGTAGCAGCTAGCGCTGGAATCAAAAACCTTGAAATCATGCAACGCGAAAAGCTGTTCGAGCAGGCGCAGGAAACCGGACCGTATCTACAGCAGCAAATGCAGACGTTGCGCGATATTCCAATTGTGAGAGACGTGCGCGGTAAGGGTTTGATGGCATGCGTAGAGTGCGAACTCAAACAGGGGGGCGACGATCTGGCGATGGATTACGAAATTGGGAATTTGATCGACAGGCATTGCCAGGCGCTTGGTTTGATTGTACGACCAATGATCAATATGTGTGTGATGTCACCACCTCTTACAATTACCAAAGCCCAGATTGATGAGATAGTTTCTATCTTGCGTCAGGGGATCTTGCTGGCAGTGGAAGAGATCAACGCAGGCGAGACCAGGGAAGCTGGCAAGGATCACCACCATCATCCATCACCTGCTACATAGCACAGGAATGGTTCAAGATTCTCGCTATGACCCGCTGTTCGAGCCGATTCAAATCGGCCCGGTAACCGCACCGAACCGGTTTTACCAGGTACCGCATTGTACCGGGATGGGTTATAGCCGTCCGCAGATGCTTGCGGCAATGCGTGGAATCAAAGCCGAGGGTGGCTGGGGTGTGGTTTGCACCGAGTACTGTTCCATACACCAGTCTTCTGACGATCTGCCTTTCCCGCATGCTTCGATCTGGGATGAAGGCGATATTGTTAATTTAAAAATGATGACCGATGCGGTACATGCGCACGGTGCATTGGCGGGTGTCGAGCTCTGGTACGGTGGTCAGCCGGCAGCCAATCTGTATAGTCGCGAACAGTCTTTCGGGGTTGATAGCGTACCAAATAATTCAGTGATCGGGTTGCCAAGGCAGACACAGGCGATGACGCTTGATGACATCGAGCAATTACGTGGCTGGCATCGAGATGCTGCGCAGCGGGCTGTCGATGCCGGTTTCGATATTGTTTATGTCTATGCAAATCATCATTATCTGCTAAGTAATTTCCTCTCCCCAGAAACAAATTCACGAACCGATGAATACGGTGGTACGGCGCGAAACCGAGTCAGACTGATTCGTGAGATCATCGAAGATACCCTGGCAGTTGTTAAAGATAAATGTGCAGTAGCGGTACGCTATTCAATTCCAGCAGAGATTACAGAAGATTCTGATGAACTCATCAAAATGTTTGAAATTATCGCCGAGTTGCCCGACCTTTGGGATATCACAGTAACAGATTACGGTTTGGAAATGGGCAGTTCACGCTTCGTCAAAGAAGCCTCAAACCAGGCTGCTGTGGCCAAAATTAAGTCGATGACCAGCAAGCCTGTGGTTAGCGTAGGGCGGTTCACATCTCCAGATACCATGCTAGCCCAGATTAAAAATGGTACGCAGGATTTTATTGGTGCGGCACGGCCCTCAATTGCCGATCCGTTCTTGCCTGAAAAATTAAGCCAGGGTCGGCTTGACGATATCAGGGAGTGTATTGGCTGCAATGTCTGCTATGCCCACAATTCATTGTGCGTACCGATTCGCTGCTCACAAAATCCTACGATGGGAGAAGAATGGCGGCGTGGTTGGCATCCGGATCGCATTGCGGTTAAACATGCCGATGAATCGGTGCTTATTGTCGGTAGTGGTCCCGCTGGTCTTGAGGCTGCTGTTGCACTGGGTCAGCGAGGCTATGCGGTAACCCTGGCCGAAGCCGAAATGGAGCTCGGAGGGCGAATCAATCGGGAATGTGCTTTGCCCGGGTTGTCGGAATGGGCGCGAGTGCGCGACTGGAGACTGGGGCAATTGGCTAAATTGCCAAATGTAGCAATATACCCGGACAATCGGCTCGATGCCGAAGCAGTGCTTGAGCTTGAAACGCAGCATGTAATCGTTGCGACTGGTGCAAGCTGGCGTGATGACGGTGTTGGGCGTTATCTAAGCTCACCATTTGATGGTTGTGAACTTGATTCAGTGTTATCGGTTGAGTCGATCCTGGATGGCAAACTACCTTCAGGGTCGGTGCTGATTTACGACGACGATCATTATTATCTCGGTTGGGCAATTGCTTTAAAATTACGCGAGGCGGGTCTTGCCGTGACGATGGTTACTCCTGAAGCACGGATTGGTGGTTGGACCAGCTATACAGACGAGCAAAAGCAACACATGCAAACCCTGATTGCAGCCGATGTAAAAATGCTGTCAGATCTAGGATTGGTGAGCTGGGATGGTAAAGCGGCACAGCTGGAATGCGTGTTTAGTGGCAATGTCATCGAGGTCGAGACCAGTTGTCTTATTCCGCTAACCGCCAGACTACCAGACGATTCGCTCTGGTTATCCTTACAGACAGATAAAGACAAATTTAAAAGCCTGCAACGCATCGGTGATTGTGCCGCGCCTGGTATCATCGCGACTGCAGTATATTCTGGGCATAAAGCTGCCCGTGAACTAGGCACAGCCGAGTCGAAAAAAGAATTACGTCGTGACCGTATTGTTGCCACAAGACTGGAGCCATTTGCATGAGCCGTGATCCCAAATACGATATTTTATTCGAGCCGGTTCAAATTGGCCCGGTCACCACTAAAAACCGTTTTTATCAGGTGCCGCATTGTAATGCTCTGGGCCACGCACGGCCTCGTGCCGAGGCTGCAAACCGTCGTGTCAAAGCTGAGGGTGGATGGGGCGTGATCTGTTCGCAGGAAGTCGAAATACACCCCAGTTCCGAGTTGAGTCCATTTATCGAGGGCAGACTCTGGGATGATCGAGACATTCCGCAGCATCGCTTAATGACCGATGCGGTGCATGAATATGGCTCGCTGGCGGGTATCGAACTGGCCTACAACGCAAGCCACGCGATAAATCATTATAGTCGCATAGCCCCCATGTCGCCGAGTCTGGGCATGGTGCATAACAATTGTCCTATACAGGCACGGGCGATGAATAAGCGCGACATAAAAAATGTTCGACAGTGGCATGTCGATGCTGCGCGCCGTGCGCGCCAGGCGGGTTATGACATCGTCTATATTTATGCCGCCCATAACATGAGTCTGTTGCAGCATTTCCTCAAACCGCAGTATAACCGTCGTAGTGATGAGTACGGCGGTAGTCTCGAAAATCGTCTACGCATAACTCGCGAAATTCTTACCGATGTGAAAGAGGCCGTCGGCGATAGCTGCGCGATTGCTTTTCGCTTTGCGGTCGATGAACTTCGCGGTACGGATGGATTGCAGGCTGAATGCGAAGGCCGCGATGTGATTGGCATGCTTGCGGAAATTCCTGACCTCTGGGATGTCAATATCAGTGACTGGGATAACGATTCGGCGACAGCCAGATTCAAGCCCAACGAGGGATTTCAGGAACCATATACCAATTTTGTAAAATCTTTGACCAGCAAGCCAGTTGTCGGCGTCGGTCGTTTTACTTCGGCTGATGCAATGGTTTCACAGATCAAACGAGGCGTACTCGATTTGATAGGCGCTGCGCGACCATCGATTGCTGATCCTTATTTACCAAACAAAATTGACGAGGGTCGCATCGAGGATATTCGAGAATGTGTAGGCTGTAATATTTGTGTCGCGCAGGATAATTTGACAGCGCCAATTCGCTGTACACAAAATCCAACCCAGGGCGAGGAATGGAAGCGTGACTGGCATCCGGAAAAAATTCAGCCAGCGACCAGTGATGATACCGTGCTTGTCGTCGGCGCGGGGCCTGCGGGATTGGAATGCGCCATGCAATTAGCCAATCGTGGTTATGAAGTGACACTTGCCGAGGCTGGTGATGAACTCGGCGGCCGAATTAATATTGAATGTCAGCTACCGGGGTTGTCGAGTTATGCGAGGGTGCGCGATTATCGCGAAGCACAGATTTCACAAAAACCCAATGTGCAGGTTTATAAGGGTAACCGCCTCAGCGCAGAGGATATTCTCGAACTCGAAATCCCGCATGTGATCTGCTCCACCGGATCGAGCTGGCGTCGTGATGGCGTTGGGCGTTATCACTTCTCTGCGGTGAAAGGTATCGAGCATGTTTCAGTATTAACGCCAGATGATATATTTGCCGGTGTCGAAATCAAACAACGCGTATTGATTTACGATGATGACCACTATTACCTTGGCGGCGCCCTGGCTGAACTGTGTGTTCGGCAGGGGAAGTCTGTCTGCCTGGTGACACCCGATAGCCTGGTTTCGAGCTGGACAGTTTATACCCTGGAGCAGGAGAAAATTCAGACCCGCTTATCCAAACTGGGTGTCGAAATGATTACCCTGCATGCGCTACAGCAAGTTGACAAAGCGTCAGCAACAATCGCTAGCATTTATGATGCCGAAAAGACCCGGGAAATCGCTTTCGATTCCTTGATAGCCATTACCTCAAGGTTGCCTCGAAATGAGTTGTATCAGCAGTTACTGGAATATGAAGGGCGGTTTAATACACTGCTGGCAATCGGTGATTGTGAGGCACCGAGTACGGTTGCAGCAGCGGTATTTGCCGGACATCTGGCTGCGCGGAATCTGCAAACTCATGTCGATTTTTATGAGCCGTTGTTTCGGCGCGAAATGCCAGGGTTGGACTGACTCAATAAACCTTAAAATATTTTCAAAGTTGGTGCTTTTCTTACACTGAGCTATTCTAATATCGTACCATTTCCACTATTAGCGCCGAGCACATACAGCATTTCCAGCCCGAGTGTAGCCCCGGCCAAAGCCGTTATGTCGGCATGATCATAAGCAGGCGCGACTTCTACCAAATCCATACCTACCAGATTGAGGCCTTGCAGGCCACGAATGATCTTAAGTGCTCTGTCAGAGCTTAAGCCACCAATTACCGGGGTTCCGGTTCCGGGTGCATGAGCAGGATCTAGACAGTCGATATCGAAGGTTAGATAACAGGCTGTATCACCGACACGTTGTTTGATGCGACTGATAATGGCTTCGGCACTGAGGTCGTTGGCCTCGGCCGCATTGATGACTTCAAACTCGTGAGAGCTTGCGTTGTATTCGGTACGAATGCCGATTTGTATGCTTTTGTCGGGGTCGATCAAACCCTCGCGCGGTGCGTGATAGAACATGCTGCCGTGGTTATAGGTCGAACCTTCTTCTGCGTAGGTATCGGTATGGGCGTCAAAATGAATCAGCGCAAGTTTGCCGTGCGCTCGGTGGTGGGCGCGCAATAAAGGCAGGGTGACATAGTGATCCCCACCGAAACTCAAGATGGTTTTACCGGCTGCCAGGAGTGGATCATAATGCTGATCAATACTG
>JAAENK010000030.1 GCA_024224415.1 Gammaproteobacteria bacterium | reverse complement strand
GCTTTTTCAAAAATTCGTCCGACTACCAGATAATCCTGTCCAGCCGATTTCCACTGTGCGTAACGCACCTGATTACTGTAATGCGGCCGTGAGGGTAAGGCAACGCTATCCAGAACCTTGAGTACGCCGCTGCGATTCAAATCACTGCTAACGATGCTGGCGATATCTGCTGGTAATTCGGTGGTCAGTTTTGATGTGTCGAATGGGACTACGGCTATTGGTAGCGCGCCTTCAACACCACTGGTGATTTCGATAGTTAGCGCCGCATATGCACTAAAGGGCATCAAAATCCACAATACTGTAGCTAACAGATATTTAAATATTGACTTCATAGTATTCGTCTTTGTCTACTCCGGGTTAAACAGGATGATTAATTCACGTTCGAACAATGCCGGATCTCCGGGTTTTGGTAGAGGCTCCGCCTTATACACCGCATTTTCTATCGAAGCTCGATAAGTATTCGTCCCAGCATCGCAGGTACCGAAAGCAACATCAAGTATGATACCACCGGGACCCTGTAAAACGCGCACCTCGCAATCCGGCATTTTCCCACTTTCCTGAGGTCGCCGCCAGTTGCGTTCAATTTTCTGTTTTATCGCCAACCTGTAAGCATCACGCAGGGAACTTAAACGGCGCTGAGACTCTTCGGCCTCAAGCCGCGCCTTAAGTTCCGCCTGCTTACGTTTCTGCTCTTCTTCAGCAAGCCGTCGCTTCTCTGCCTCTGCTTTTTTCTTTTCCTCAGCCACTCGTTTTGCTTCAGCCTTTTTCCTTTCTTCGGCCAATCGTTTTGCTTCAACTTTATTCTTTTCCTCGGCCACTCGCTTAGCCTCAGCCTTTTTCTTCTCTTCCGCTATGCGTTTGGCTTCGGCTTCTTTAGCCTTCTTTTCCTTTTCCTTGCGCTTTGTCTCGGCCAATATTTTCTTTTTCTTTTCGGCCTTCTTTTTAGCCTCTTCCTGCTTTTTCTTCAAGGCTATGGCTTCTTTCTTTTTCTTTTCATCCGCAATGCGCTGGGCTTTTTCCTTTTTGCGTTTCTCTTCAGCCTGTTTTTTCTTTTTTTCCTCTGTCTTTCGTTTGGCTGCCTCGCGTTTTTTCTTTTCGGCATCGGCCTTGCGCTTCTTTTCTGCTGCCTCGGCTTTTTTCTCTTTATCTATTTCTGCCTGTTTTCTTTTCTTTGCCGTATCGAGTTGCTGTTGGTCAATTACCTCGGCCTTTACTGTTTTTACCTGCTCACCCTGGTTGATAAGTTTTTTTTCTTCGTCAAAATTGAGACTAACAAAAACAATTGCCAGCAACCCGGCATGAAGCAATACCGATAAAACCAGAGCTCCTGGATATCGCTTTAACTCTGATAGCACTACTGTAGTTCCTCGGGGTCGGTAACCAGACCCACCGAGTCAACGTCGGCGCGTTGCAGTAAAACCAGCACTCGAACAACATTTTCATAGGGCCCGTTGGCGTCGCCTCGAACCATAACCGGACGTTTTTTCTCTATCTGCAAAGCTTGTTGCACTTTGTCGACCATGGCACCAGCATCGATTACGGCATCAGGATTACTATTGATATTAAGATAGATACTACCTTCAGCATCCACACTCACAACAATCGGCTCGGGCCCATCTGCATCGAGTGGGTTGGCGGGAGCACTGGGTAAGTCAACTTCGACACCCTGATTCAATAACGGCGCAGTGACCATGAATATGATCAATAACACCAGCATGACATCGATGTAGGGTACGACATTGATTTCCGACATCGAGCGCCGCCTGGCAGTGGGTCTGGTCATAGAAACCCTCCAGCAACATGCTGGCAAATAATTAAACCCTGGTCTTCGTGACTAAACAAACTCATGACTATGGATACTATCGCGGGGACTGCGCCTGGCGTTGTAAAATTCCGGTAAATTCTTCGAGAAAGTTTTCATAGCGTACGATCATTGCATCGATTTCGCCAGTGAACTTGTTGTAAGCAATAACTGCTGGGATAGCTGCCAGCAAACCCATAGCCGTCGCAATCAGGGCTTCAGAAATACCGGGTGCGACCATCGCCAGTGTTGCCTGTTGTACCCCAGCCAGAGCACGAAAAGATTCCATGATTCCCCACACTGTGCCGAACAGTCCGACGTATGGACTGACCGAACCAACCGTGGCCAGAAATGACAGGTTACTTTCCAACATTTCAATCTCCCTCGACATCGAGACTTTCATGGCGCGATGCGCGGCTCGCACTACTTCGGAATTATCAAGCTCGGCTTTCCTTGCGCGGGCAAATTCCCGAAAGCCATTCTCGAAGATAGCTTCCAGACCGAAACGTTTTTCCTGCCGAACACTGAGCTGTGCAAATAAATCACTGAGATTAATACCCGACCAGAAACGCCCCTCAAAAGTCTTCGCTTCGGCCTGGGATTGACGAATATAACTGTGTTTTACGTAGACTAGCGCCCAGGAAAATATCGACGCCAGCAACAGGGCGAACATCACGATTTGCACCGGTATACTGGCATTTAGTATCAGGCTAAGTATAGAGTTGTCGTTCATCTTTGATCTTCTTTATTGTCTTTACAGTAACAGCGCACCCCTGAGGGAATCGCTTTTAATATATCTAAAGGTCGATTTCTCCCTGACCTGCCCGGTTAAAGCCAAAATGTGTATAGCCCAGCGATGTTACCACACGGCCTCTGGGTGTTCGCATCATAAAACCCTGCTGGATCAAATAAGGTTCTATGACATCTTCAATGGTACCGCGTTCCTCACCAATTGCAGCAGCCAGGCTTTCGACACCTACCGGCCCACCTTCGAATTTTTCGATCAGTGACAAAATCAAACGTCGATCCATATGATCGAGACCGGATTGATCGACTTTTAGCATGTCGAGCGCAGCCTTTGCGGTGAGTTCGTCGATCCTGCCGTCGCCTTTTACCTGGGCATAGTCGCGTGCGCGTCGTAACAAACGATTAGCGATGCGGGGCGTACCGCGTGAACGGCAAGCAATTTCTCCCGCACCATCGGCGTCGATATCAATCGCCAACAACCCGGCAGAACGCTGGATGATATAACTCAGATCCTCGCTGCTGTAAAATTCCAGTCGCTGCACGATACCGAAGCGATCACGCAATGGCGAGGTTAGCAGTCCCGCACGAGTTGTCGCACCGACCAGGGTAAAGGGCGGCAAATCCAGCTTGATCGAACGCGCCGCGGGTCCTTCACCAATCATGATATCGAGCTGATAGTCTTCCATCGCCGGATAAAGAATTTCCTCGACCACCGGGCTAAGCCGGTGAATTTCATCGATGAAGAGTACATCGTGCGGTTCCAGGTTGGTCAATATCGCCGCGAGATCGCCGGCTTTTTCCAGCACAGGGCCGGAGGTTTGACGCAATCCAACCTGTAACTCGTTGGCGATAATATGCGACAGCGTTGTTTTACCCAAACCGGGTGGCCCAAAAATAAGCACATGATCGAGTGCTTCGCTACGCTGCCTTGCGGCTAGAACAAATATCTCCATTTGTTCGCAGACTTCGGGTTGGCCGATATAGTCAGCGAGTAGTTTTGGCCGTAAAGCGCGATCCTGCGTTAACTCATCATTTGTGGCTTCGGCACCAATGAGTCGTTCCTGATTAAAGCCGTCGTTCACGCGCGTTGCACCGAGGCTTGCAATGCCTTGCGTATCAGGCCTGAAGCGCTATCGACGCCGCCACCCTGTAGCGCAGTTTTCACCATCTTCTCGGCATCGACCGGTTTGTAACCCAGTGCCTGCAAAGCTTCAACGGCTTCATTTTGCAACGAGCGTTCAGAACCGGCTGGCGATGCCCCGCCGCTACCTGAAATAGAATCAAAGTTTGCAAATTCTTCGACCTTGTCGCGCATTTCGATAATGAGTCGTTCAGCCGTTTTTTTACCGACACCGGGCAGTCGAGTGAGTGTCACGATATCATTTTGTGCAACACAGTTGGCGAATTCCTGATTGTTAATCCCCGATAATATAGTCAGCGCCATTTTCGGACCGACACCGTTGACGCGAATCAACTGGCGGAATAATTTACGTTCCTGTTCAGTGGTAAAGCCAATCAGGGTATGCGAGTCTTCCTTTACCTGCAGATGTGTCCAGATAGCGATCTGTTCACCAATCTCCGGCAACTGGTAGTAAGTAGTCATCGAAACATCGGCCTCGTAACCCACCCCCTGGCATTCGACGAGTATCTGCGGCGCGCGTTTGGCGGCCAGTAAGCCTGTTAATCGACCGATCATCTGCGCTTGCTTCTCCGACGTTTTAATTGATTGGCATGTATGCCGGTTTTTTGCTCGGTAGCATAAAATTGTGCATGACAAATAGCAATTGCGAGGCCATCACCCTCGTCAGCCTGCAATGTTTTCTGCAAACCCAACAAACGTTTCACCATATGCTGAACCTGTTCTTTACTCGCCGCGCCGCTACCAACCAGTGCCTGTTTGATTTCTCGCGGCGCGTATTCGGCAATCTCTAGCCCGGCCTGATACCCCGCGCAAATCGCCGCACCACGCGCCTGCCCCAATTTCAACGCCGAATCGGCATTGCGTTGCATAAACACGTTTTCGATGCTCATATGTTGCGGCTGGTACTGTTGAATCACCGATTCTATTTGCTGAAATATCTGACCCAGGCGTTGTGGTAAAGCCGAACCATTTATTTTTAAAAATCCACTGTCGATGTAACGCATCGAATTCGGTTGATTTTCGATCAAACCATATCCAGTGGTTCTGGAGCCCGGATCTATGCCCAGAATAATCACGCGTCGGGGTAAGCTTCTTCGGAAATATCCGCATTGAAATAAACTTCCTGCACATCGTCCGAGCCTTCCAGCATATCAACCAGGCGTAAGACTTTTTCTGCATCCTCTGCGCCGAGTTCGGTATTAGTGCTGGCGCGCATGGTCAGGTCGGATTCATCGGGCTCAAAACCCGCGTCCGTCATGACCTGCTTGACGGCAACATATTCATCTGCGGCAGTGAGGACTTCAATACTGCCGTCTTCGGCGACTATCACGTCTTCAGCACCAGCCTCAAGCGCCGCTTCCATAATAGTATCTTCATCGTGCTCCGGCGAATACAAAAGAACTCCTACACTGGTGAACATATAGGCTACCGAGCCGGATTGGCCGAGATTGCCGCCGGACTTACTGAACGCATGGCGCACTTCGGCGACAGTACGATTTCGATTATCCGACAGGCAGTCGACGATAAAAGCGATACCCGCAGGGCCATAGCCTTCGTAGCGAATTTCTTCGTAATCGGAGCCATCGAGTTCACCGGCGCCGCGTTTTACCGCTCTATCGATTGCATCCCTGGGAACACTCTGCGACTTGGCTTTGTCGACCGCGGTGCGCAATGATGGATTGGCATCGAGATCCGAGCCGCCAGCCTTAGCGGCGACTACTATCTCTCGAATTAACCGGGTGAACAGTTTGCCGCGTTTGGCATCCTGTGCTTTTTTTCGATGCTGGATATTAGCCCACTTACTGTGACCTGCCACTACTTACTACCTCGTTGGTTCTTCTGCGCGCTATTTTAACATTATCCAATTAAAGGGTTTAGTAGTATTGCTTCAATCCTGCGACTAACTACCAGCCAGGTGGCAATTTCTTTTCGATAGTTATATGTTTTCCTTCTATGGAAATATATCCGCCGGTTTTCAGTTCCTTGAGGATACGATGGACCATTTCCCGCGTGGCGCCAACCCGGCTAGCGATATCCTGTTGTGTGAGTTTTTCGGTAACCAGCTTTTCACCCACTTCGTCCGCATGCTTGTAAAGCACCCGTACAACACGATTGTATACATCTTCCAGGGCGAGGCTGCTAACTTCTTCGGTCAGGTCCTGGATACGCTGGATCAATAAATCGATGATGCGCATACTCACTGTGGGTTTGGTAAGCAGGGTATCCATAAATATCTGGCGCGAAATAATTCCGAAGCTTGAGTCTTCGGTAGTGATTATACTGGCTTGCCGAGGAATACCACCCAATGGCGCCAGCTCACCGAATGATTCACCCTCGTTGAGGGTATTAATGATAATTTCTTTGCCCTTGTCATTATGCAGGAATACATCAACTTTGCCCTGCAAAATCACATAAAAAGAGTCCGTGTCATCGCCCTGACTGACAATCACGGTATTTTTAGGGAATTGTCTGATAACCGTTTGCGAAGCAACATTTTCGATATCATCCGTATCGAACCCATCGAACAATGAGGTGCTGATAAGCGCTTCCGTTAATGTAGCCATATTACTTTATCTCGCTTTGATTCCAACATATTAACCAAATTTCATCCAAAAAGCCTCTCCCTCGGATTTAATTGTGCCCATTTGTCGCAAATTAATGAGTTTCCACTCATCGCTTCGGGTTTTTGGAGGCCCATTAATTGTAACACCGTTGGCGCAATTGCCGACAGGTTGTCACCTTCGGCGAGTTTACTGGTCTCGCCATCGATCACCAGGCAAGGTACCGGGTGTTGTGAATGCTGTGTATGTGGTTCACCGGTTTCGGGGTCGACCATTTCGTCACAGTTACCGTGGTCGGCTGTTAGTATTACCGAATACCCCAGTGCCCGGGCGGTTTCCAGTACACGCCCGACTTCGTGATCGAGCACTTCAACCGCTTCCAGTATCGCTTCTCGTACCGCGGTATGACCAACCATGTCCGCATTGGCGAAGTTAACAATCAGAAAACCGTATTGTTTCGACTGCAGGGCGTCGATCATGGTATCGGCAACCTGCGGTGCACTCATCTGCGGTTGCAAATCATAGGTTGCGACACGCGGAGAATTGATAAGTTTTCTGTCTTCACCAGGAAAGCAGGCTTCGCGCCCGCCGTTAAAGAAAAAAGTCACATGTGGGTACTTTTCGGTTTCAGCGCAATGCAGTTGTCGCAAACCTGCCTCACTCACCACACTCGCCAGTGTCACCTGTGGATGGATCGGGGCAAACGCCACCGGCGCATTTAACTTCGCATTGTAGTGGGTCATACAGGTTACGGTAACGGGGTGATAATCGTTTCCGCGTTCAAAATGCTCGAAGGATTCCATAGCAAATGCGGCTGCAATCTGTCGTGCTCGATCATTACGAAAGTTGAAAAAAATGATTTCATCGCCAGCCTGTACAGGTTGCAACCCAGGTAACACCGCCGGTTTTATAAACTCATCGGTAACATCTTCGTTGTAGCTTTGTAGAATCGCTTGCGAAGCCGAATCTACTTGTCGCCCACTACCATGGACAACCGCTTCCCAGGCGGTTTGCACACGATCCCAGCGCTGATCGCGATCCATTGCATAATAACGTCCGCATACTGTACCGACACACCCACCGCAATCACTGAGCAAGGCTTCAAGTTTATCGACATAATCGATGGCTGCCTTCGGCGCGGTATCTCGACCATCAGTAATCATATGCAATTGAGCGACCACTGCATGTTGGTGACAGAGCCTAATCAAAGCTTCGAGATGATCGATATGGCTATGCACTCCGCCATCAGACACCAGGCCAATCAAATGCAGAGGACGATGGGCTGCTTTGGCGGATTCAACTGCGCTCAACAAGGCCGGATTCTGATAAAAGCTGCCATCTTCAATCGCATCATCGATGCGCACCAGGTCCTGTTTTATGACCATACCGCTACCGATGGTCATATGCCCGACCTCTGAATTTCCCATTTGTCCTTCAGGCAGACCTACACCACGACCTGAAGCTTCAAGGTGCGTCAACGGATATTGTGAAAAGTAACTGTCAATATTTGGGGTATCGGCCTCAACAACAGCATTGTTTTCGGGATCGGGATTTAGTCCAAAACCATCCAAAATAATCAACAAAGTTGGTTTGCGAAGTTCCTCGGCTTGTTTCGGCATTAATAGTTCAGATCAGTTGGCAATGAAGGTCGAGAGTCATGAAATTTATCGGTAACTGTAACGACAGAACTCGACAATTTTTAGAGAAAATCATTGGGTATTATTCAGCGCTGTTCAGCCAATAAAGTCAAGGTAAAAAAGTAACTCCGATGAACGGATTGCCCACCATCATAACTTTGTAGATTAATCAAATTTTGATTTTATACTTTGATATCGATAAGAGTGCCGACGAGCTGATTTGAAGTCTCCAACGAACGCGCATTGGCTTTTACCGCGCGAACAATTTCACCTTGTTCGACCAGGGCCCTATCCTGCGTATCAGCATCATGGGATTTTGCGCTATCGCTGCCAGCAATCTCAGCGACATTTCGTTCAAAGCGCTGTTCCTGCATGCGTATACCTTCCGCCGCACTCTGGTTTGCGGGGGATAATATCGATGTGGTATTGCTAACAACGGGAATATTCATGGTTGCCACGTTCGCATCACTCTAAACTATATAATTCTAGTCCAGATTTCGCCTTTTGCCTGTGAAACCTGATGACTCAGGATAAATGGCAGCTAATTCCAGATAAACGGCTAATAGGCCAGTTGCTGACTTTTTGTATGTTCCTGTCTGGCATTTTTCTGTTCCTGTTTTAGATCACCTAACGCCACCGAATTAACATAACTTAAACGACTGCGGTAATGCCTCCAGTCGGCCCAAAGTTCGATATCGATGCCATTTTTTTGCCAGCGATAACGTTTATCGGACAGATATTTACCAGACACTATGGCAGGCTTTCCGTACTTTAACGACAGCTTCTCCATAATCTGTGGTTGTTTGAGTCCAATAAACTCATACTCGGCAAAAGCAAACCGACGATCCTGTTTGACGTACCCCAGATATAGGATCGAGGAGCCAGGCAACACTGCCTTACTATCATAGACATCGAACCACCTGGTTTCACCACCCTCGCGTATCAGGCCGACACCAGCCTGTTTGACGGCGTTGACTAAATCATCGTGTTTGGCGGTATTGAGCGGAATACCGAATAGCTCAGCAGCGCTTGCAGCGTGGCTAAGCAAAATCAATAACGTGACAAGAACTGGTTTTATGACCGGCCTCCGAGTTTCTGTTAACCACTATATCGGATGATGCCGGAAAATATTAAGAAACCTAATGTTATGGCCCTGGTTCGGGTTTTGTATTCGGATCAACTTCCTCGGTATCCATTCGATCCAGTTCGGCATCCATTTCCTCCTCGCTTAGTGGCTGGTAATCATCATTATCGGTGGGATTGTCACCCGAATTTTCATCTTCAGCGAGATCGTCAGCATAAGCCAGGTCATCGGCTTCGGCCTGTTCCAGTTTTTCTCTGAATATCATCGCTGCGGCTATAACACCGACTTCAAACAGGATCCACACCGGCACCGCCAGCAAGACTTGCGATATGACGTCAGGAGGCGTTAACATCATACCGAGAATAAACGCACCGACAATTACATATGGGCGCATTTCACCGAGCTTTTTCGGTGTCGTCAGACCGATGGCTACCAGAATAATGGTGGCGATTGGCACTTCGAAAGCAAGGCCGAATCCAAAAAACAGGGCGAGCACAAAATCGAGGTAACGCCCGATATCGGTGGTAATACTCACGCTCTCAGGCCCTATACTGGTAAAGAACCCGAACACCAGCGGAAACACGACGTAGTAGGCAAACGCCATACCGGTGTAGAACAAAATGATACTGGAGACCAGGAGCGGACCAGCAATACGCTTTTCTGAGCTGTACAAACCCGGCGCGACAAAGGCCCATAGTTGATATAGTATCACCGGCATGGCGAGGAATACCGAGAGCATCAGTACCAGTTTAAATGGAGTTAGAAAAGGCGATGCAACGTCGATCGCGATCATGCTGGAACCTTCCGGCATATGGCGCGTCAGTGGTTCGGCGAGATAAGTATATATTTCATTGGCCCAGTAAAACATACTGAGAAAAATCACCAGGATTGCCAGCATCATGCGTACCACGCGGTCGCGTAGTTCGACAAGATGAGAAATCAAACTGCCACTTTTATCTTCTGCGGCTTTTTCTTCGTCACTCATTTGGCGCTTGCTTTCTTGACTTTAGGTTTAGCTTTGGCTGCTTTGGGTTTCGCTGCTTTGGGTTTCGCTGCTTTCTTTTTTGCTTTGAGCTTAGCTTTGGTAGGGGTAGCGACGCTCTCTGTCCAATTCTTTCCTGTATCGTCATTACTATCAGACTCGGCGACAGAGGCTTCCAGCTCACTCACACTGCTATCAACTTCTTTGCCAACATCGTTGACAACTTCCTTCAAAGATTGCAGTTCTTCTGACTGTTGATTGAGGATTTCTCGCAATTCATCGGCACGTAATTCACTTTCGACATCTGCTTTCACGTTCGACATGAAACGGCGCAATTTGCCGAAATACTTACCTGCCATGCGCGCAACTTTCGGTAAGCGTTCAGGACCAAGGATAATCAAACCGACGATACTGATCACCACCAGCTCGGTAAAACCCATATCAAACATTTACATTACTCGTGCGAAAGCGCCAGATCGGTTTCAGGAAACATTGTCCTTTTCTTCGGTCGCCTTACCTTCGATGACGTGACTACCATCTTCACTCTTGCCTTCCTCGACTTCTTCGTTCTTCACCGACTTTTTAAAATTCTTTATCGCGCTGCCGAGATCGCCGCCCACATTGCGCAGCTTCTTGGTTCCGAAAAGCAATATTACAATGCCCAGGATCAATAATAATGACCAGATACTAATTCCACCAAAACCCATGTTTCACCTCTATTTACTTTTGTCGCGAAGCTTTTTCATCTAAACCGGACAAACCGAATCTTCTTTCGAGTTCGTCCAGCACTTGCTGCGCGGTTAAATTCTGCTGAGCCAGCATTACCAGACTATGAAACCATAGATCAGCGGTTTCATAAACAATTTGTTGTTTGTCACCTGATTTTGCGGCAATGATTGTCTCGGCCGATTCTTCACCGATTTTCTTCAGTATGGTATCGAGCCCTTTGTCGTACAAACCAGCGACGTAGGAAGATGCGGGTTCCGCACCCTTTCTCGACTCCAATACTGCCATCAAGCGCGCGAGTATATCATCACTCATTGATAAATCTCGTCTGGATTCTTAATTATTTCTTCATCGACCAACCATTCACCATTCTTTAGTAGGCGAAAGAAACAACGCCGCCTACCAGTATGACAGGCGATACCGCCCAGTTGTTTCACTAATAGCAGCACGACATCGGTATCACAATCGATACGGATTTCCTCAAGCTGCTGAATATGTCCCGATTCTTCGCCCTTAAACCAGAGTTTCTGGCGCGAGCGCGACCAGTAAACCGCGCGGTTATGTTCACGACTCAGAGCCAGCGCTTCACGATTCATCCAGGCCATCATCAACACTTCACCTGAATCGGCATCCTGTGTAATAGCCGGCACTAAACCGTTGATATCCCAGGCAATTTGATCCAACCATTGTTCAGCCATAACTAATCCCGTACCTCAATGCCACAGGACCTCATAAATGCCTTGGCAGTGCCGATGCTGTATTCGCCAAAATGAAAAATACTCGCGGCAAGAACGGCATCGGCCTTGCCCTGCAGAACCCCATCGGCCAGGTGTTGCAGCTCACCAACACCGCCGGAAGCAATAACCGGGACACGCACCGCTTCCGACACAGCCCGAGTCAGGTCGTTGTCAAAACCAATTTTGGTACCATCGCGATCCATGCTGGTGAGCAGTATTTCACCAGCGCCGTATTGATCCATCTTCTTCACCCACTCGATGACATCAATACCGGTGGGTTTGCGCCCACCGTGGGTAAATATCTCCCAGCGATCAGGTTCTTCTTCGCCATTGACGCGTTTCGCATCTACCGCAACCACGATACACTGCGAACCAAACTTATCCGCCGCCTGTTTGACAAACTCGGGGTTAAACACAGCCGCTGTATTAATACTGACTTTATCGGCGCCAGCATTAAGCATACGCCGAATATCAGCAATCTCTCGAATTCCACCGCCGACAGTCAAAGGAATGAATACCTCGCTGGCAACAGCTTCTACTACATGCACCATGGTTTCGCGGTCATCCGAACTCGCGGTGATATCGAGAAAGGTAATTTCATCCGCACCTTCCAGGTTATAGCGTCGCGCAATTTCGACCGGATCGCCAGCGTCACGAATATCGACAAACTGCACTCCTTTGACTACGCGACCGTGGTCAACGTCAAGACATGGGATGATGCGTTTGGCGAGTGACATGGTGAGGCTAATGCTGGTCTATAAAGGTCTGGGCCTGTTCCAGACTAATAGTACGTTCGTACAGGGCGCGGCCAATAATTGTACCTTCGATGCCCGATGACTTGACTTCGTTCAGACGTTTTATATCGTCGATGTCGGTAACACCACCCGAAGCTATCACCGGAATACTGATCGACTCCGCCAGTTTCCTTGTCGCCTCGACATTCACACCCTGCATCATGCCATCACGACTAATGTCTGTGTACACAATAGCGGCAACACCCTGATTTTCAAAACGCTTGGCCAGGTGTTCGGCGGAATGGTCCGAGTCCTCTGCCCAGCCCTGCACCGCTACCATGCCATCTTTGGCATCGATACCTACAATCACATTGCCGGGGAATTCGGAACACAACTCTGTAACAAATTCTGGCTTTTTGACCGCCTGTGTACCGATAATGACATAGCTGACACCAGCAGCCAGATAAGCTTCAACAGTCTCGACTGTGCGAATGCCACCACCGATCTGGATGGGCAGGTCAGGATAAGTCGCACTAATGTCTTCGATCACGTCGGCATTGACCGGCTTGCCCTCAAACGCGCCATCAAGATCGACCAGGTGCAGTCTGCGACAACCCTGTGAAACCCATTTACCCGCCATCGCCACCGGATCATCAGAAAAGACAGTGCTATCTTCCATACGGCCCTGGCGCAGGCGCACACACTGGCCCTGTTTTAAATCAATCGCTGGAATCAGAATCATGCCTGACCATCCCAATTTACAAAATTTGATAATAGCTGAAGACCTGCATCGGCACTCTTTTCAGGATGGCATTGCAATGCAAACACATTGTCCCGCGCAATCGACGCACTAAATTCGAAACCATAACTGCAGCTACCCACGGTAAGCTCGTTATCTTCGCTATACAGATAGTAACTGTGCACGAAATAAAAGCGGGTATTGTTTTCTATGCCATGCCACAAAGGGTGTTGGCGGATTTGCCTGACTCGATTCCAGCCCATATGTGGCACCTTGAGTCGGATTCCATCTTTATCACGGTGATCATCACCAAAATATCTGGCCTGTCCGGGGAAAAAACCAAGACAGTCGATGCCCTGGTTTTCCTGGCTAAATTCGATCAAAACCTGCATCCCCATACAGATACCGAGAAATGGCCGACTACGCGCCGCTTCGAGAATGGTATCGCGTAGACCATATTCGTCGATTGCGCGCATACAATCACCCGCAGCGCCCTGGCCCGGAAAAACCACACGGTGCGCCTGCATAACGCGCCTGGGATCCGATGTTAATACCACCTGCTGGCTATTACCAACAACGTGTTCGAGCGCTTTGACCACCGATCTAAGGTTACCCATACCGTAGTCAATCACGGCTATTTCCTGCATGGTTTAGAGACTTCCTTTGGTAGAAGGAATTACTCCCGCCATACGCTCATCGCACGATACTGCAACGCGCAGGGCGCGTCCGAAAGCCTTGAAAACGGTTTCGGCAATATGATGTACATTAACTCCCTGCAAGTTGTCGATATGCAAAGTAGCGGGGGCATGGTTAACAAATCCCTGGAAAAATTCACGAATCAGGTCGACATCAAACTGACCCGCTCGAGCATTGGGAAAAGTGACACGGTACTCTATACCGGGACGTCCGGAAAAATCGATTACAACCCGTGATAGAGCTTCGTCCAGTGGCACATAAGCGTGACCATAACGCATAATACCCTGCTTATCACCGAGCGCCTGATTAAAGGCCTGTCCAAGGGTAATGCCGATATCTTCCACGGTATGGTGATCGTCGACATGCACATCGCCATTGGCTTTTATTTCAAGGTCGATTAAACCGTGCCGCGAAACCTGCTCAAGCATGTGTTCTAGAAATGGAATACCGGTATCGAAACTGGACTGGCCGCTTCCGTCAAGATTGATGGAGGCACTGATCTGTGTCTCCAATGTATCTCGGCTTACTTTAGCGCTACGATCTGACATGGGTTCTGTTTTTTGATAGACCTAATGAGGAGCAAGATAATAATCGACATCCACTTCAATATCGACCTTTTATAGATCGAATCACTGAATATCTAAAGTGTTTTATTGAATCTCCAGATCATCCAGCCACTGACCAACTACTTCGACCAACTCTTCGCCCCTGTCAGTAAAATAGTGATCGGCATCTGCAACGACAGTTTGCTGTGAAAGCGTATGACCCGCTTGCTGAATTTGCTGCGAGCGTCCAGGCGCGAGCCGGTGTACAGCGGGATAATCATCAGCACCGTAGATATCGAGTATGGGCACGGAAAGGCTGTCGAGTGGGAAAGGCTCACGCATCGGCTGTTTGTAATCGGTTGCACCCATACCAATGCCAACAAAAGCAATAAAATCATCATCGTCATACTGTTTCAGGTAGTGCATCATCATATGCGCCCCACAACTATGCGCGACTATGGCAATGTGCTCATTTCCGTTTTC
Organism: Gammaproteobacteria bacterium; assembly: GCA_024224415.1. GTDB lineage: Bacteria > Pseudomonadota > Gammaproteobacteria. The sequence continues at coordinate 12,492 of JAAENK010000030.1, read as the reverse complement.
CTGTAAATATTCCAGCGCGGTGGTTATACGCGGTATAGCCTCATCAAAGATTTCGACATAATCATAATATCTGGCATGTTTGGCGAGTACCGGCATCTGTATCGATAATGTATTCCAGCCATATTCAACCAGTCCGATGCGTAGAGGTTGTACTGTATCGGCCCAATCTGGGTGAAAGCCTCGACCATGAATCACAAGCACCGCCTTGTTCGAGGCTTCGGACTCGGTGTAAATTCCCAGAAATTCTCGCTCAGCACCAGGCAATGAAACCGCTTCACCATCAAATATTATGTCGACAATTTCCTCTGCCATGCGCCTTTCGCGCAACCAGTCGGAGGCATAACTAACCTGACTACTCAGCAACAAAATCAGGAAAATAGAGCTTGATTTAATCAATAATAAAGGTAACGGGGCCGTCATTGGTCAAATTCACCTGCATATCAGTACCGAATACACCAGATTCTACGACATTAAAGGAGCTGCCGGCGATATCCACCATGCGATAAAAAACACGCTGACCATGATCGGGATTGGCCGCCGAGGTAAAGCTCGGTCTGCGCCCCTTGCGGGTATTAGCGGCGAGGGTGAACTGTGGAACCAACAACAAACCGCCGCTTATATCGCGTAGTGACAGGTTCATTTTATCGGCTTCGTCGCTGAAGATGCGATAATTCAAAATACGTTCGAGGAAGTGCTTTACGATAGCTTCGTCATCGTCTTTTTGCACGCCGACCAGCACCAGCAACCCGGTATCGATAGCAGCTACGCATTCACCAGCAATTTCGACATTGGCGCTAGACACACGCTGCAACAGGCAAATCATGCCAGGATTTCAAGCATCCGATTGCAGCTATCTACGAGGGCCTTGCTTATGTCGGGTTCGATGGCTGCGTGTCCAGCGTTATCAATAATCCGTAAGCGTTTTTCCGACCAGTTTTGGCTCAACAGTATGGCCTGCTCAATGGGGCAAATCATGTCGTAGCGTCCATGCACGATGAATCCTGGTATATGCTTTATCCTGTGCATGTCTTCAAGTATCTGGTTCGGCCGTAAAAAACTCGAATGATGGAAGTAATGACACTCAATACGGGCGATACTCAGTGCAATATGGGGATCGCTAAAGTGATTGACTATTCGTTTATCGGGTTTCAATGTCGCAGCACTGCCCTCCCAGATAGACCAGGCTTTGGCGGCACCCATGCGTACGATCTCATTATCGCTGGTAAGACGTTTGTAATAAGCCGTTATTAAATCATCGTGCTCGTTTTCCGGGATGGGTTCCAGAAAATGACGCCAGGCCTCGGGGAAAATCCTGGCTGCGCCACCCTGATAAAACCATTTCACATCAGCATCTCGCGCCAGAAAGATACCCCGCAGTATCAAACCCAACACACGTTGAGGATGTGTTTGTGCATACAGAAGAGATAAAGTTGATCCCCAGGAGCCGCCAAACACCACCCAGCGATCTATATTCAAAAACTGACGTATTTTCTCAAGATCTTCAACCAGATCAGCCGTAGTATTGTCTTCCAGGCTGGCATGGGGTTTTGATTTTCCGCTGCCACGTTGATCGAACAGGATGATACGATAGCGCTCAGGGTTAAAAAAACGCCGATGCCCCGGTTCGCAACTGCCGCCTGGTCCACCATGTAGAAACACGACGGGAATACCATCCTGGTTGCCACATTCTTCAAGATAAAGCGTATGCTTATCCGATACGGGAAATTGCCAGGTTTTCCCGGGTTGTATGGCTGGAAATAGCATCAAAACTCCAATTTGACTGAATCTGTAGGAATATTCTTACAGGATTATCACGGCCTGTCCGACAGCACAAAATCCCAGTCGCGACATTCGAACATCCTGAGATGAAACATAATACTAGCACGTCTCAAGGATAGATCGACAGACAGGGAGCAAACGATTGCGCAGGGAAGCGCAGTCAGGGAAGAATCCTAAATCAACTCCGCCCCGCATCAATCGCCAAATCAAGCTCCGCTATATCATCCAGATCTTCAAACGACAGGCCAGTAAAATCAAATAAACTTGTATCCAGCAGGTGTGATGCCGTAACTCGCGTCAGCGCGTTGAAGATATTTTGAACGCGTCCTGGATTGGTTTTATCCCATTTTTGCAACATTGCCTTAACCGCCTGGCGTTGCAAGTTATCTTGCGAACCACAAAGGTTACAGGGAATGATCGGGAACTCACGTAAAGCCGCGTAGGACTTTATCGATGCTTCTCGCACATTGGCTAGTGGTCGGATAACTATATTTCGTTTGTCATCACTAATTAATTTGGGTGGCATCGACTTAAGCCGCGCATTATAAAACATATTCAGAAACAGGGTTTCGACGATATCGTCGGCATGATGGCCAAGTGCGATTTTCGAGGCACCGAGCTGCTGAGCTGTATTATAGAGAATACCACGACGTAACCTGGAACAAAGCGAGCAGGTGGTTTTCCCCTGTGGAATAATATCCTGGACCACACTAAAGGTATCTTCCTCAACAATCATGTATTCGACACCCAGGTTTTCGAGATATTCTGGCAATACCTGTTGAGGAAACCCTGGCTGTTTCTGATCAAGGTTGACTGCAACAATTTCAAAGCGAATCGGTGCGGCCTGCCGCAACCCTAGCAGCATATCTAGCAGGGTATAACTGTCTGCACCGCCAGAAAGACAAACCATAATCAGGTCGCCGTCTTCTATCATGTTGTAGTCGCTAACAGCGCGACCTACCAGCGAGCGTATGCTTTTATGCGCTTTGGCGATCCGTGGATGAGTGAATAATCTTGTCAAAGCGAGCTATTTTTTCCAGAATCCGGGGGTAAACAATACCAGTAGGGTGAATATCTCCAGGCGACCCAACAACATGGCCAGACACAGAGTCCATTTGGCAAAGTCATTAATCGAGGCAAAGTTCTGCCCGACATCCCCCAGACCCGGACCAAGGTTATTAAGGCAGGCGGCAACTGCCGAGAAGGCGGTTTCCTGATCGAGTCCGGTTGCCATCAGGGTTAAAATCATCAATGCTGAAATTGCAAAATATGCAGCGAAAAATCCCCACACCGCTTCGATAACATTCTCGGGCAAAGGTTTACGCCCAATTTTAACGGCGATCTGAGCATTCGGATGAATCAGGCGCTTCAACTCGCGTACACCCTGTTTTACCAGCAATAAAATACGAATGACTTTTATGCCGCCACCGGTAGAACCCGAGCAACCACCGATAAAGCTCACATACAACAATAAAACAGGCAAAAATCCCGGCCAGGTATAATATTCCTGTGTGGTGAATCCGGTCGTAGTGCCAATCGATACCACCTGGAACAGGCCCTCGACAATTGACTCGGTGGTCGAATTAAAGGTTTTGGTGGCCTGCAAATAACCGATAGTAATAATGCTTACCACTATCAATACGCTTATATAGGTTCTGAATTCTGCATCTCGCCGGTAAGGCGTCAGCGAAGTATTGCGAAATGCGGCGAAATGAAGTGCGAAATTAACCCCGGAAGCTAGCATAAAAACCACCGCTATGAGCTCGATGGCAGTACTGTCAAAATAGCCTATGCTAGCATCGTGCGTTGAAAACCCTCCGATGGCCACGGTAGAAAAAGCATGCGCTATCGCATCGAAAAACGTCATGCCCGCGAGCCAGTAGGCGAAACAGCAACCCAGCGTCAATCCCAGGTAGATATACCAGAGCGCCTTGGCGGTTTCGGTGATACGCGGCGTGAGTTTGGAATCTTTTACCGGGCCCGGAGTCTCAGCACGAAATAACTGCATGCCGCCTATGCCGAGCATCGGTAATACCGCCACCGCCAGCACGATGATGCCCATGCCACCTAGCCATTGCAGTTCCTGCCGATAAAACAGTAGCGCATGCGGTAGCTCGTCGATGCCAACAATCACCGTAGCACCGGTAGTAGTCAAGCCTGATATCGATTCAAAAATTGCATCGGTGACAGAAATATCATAAACGCCGGACAAATACAGCGGTAAGCCACCAGCGATACCGAGCATACCCCAGAACAATACCACCACCAGAAAGCCATCGCGTAAACGTAACTCCTTTTTGTGCTGACGCACCGGTAGGTATAGTAAAAAACCAAGTAACAGTATCAACACAAAGGCCTGAACAAAAGGCTCAACAGCACCGTCGCCGAAATACAGCCCAATGAATACCGGTGGTAACAGCGTACTACTGAAAATAATCAGCAAAAGCCCGAATATCCGCTGTATTACTAATAGTTGCATCGCAGGTATTCCAGCCTAGAAATAAGTAAATCCGACCTGAAAGAGCTTTTCCACATCGGTAATTTTCTTTTTGTCGGTGAGGAAAAGAATCACATGGTCTTCTGATTCGATTATCGTATCGTGATGCGCAATAACAACCTGTTCACCGCGTACTATGGCACTAATGGTAGTACCTGCCGGTAACTTTATCTGCTCGATGCTGCGCCCGACTACTTTTGACGAATTTTCATCACCGTGCGCGATGGCTTCGATCGCTTCCGCCGAACCACGGCGCAAGGCGTGAACCGCTACCACATCACCGCGTCGAATATGCGCCAGCAACGCACCAATTGTCACCTGATGCGGCGATATCGCAATATCGATCAGACCACTTTCCACCAGATCGACATACGCCGAGCGATTAATCAGCGACATGACCTTTTTTGCGCCCATGCGTTTGGCCAACATAGAAGACAGAATATTGGCTTCGTCATCGTTGGTGAGAGCACAAAACACATCCATGCTTTCGATGTTCTCTTCGATCAGCAGGTCTGGATCTGCAGCATCACCAAGCAGGACGATGGCGGAGTCTAGCTCAGCCGCTAACTGTCGGGCACGAGCAGGAAAAGCTTCGATAACTTTGACCTGATAATCACGTTCGAGCAAGCTGGCAAGTTGCCCCCCGATGTTCCCACCACCTGCCAGCATCACCCGTTTCACCGGTTTGTCAAGTTTCCTGAGTTCAGAAATCACTGTGGGAATATGCTTGCGTGCGGCAAGAAAAAATACTTCGTCGTCCGCCTCCACAACACAGTCAGCCGACGGCTGTATCGACTCGCCTTCGCGAAAGATCGCGGCAACCCGCATATCGACACCGGGAATATGTTGTTTCATGGTTTTTAAGGCATGGCCCACTAATGGGCCGTTGTCGTAGGCTTTTACCGCCACCAGCTGTACTCGCCCATCTGCAAAATCAAGCACTTGCAATGCACTTGGATGCTCGACTAAATGATGAATATATTCGGTTACCAGCGACTCCGGGCTAATCATAAAATCAACCGGAATAGATTCTGGCGCAAACAACCCAGGTCTGCGCAAATACTCGGGCGAACGAATGCGCGCAATTTTGGTCGGGGTATGGAATATCGAAGACGCTATCTGGCAAGCGATCATATTGATTTCGTCGCTATTAGTTAGCGCTATCAGCATATCGGCGTCATCGGCACCAGCTGATTCGAGCATATTCGGATAAGACCCGTTACCACAGATAGTACGCAGATCGAGTCGATCCTGTAAGTCGGAGAGAATATCCTGATCGATATCGATGACAGTGATTTCGTTAGATTCTTCTCTGGCAAGCTCAGTCGCAACGCTAGACCCTACCTGGCCAGCACCCAGTATTATTATGTTCATAATCTAATGGTAATTAATTCAGTTATTTTTTTTTGTGAAGACCAAGTGATTTTAACTTTCGGTATAAATGCGTACGTTCCTGACCAACCCGACGCGCCAGTTCAGTAATATTATTACCGCAAAGTTCCAGGTGTCTGGATAAATACTCACGCTCGAATACTTCTCTGGCATCACGCAAATTCATATCCAGGTCGATCACCAGTTGTAAGGTGTTTGCAGGCATGTCGATATCTTCCAGCTTCCTGCGTTGCAGCAATTGTTCGATTTCATCAATTTCAATCGATTCGTCTTCAGAGTTGCCAAGAGCAGATTTAATGAATCGTTTTAACTGCGATAAATCACCATGCCAATGGTGGTTTCGCAACATATTCTGCGCTGCCACGCCAAAATGTCGATATGACAATTGCTCCTTTTCGTTATACCAGTTGACATAATACTCTAGTATTTCCGGGATATCTTCAATATGCTCATCCAGGCTGGGAATATGAATGGCTTGCCGCCACAGCTCTACAATTTCGGGCATTAGATTTTTTTGCAATTTCAATTGTGCATGATCGTAGTGACTCGATGCGATGATGCGAAAATCGTCACTAGCGTCACTCACCTGAATGGCCTGAATAAACCGCGATTGCTGGCTTTCGCTCAAATCACAGACTTCCTCGACATAGAAATTGCTATTCAGAGGCTGAAACTGCGCTAGATACTGTGATTTATCAAACACTTGCATCGCCTGATTGGGAAACGAAAGCCCACTGAGATAAGTGGCCCAGATTTTGCGCCCACTACCATCGGCGCCACTGAAAAATACTGGTGATCCAGAATGACTGAGGTCAAGCATTTGCTTTCGCAAATCCTGCACTATCTCACTGTTGCCAACCGGTTCTTCAGATTTTTGGGATGTCGCTTTACCCGCATCTTCGTTACTGCTAAGCGCGGTCTTGACGGTACTTAACAGTTTGGCCATCGATAAAGGCTTTTCGACGAAATCATAGGCGCCGTAACGAGTGGCTTCGACGGCTGTTTCTACCGTGCCATGACCAGACATCATGACTACAGGGCAGTCATCTACGTCATCTGCTTTCCACTGCTTAAGCAACGTCACACCGTCAATCTCAGGCATCCAGATATCGAGTAATACCAGGTCGAGTTGCGAGCTACGTCGAATTTCGCTGGCCGCACGAGCGTGTTCAGCAATATCCACCTGATAGCCTTCATCTTCAAGAATATCCTTGAGAAGAAAGCGAATATCGGGTTCATCGTCGACAACTAAAATTCTGGCGTTCATGGCATTACCCTGGTATCGGCTGGAATTGATTCGGCTTCGATAGCTTCATCAAACTTGCCAGCTTACTGCCTGGCGGCAGCAATGGTAGACGAACGATGAACCGCGCACCACCGCTCTGACTTTTTTCCACCCAAACCACGCCACCGTGTTCGTCGACAATTTTCTGCACAATCGCCAGCCCAAGCCCGCTACCCGTGGTTTTGGTAGTAACATACGGCTCGAACAAATTTTCCGCGATTTCATCGGCAATACCCTCACCACTATCCTCGACAACAAATTCGGCAAAATGTCGTCCCTGCTCCCTGAGGCAGCGGGTCTGTAACTTGATCCAGCCACGTTCTTCGATGGTTTCGAGGCTATTCTTGATCAAATTATGTACCAATTGACGCAAACGTACACCATCGGCCAGAATCGGCGGCAATTCTTTTTCGAGATCGAGCTGCAGGCTGACCTCAGTATTGTTTTCGTGATACAGCACCGATATGGCTTCCAGCATTTGATTAAGATCGAGTACTTCCTGTTTTTGTGCGGGTGAGCGGGCGTAATCGGTGAAGGCATTGACCATCGATTTCATAGCTTCCACCTGCTGTACAATGGTATGCGTATAACGGTCTAGCATTGCCTGCTTTTCCAGCGGTACTTCACCGCTCAATTTGCGTTGCAAACGCTCAGCTGAGAGTTGAATTGGCGTCAATGGATTTTTAATTTCGTGGGCCAGGCGTCTTGCCATTTCGCTCCAGGCCGAGTCTTTCTGGGCCTGGATTAACTGGGTCACATCATCGACGACGATTACCTGCTCCTGACGTTCATCAGCCTGCGACCGCAACACAGTACCCCGCAAGCGTAAAATTTTTCGCCCGCTTTGACTAAAAACCGTAACCTCTTCCTGCCATTCGTCTAAACTTTGCATATGGCTGGTCACCGCCTCGAAAAAACTGCGCATCATTGGGTACTGTCGTACAACATCGGTTATATAGAGTTTGCTGAAGTAATAACTATCGATATCAAATATCGAGCAGGCCGCCGGATTACCACTTTTGATAAAACCGGTTTCATCGATGGTCAACACGCCGGAATTTATATGCGCCATCACTGATTCCAGGTAATTTTTCTGCATTGCCTCCGTCAACTGGCTTTGCTCCGCAATAGCCCGACTACGCGAAATTTTGCGCGTCATGGTATTGAATGACCGCAACAAAAACCCAAGCTCATCGGTACCAGACACTGTCAGTTGTTTTTCATAGTCTCCGGCAGCAACTGCCTTGGTACCTTCAACCAGGTCATTGATCGGCGCCACCAGTTTGCGCGCCGCAACGAACGCCAGCCAGATTGCCGTCAATACACTTAATAACCAGATCAACGACAGAGCCATGGTGAAGCTGGTTTTCAAGGGATTGCGTAATACCGCGAGCTCCTTGTACTGATCAAATGCCGCCTGCACACCGACAGTGAGCTCTTTGAGGCGGTCGGTAAACGGATACAAAGCCTGCAGGGTTTTATCTTTTTCAGTGGCGTCTAAGCTTTGCACCAATACAGCGATTCTAATCGCCAATCCGTAAACCTGATCTTCCACGAGTTTCAAATAGTGATTATCAGCATTGAGTTCTCCGACATCGGTTAAAGCCAGGGCGGTCGGCAGGGCAGTCGAATCTATACTACTGGATGCAATAATAGACTGATCATGATCCACCAGGGTAAGCTCAGTAGCATTGTGTTGATCACGTGCCTGATCGAGATATACCACCATTATGGTGTCATCCAGCTCTGAAATTTCCAGAGCAATATCCCGGGTTTTATTTAGTGCCTCGCGTTTACGTAAATCCAGTGCACTACGCCCAAGTTGCAACGAATCTTCCAGCGCGGTTTCAATGCCAACATCAAACCAGCTATCGATGCTACGATGCAGAAAACTCAGCGAAAAATAGTACACAATACTGACGGGAATAATCGTCAGCAGCACAAACACACTGATCATGCGCGCTGTAAGGTGCGAGCCGATGGTTTTCAACCGATATTGAACGATCAGTCGGTAAACGTTATAAATTATCAACGTTAGCAATACCACCAGACCCACCGCATTAAAAAATATCAACCAGGTATAGTACTTGCCAAATGTCGCAGAGTTGGAAGTCGCATCGCTAATTAAAACAAGCGAAACCAGTAATAAAGTCGTCAGCGCCAGAAACGAGGCTGTATTGCGCACGGTCTTATTCATGGTCTGACCTGATCGACCTCCCATTTAAACCACTTACTTTGCAGATCCCAGTCATTGTCCCACAGCGAGCTCGATTTCAATGGCAGAGGCAGCTCATCCACATCGAGTCCAACTCGCATTCGAGCATAAACTTCCAGATCCGGCTCTATATTGCCGATATCGAGCATCGGGTAGTTAAAAATCACCTCGATTGAAGCTACAGCCTTATCGCGGCTCTCAAAATAATGCCGCTGACCCTGATTAACATCGGAGATAACGTAGGAATCCAACATCGGTAAATAATGCAGCAGATACTGTTGCTTCAACGAAACAATTTTCTTATCAAACCAGTACTTCTTGATTTCAAGGATTTCTACTTCAAATATGAGTGGCACTGCAAATCCACGATCGACTGCAATAGAAATATATCTGGGTAACTCAATCGACAGGCGTGCATCCAGCAGTAACAGGCTATCCTGCATACTAAAACTAGCGTTACTCACCTCAAATACCGGGTGTTGCTCGGCTTGAACGGGAGCCGAAATCAAAAACAATACCAACAATCCATAAATGGGTTTCATAACTATTTCGAAATACCCGTCTTTAGCAAACGGGCATAGTAAAACCCGTCCATATTCTGTGATCCCGGCAATATCTGACGCCCCCACGGTCTGTCTTCACCCCATTGTACTGAATTCAGTCCCAGCACCGAACAATTATCCATATTTTGGACAAACCAGTCGATTTGGCGTTCGTTTTCATCTTTAAATACTGAGCAGGTGCAGTAAAGCAAAACGCCACCAGGTTTGAGTAACTGCCATAGCGCAGTCAGAATTCGTCGCTGTTGTGTGACCAGACCATCAATATCACTGGGGCGACGTAACAACTTAATATCGGGGTGACGCCGTATCACCCCGCTGGCCGAGCAGGGTACGTCGGCGAGGATACGATCAAACAGTCGGCCATCAAACCAGTCATCAGGGCTAGCAGCATCACCGCATTGTAGTTTAACCTCACTACCGATGCGTTGCAGGTTTTCAGCAACCAGCTCCAGACGCTTTTGATCCTGATCGAGCGCTAGTAAATCGAGTCCATCGGTTGCCTGTAATAAATGCGAGGTCTTGCCGCCGGGGGCTGCGCAGGCATCGAGCACACGCATACCTGGCTGACAATCCAGTAGCCCAGCCGCCAACTGCGTCGCAGCGTCCTGTACGCTGAATAAGCCTTCGCTAAAACCTTCGATTGCCACAACATTACAGGGTTTTCCCAATACTACGGCACTATCGACAAACTCATGTGTGCTGGCGGTATGCCCCTGTGACTGCAAACTTGCAATACAATCCGACATCGATATTTGCCGCAGATCGACGCGTAAAACCATGTGGGCCTGTTGATTTGCAGCCGTCAGAATAGATTCCGCCTGCTGCGGCCAGTCCTGTATCAGTTTCTGCTTTATCCAGTCGGGGTAAGAGGCATCATCGAAACCCGTTTTCATATCGACCTGGTCTCTGATCACACCCCGCAATACTGCATTCACAAGCCCTTTGGCCCAGGTTTTATTCTGCCAAAGTGTAAGTTTCACGGTTTCATTGACAGCGGCATGATGCTCCACATCCATCATCGCCAACTGATACAAACCCAGTAGCAATATAACTTCGAGGTCTTTATCTTTCTTCTTCATCGGCTTACGTAAATAGCCCATGACTACCTCTTGCAGAGCCAAATACCATCGGCATACGCCGTAAGCTAGTGCCCTGCAAAGCGCAAGATCGCGCTCAGCCAGCTGGTCTTTATCCTGTAATGTGAGTTTTAGCGCTTCATCAAGCGAGCGACCTCGTTGAACCACCAAAAGAACCGATTTCAACGCCAGCCAACGTGGGCTTTTTGATTTTTCTGACATTATTTACTCAGTCTGCCCAAATTGCTGTCCCTGAAGATTGCGGGCATTTAGCAACTGCGCTGAGGTGGTCTTATTTTTACCGGGAAACTGTAGTTCGGTAATTTGAATAACGCTTTCACAGCATTTCACATAAATACCCTGTTTATCGTGTCTTATGACACGACCCGCCGATTCACTGGATTGCTCAATAAAAGTATTGGCTCGCCAGATTCGCAGGGTTTGCCCGTCCAGCTTGGTATAACTGACTGGCCGGGGAGAGAAGGCTCTGATTTCTCGATCAATCTCGGTAGCACTTTTGTGCCAGTCGATAGCCGCTTCGGATTTGCTTAGTTTTTCAGCATAAGTAGCCGAGTCATTATCCTGACCCTCTGGTTTAAGCTTGCCGCCTTCGAGCGATGTCAATGCCGACATTAACAACTCCCCGCCAATTACCTTTAATTCGTCGTGTAGCTCACCCGCATTCCAGTTCGGTTGAATTGGTACAGTCTGTTTTGCCAGCATATCGCCAGTATCCAGACCTTTGTCCATTTGCATGATGGTAATGCCGGTTTCCGCATCACCGGCCAGGATTGCACGCTGGATTGGTGCCGCGCCGCGCCAGCGAGGCAGTAACGATGCATGGATATTGATACAACCCAGCCTGGGGGCCTGAAGAATAGTTTCCGGTAGTATCAAACCGTAAGCGGCAACCACCATTAAGTCAGCCTTCAAATCAATAAGCTGTTGAATTGCCCCGTTTTCTTTAAAAGACAGGGGCTGATAAAGCGGGATATCATGTGCCTGAGCACAAACCTTGACAGGACTGGGCTGCAGCTTCCTGCCTCGACCTGCTGGACGATCTGGCTGCGTATAAACAGCGATAACCTGATGTTCTGACTGTAATAAAGTCTCAAGTGCCTGAACTGCGAAATCAGGCGTGCCTGCATATATAATTTTTAACATAAACGAAGGGATAGATGATCTAGATCAGGCTGACGCCATTTGCTTTTTTTGTTTAACCAACTTGCTGCGGATTCGATTACGTTTAAGTAACGAAATATAGTCTACAAACAGCTTTCCCTGTAAGTGGTCCACTTCATGTTGAATACAGATGGCTTCGAGACCTTCTGCTTCAAATTCACAGGTTTCGCCATTTTCATCCTGCGCCCGCACGCGAATATGTTCGGCACGCCGCACGGGCTCGTAAAATCCGGGAACCGACAGGCAACCTTCGTCCATCTCCTCTTCACCCTCGGCCTGAAGAATCTCAGGGTTGATTAAACAACGAGGCTGGTTGCGCTCATCGGAAACATCCATAACCAGTAGCCGAATATGCCGGTCAACCTGCGTAGCGGCGAGACCGATTCCAGGGGCCTGGTACATGGTTTCAAACATGTCACCAACCAGTTTCTTGAGCGCGGCATCAAATATCGTCACCGGTTTGGCAATCTTGCGCAGTTTAGGGTCTGGAAAATGTAAAATAT
>JAAENK010000029.1 GCA_024224415.1 Gammaproteobacteria bacterium | reverse complement strand
TTCTTTGTTTTAATGATAAACTAGGCGTAAATGCCATCGTTGATAATTCGAAACAACAGACTACGCGGAACTGCGTCGTATGTTGAAACCGGAAAACCCGATGGCTCGCTTTAAGCCGGGTTGATTCAGGTTTGCGTATTCACTAACATTTATAGGTTGTTTACCCGATGCTGCTGTCTATTATTGCCGTTGTTCTGGGCCTGGCCCTGCTGGTCTGGAGCGCTGACTTCTTCGTTGACGGTGCCGCAATCATTGCTCGTAATCTGGGGGTCTCGACGCTGATCATAGGTATCACCATTATCGGGTTCGGAACTTCGGCACCGGAAATTCTCATATCCCTGTTTTCCGTATTCGACGACACGCCCGACCTGGCCATCGGCAATGCAATAGGTTCAAATATCGCTAATATCGGGCTCATTCTTGGCGCAACGGCGTTATTCATACCCCTGTCGTTTACCTCGAAACTGATCAATAGAGAGTTTCCAATTCTGCTTCTCGCGACCACATTGATGGTTTGGGTTTTATGGG
>JAAENK010000028.1 GCA_024224415.1 Gammaproteobacteria bacterium | reverse complement strand
TGCCCTGTTCGACCCATTTTATACTTTCACGGCGAGAACGATTCTTACCCGAACCTGACATATAACTATAAATGCATTCCAGTTGAACCGACAATTCACTCGCCTCGCTGACTTTATGGTGATCGAGTCGCGTTACCTGAATGCGGCCACCGACGTGGCCGCCGATAGCGCCGGGGTAGGGATCCATTTCCAGAAAAACCTTGCCGAAGTGGCGATATTCCAACGTCGTGGTGATCGCCTTGTAAAGTAGAAATATGCCGACTAAAGGGAACAGCAGGGCCACAAGGGCAATATAATTTTCATTTTCCAATTCATCTGGAAGAATGAAAATGACTGGTGTGCTGATGGCATTCCAGAAAATAGCAAACAGCCAGTAAAACCATGCGCCTTTTACTGCATCTGAAGCGATTTTTGCGCTCCCCCAACCTTTGCGTGATTGCCAGTCAGTATTTTTGGGTTCGTCCCTGGTTTGCTTCTGTAGTTTTTTACTGCTGACGCTGCCATAGATAACAGCAAGGCCGATTAAAATGAAAACAGAACAAAAAGCGGACATCAACAAAAATAATCCCCAACGCATTTCCCGGTCGATTACCGATTCCCGTGGAAAATGGGGATTTATCCAGATCGGTAGGGGTTGCCCGCTTTGTTGATAACGACGCAATAATTGCAGCATATCGGCGTGGTAAGAACCAATGTTATCTTTAAAGTCGGCAACATATACACGTGTACCTTCAAAGTCCAAACCACCGAATTCGTAGCGATAATGTGCTTCGGTATAATTCTCAGCGCCTGAAGCTGAAATGAGTTGCGCGAAACCCGGCTGCCAGTTGTGCATCGACTGCCAATTTTGCCAGGTCGGGATTGCAGTCTCCGACAAAAAGAAAAATCCGCCGCCGGCGAATATCAGGCCGAATATCAGGCCTGGAATTATGGCTAG
>JAAENK010000027.1 GCA_024224415.1 Gammaproteobacteria bacterium | reverse complement strand
GGTATCATGCCATAGCTAAGCGCCAGGACATTACCCATATCGCCGCCAACAACCTTCTGTAAAACAAACAATCCCACACAAACCAGCAATATGGAAAAAGTGACTATTTGAAATGGAATTATTCTGAGTGGGTTTTTATCGTGTAGAGGCAACAGCATAAATACCTAAATTTCCCCAAATTTTTCAATTTCGCTGACAATACTTCCGGTGGTTCGGGATATGGGGCCATCAGCGCCCAACGATTCTGGTAATGCTGTTATTTGTCTGCCTGCCTCTCCTCGATTCTCGTATTCGCCATAAATGATGCTATACACCACCTGCGATCCCGCCCGGGTTTTGAAGATCTTGATTTTATCGATATCGACATTGTCAGATTTCAATCGATCGAGATAACCTCGATAAGCAGTTTGATCGAAGCTACTAAAGCCAATCGACATAATCTGGATAGTACCGCGCTGTGGATCGCCCTGCTTGATCCATTCCATGCTTTGCTCGAGAATTACCTGAAACCAGTCCACCTCGACAATTGTACTTTGCTCTGGCTCTTCGATAACTTCGATGATTTCAACAACCTCAGGCGGGCTGGATTCGAGTGGCACTTCAATTTGCTCGACCTCCGGGGCTGGAGTCTGTACTTCCTGTTCAATAATCACTGGTGGAGATGGCAAGTGAACATAATAAACCAGGCCAGCGACAACCAGCGCCAGCATGAATAAACCTGATACCAGGCCAACTCTCATTCCCGATGATTGATGTTCACCGGTTTCAAGACTAAAAGCGTCGCCCTCACGGCCTATGATTTCATTTAATGTAGTAAACACGCCTCTGGCACTGCGAATCTGTTTTCTGATCGCGGGGGGTATCTTTAACTGCCCAAATGGTTCATTGGGGAATAAAACAAACTGCAGGTAGGATTCGACTTCTTCGGCCATACAGGGCATGAGCTGAAAGCTTTGGGCCTCCACCTGGTACTGCTGCGCGAGTTGCCGGAATGCATTGAAACTGCTACTTGTAGTGCTGACAATAATATTCAGCCTTTTGTCTCGACCATCGGTCGACCAACTCTTGAATATTTGATGTTGTGCCCGGTTTGATGCCGATTCAAAATGATCAACAACAATAACATCGTCTTCGTTTGCCGATTCGGCGATACTTTCAAGATTTTCGGCATCATCGGATTCGTTAAAATCTATCCAGTGACTGGTCAATTCGGTTAGTCGTTGAGTGGTGAGTTGCTTTAACAAACTCGTCTTACCGACCCCAGTATCACCATACAATAAAAATAAAGCAGAACCACGGCCAATTTCTCGCACGAAATCTTCCATTAAATTGGCAGTTTGCCGGGTAAGGAAATACTGATTATTCACGTATGAAATTTATCTGTTTTCGTCAAATTAAAATTAAATAGTTTTCACCTATCTCATGAATAGGCTAAAGTCGTAGTGGTATTGATCGACAGGTTATTTTGACCTGAAATTACCAATTAGCAACCTCTATTCATTATTATTACTCTGGAATGGAACTGGAATAAAGACGTGACAACACAAATTTATGGACTTGACGATTTGCTGGCTATCGAGAAAATCATCGAGACTTCATCACAATCGAGCCTGATACCTTACTTCAAAAAGTCAACCTCGCAAATCAAGCACGATGGATCAATTATCACCGAAGCTGATCTGGCCATGCAGGCATCCCTGACTTCGGCCCTGGAGATGCAATTTCCGCAGGTAGGTATGCTAAGCGAGGAAAATTCTGTTCAGGAGCAGATCGAAGTATTGACCTGTGGCGATGACTACTGGTGCCTCGACCCACTTGATGGCACCACTAATTTTCACGCAACAATGCCGCTATTTTCAGTTTCCCTGGCATTAATTAGCCATCACCAGGTTGTACTCGGCATCGTTTACGATCCACTACGCCAGGAATTTTTTTCGGCGTTGAAAGGTCAGGGCTTCTGGATAAACAATGAAACGCAAGAGCGCCCACGGCAACCCGAATTGCTTCGTCAGTCGATAGCCTTCGTCGATTTCAAACGACTCAAGCGCGACGGACGTTTGCGCCTGGTCGATCAAGTGCCCTATAAATCGCAGCGTAATATCGGCAGTTGTGCACTGGAGTGGGCCTGGTTGGCTGCAGGACGCGTGCAACTTTTAATCCACGGCAGTGAAAACCTGTGGGACTATGCTGCCGGAAACCTGTTACTGGATGAATCGGGTGGTTTTAGTCTGAACCATGATGGTGAGGCAGTGTTTGTCGAATCACTCGAACCACGTTCTGTGCTGGCAGCGAGTAATGCCGGGTTATTTCAACAATGGTCAAGCTGGTTCCGACACTCTTAACTGTTTCAGTCTTGCTAGCTTCGGCGTCCTATGGCGCTGAACTTACTGTATTATCACAAAACCTGAACCGCCTGTTTAATGACATCGATGATGGCAATCGTGAAAAAGTGGTTTCCAGTAAGGCCTATCGACAGCGGCTTTCAACCATTGCAGATAAAATTCAGCGACAATTTGAATATCCACAAATAATCGCCTTACAGGAGGTTGAGAGCCGGGAAGTGCTGGCCGATATTTCAAAAGCTGTGGTTAAAAACAAAGGTCCTGTTTATCAACCTGTGTTACTGGAAGGAAACGACAAATCCGGCATCGATGTTGGTTTTCTGATTAAAGGCGACGTTAAAATTAAACAGCAACGCCAGCTTTTCAAAAACACTTTATTCAAGCGGGCATTTCTGTTCTCTCGACCTCCGCTATTGCTTGAGGTTTGTTACAAGCCAGGCTGTATTACGCTGGTTAATCTTCATTTACGTTCAATGCGGGGACTAGGCTCGGTCAACAGGAGTAAAAGAGTGGCATTTAAACGCCTGCAGCAGGCAACCAGCCTGGCACGTTGGATCCATCAATTTCAGCTTGATCAGCCAAATTCATCGATAATGTTACTCGGCGACTTTAATGCAATAACGCCAAACGATAAATACACCGATATCGTCGGTGTCATTCGAGGTGATCCTGATAATAGTCAGGTGAAATATGCAGCCAAAGACTGGATCAACCAAGATTTAATCGATATAACCCAGCAGGTTAGCAAACCAGAGAGATATTCCTATGTTTACAAAAGCCAGAAACAGATACTCGATTACATATTGACCAACCAGCGATTTAAACCACAGTTGCAAGCCATTGAATTTAGCGATATCGATCGAAAGTTTTCCGATCATGCCGGACTTTGGGCCAGATTTATCTGGTGAATTACTGTTGGGTATGCGCCTGTGTTAGATATTGCTGTGACTGCATTTCAATCAAGCGACTACTGGTGCGCTCGAACTCGAAAGCGAGTCTTTTACCCTTGTAAAGATGTTCGGCTTTGGCTTCGGCGCTGCAGATCAGTTTGACGCGATGATCGTACATCACATCGATTAACAAAACGAAGCGCCGGGCGATATCATCCTGCATCGCTGACATTATTTCGATATCGGTTAATATCAAGGTGTTAAACAAACGGGCCAGTTCCAGATAATCGTTCTGGCTACGCGTAGTTTTACAAAGTTCTTCGAAGTTAAACCAGACGGTATCTTCGGCACAAACCTGAAAAGATAGTTGTCGAGTATTGATACAAAGGCTGTCTCTATACGCCTGAATCGGGGTGACATGCTCGTCCAGATAGAGCTGTATCGCTTTATTCACTGCCAGGGAATGCGGCACGGTATACAGATCTGTTTGTTGTAGACCTTTTAACCGATAGTCTTCACCACCATCCAGGTTAACAACGTCACAATGCCGGCAAACCAGATCAATGGCCGGTAAAAATCGAGCACGTTGCAAACCATCATGGTATAAATTCTGCGGCGCAGTATTAGATGTCGTTACCAATACCACACCCGCCTCAAATAATGCTTCGAGTAAACACGCCATAATCATCGCATCACCAATATCGGTAATAACAAACTCATCAAGGCACAGAATGCTGAACTCTTCAGCCAGGTCTTCGGCAATTTTATGAAGAGGATTTTCAAGGCTGGATTGTTTTTTCAATGCTGAGTGAATCTGGTTCATAAAGTCGTGGAAATGCACTCGTTGTTTATCGTCGTTCGGCAAGCTTTGGTAAAAAATATCCATCAAAAAGGTTTTACCACGACCCACTCCACCCCAGAAATACAGTCCTTTAATCGACGCTTTAGACAGATCACTCGAAAGCAATGTTTTCAACCAACCGGTTTCTGTCCCTGATTGTTGTTGTAAGCGAGTATAGAGGTCATCCAGTAGGGCAATTGCCTGATTTTGCCCGGCATCAGCAAAAAATTCGGGCTGTTCAAGAATGGCCTGATATTTATCCGATGGTTTCATAAACTGAGAAAAATAATTTCTTGTAGCAAATCTGAGTTGTGGGGCATTCTATCGACAACCGTGGATAATTGCGAAATTTTGAAAAAAACACCAAATCTGAGTGCAAATACACAGAAATCCTTACAAAAAAGTATTCTAATGAGCAGTTAACATTGAATTATACTTGTTATATTTCAATGGTTTACTATACTCTATTCTGGTAATTTATGAACATGCAGGACTCGGATGCCATCATATTGAATTTAATATGTTTCGATATATACTTTCCCACTAACAAAGTTGTTATGTTGTTATAATCTTCGCACATAAATTGTTGTTAAATTATGGATAACCAATAAAGTGAATGACCATACATTAAAAACAGTTTCCCACAGTATAAACTCGAATGTCGATTGATAACCGTGTCATAAACCCAGCGCTCGCACAGCAGCTTTTCAAGAAAAGTGAAATACTCAAACGCAAACGTATGGGTACCCCGGCTGCAATCGAGTCTTTCCCGAGAGTGATAAAAACCATCACTGGCCTGTGGCGATATTCGGAGGGTAAAAAATACCTCGAAGAACTTATTATGGTTGAGGGTGGCAAACGTCGTGCTGGTTTTCCCGTCGACGCGCAGGATGAACTCATGTTTCTCTATCAGTTACTACTCGATCAACACCGCATCCTTAATTTGCGTGGTCAGAAAATTACAGCTAACCGACCACCAGGCACCAAATTCACCATGGGTGTCCGCTAAGCTAACCAGGCTTGTTATCTGTCTTTTCCCGCCAGCCATTCGCGCAATCTTAAATAAGTTCTCGCACCCACGGTCATAAATGGCTCGGGTAATAGTTTTTGTGGTAATTCATCGTTTTCAAATTCAGGCATAAGGCTATCAACCTGCTGCTCACAGGCCATTTCAGCGGCAATAATACCGGCGACCGTTCCTTTGGTCGTCCCCAGGCCATTTTGACAACAGGCCGAATACAGGTGCTCAGCGACCTGGCCCAAAGCCCAGGCATGGTTTCGGCTTAAACATAAGCGTCCGGACCATCGATGTTGCATTGTCACAGCAGAAAGTCCTGGAAATCGCGCGTGAAAAGCCTGGTCGTGATCATGTGCCGCTCGCTGTAGCTGTTCGTTTCTCGGTACCAGACCCGGATCGTAGGAAAAACGGTTGCGGATAATTAACCGATGCCCTCCGCTATCGTTAATCTTACGTACTGTGGTGCCGAAAGGATCCGATGGTGTGAATCCCCAGCGATCTTCCCCAGCTAATTCCGACACTTCGCGTTCACTCAGTTCCCGGGTCATCGAAGCGTACAAATTCACATGCATTAGTCGTCGTCGATAAAAACCGAAATTTTCAACAAAACCGTTCACTGCCAGAATAGCTTTTGCTGCCAGCACTGAACCTTTAGCTGTTGATAACTTCCAACGATCACTCTGTTTTTGTATAGACACTACCGCAGACTGCTCAAATAACTCACAGTTGACCAGGTTGGCAAGGCCATCTGCAAAACCTTGTACCAGTAACGCCGGTTGTATCATCGCGGTGCCAGGTGTGCGTAATCCTCCGAGATAGTAACTGGAACCAGTTATGGCCTGCATCGCCCTGGCATCAAGCAGCTCACAGAGTTCACCCAGTTTCTGTAAATGTTCTGAATACTCCTGATTAGCCCGCACACCACTATGGCTCGCGGCCGCGTTGATTTTGCCTTCCGCTCTGAAAGCTTCTTCCGGCATATCGAACTCATCGACCACTTCACGTACAAAAGCGATTGCATGTCGATTCAGCTTTATATCACGCTGGTCACTCGCAGCCTGCCCCGCATAGCTGCTGGACGACAATACATGCGGCAAGTCGATCATAAAGCCTGAATTGCGACCCGCCGGACCTGAACCAACTGTAGCCGCTTCGAGAATTACCACACGTGCAGTTTTATGAATTTGTAAAAGTCTTCTTGCCGCCGCTAACCCGGCAAACCCTGCGCCGATAATACAATAATCGGCCTCAATATCTGCGCTTAACTCGGCCTGTGGCTTTCGTTGCGGTAATATCGCTAACCAGCCCGACTCACCGAGATCGGGATGATAACTGGCACCTGCTTTCATCCAGTCAAACCACTCGTTTATATGGGCGATCATGCATTGGTACTGCCCTCGATAACGTTCTTAAAAGTGGTGTTCATCACATGCAACACCTTTTCAAGCGAAAGCTTCTCGTCCTTATCCAATGCTTGCAGCGGCTTGCGTGGTGGACCGGCTGGCAAGCTGCGAGTGGCCATGCCGTGCTTTATGCATTGAACGAATTTACCGCCCTGCTCCAGCATGCTCATCAACGGCATCATCGCCGACATGATGCGACGCCCCTTGACGAAATCACCTTCAACCGC
The DNA here is from genome assembly GCA_024224415.1 of Gammaproteobacteria bacterium. Lineage (GTDB taxonomy): Bacteria > Pseudomonadota > Gammaproteobacteria. Next base: position 7,035 of record JAAENK010000027.1, on the reverse strand, counting down.
ACAAGCCTGGTACATCGCAATATGTATCTCGGGTGCGAAGTTGGAACCTGCACATACCCATGAACGTGCACCCCAGGCAAAAAATTCCAGTGCCTGATCATCCATGCCACAGGAAAGCTGAATATGCGAATAGTCACCCGCCAGGGTATGTATGCGATTGACATCTCCAGAAGATTCCTTAATCGCACAAAAGTTAACCGAAGATCCCACCTGATCGAGGAATTCTTCACCCATATTCACTCCCATGCGTCCTGGATAGTTGTAAAGCATGATTGGTAAATTTGCCGCCTGGTCAATGGCCAGAGCATGCAGAGCAACTTCGCGTTCGGTTGGCACCGCGTAAGGCGGCGTTGCAACCAGCAAGGCATCGGCACCAACTTTTAACGCATGTCTGGCGTATTCAATCGAATCTTCAGTTCTAATTGCACCAGTGCCGACGATATAGCTAACCCTGCCGCTTATTTTCTGCTGAAGAAACGCCATCAGATCAAAACGCTCTTGCATTGTTTGTGCGTAATACTCGCCGGTAGTACCGGCCGAAATAATTCCAGAAACACCGGCTTCGATCAGAAACTCGAGAATCTCGCCTAAACGCTGGTAATCGATACTGAAGTCATCGTGGTATGGCGTCACTATCGGTGTATAAATGCCTTCAAATTCCATTGTTTACCTGCCTGTGTTATTCAACTTTAAACCTATGGTAACAAGCCGAACTGTACCGCTATGCAACAGGATTTGTATACAACTAATTACCGCCGTAAAACCGCTAACCAACGCCAGAAATTGAATAAAGTCGCCAGCGATGCTGCGACATAGGTCATAGCTGCAGCCCGTAGTATGCGTCTGGCTGCTGGTTTTTGCCTCGCCGTGAGATACCCTGATTCTAGAATCGGCAGCGCTTTGTTGAAGCTGGCGTCGAATTCCACCGGCAATGTGAGCAAATGCATCACTACCGCAAAACCCATAATCAAAAAAGCACCTATAAGGTTGAAGATTGCGACCGAAGATAATTTGGTTAAAATCACCAATACCGGCGCGGTGAAAAGCAGAAAAGACCCTACCCGCTGTGCCCAGATAGCACTGTAGGCAAGTTTTGTCCGTGTTTGGAACAGTGGTTCGGCTGCAGCGTGTTGCAGGGCGTGTCCGCACTCGTGAGCAGATACTGTTATTGCGGTAAGAGTTTTGCCTTCATACTTGTCTCGGGTCAACCGAACAGCACGGCTCTGGGGGTCATAGTGATCACCGAGTTCGGTAACTTCGACCTTGATTTCCTGCAATTCATACCGATCAAGAATATGCCTGGCCAATTCACCACCCGTGCCAGGAAAATTATCTTCTGCTTTACTATTATGCCGGGAGAGAACCGCCTGCACCCAAAGCTGTGGCACATATATGATAACTAACAAAAAGCTTGTCAACAGGACGTAAATCATAGGCTACCGGCTATTACTGAGATAACGGTTTAGGCAATCAAGAAGACTTCACGCTTCAACAATTCTAACGCAATAATGAATTCAGAGTTTATTGATTTAGTCTGTGCATCAATATCGATTTGATCGCCCGACTTCAATACCATTTCAAGTTCCTCAGCCATGCCGGAAAGTTTCATCATACCGATACTGGCCGCAGAAGATTTGATCGAATGCGCCCAGCGAGAAATTGTATCTTTACCCACGTCAGCATGACGGCCATTTAAATCAGCTAGCAGCATTTCGATCGACTCAACAAATGCGTCAAGTACCTCGGTCACATCTTCACCCATGTCCTCATGTAATTGGTTTAGTACATAATGATCTAAAGACGAGGACATATTGTTCTTTATACAAGCTGAGGTTCGATTTTAGCTATCTATTCAAATCAATTTCACTCAAGTATAGTTCAAACTTCGAAATTTAAATCTAGTATAAAGCTAATGTCGGACAGTTCACCTGCCCAGTTCCTAACTATTGGTCATCGCGGCGCTGGTGGCGAAAAATTTGAAAATAGTAGAAGTGGTTTCGAGCATGCAATCGAGCTGGATATCGACGCTATTGAGCTTGATGTTCGTGCAGCTAAAGGTGAACTATGGGTGATCCATGATGATGATCTCGATCGTTTAACCGGAGAGTCAGGATTTTTTCACGAGCTCGAAGATCCCGCATCGATCAGGCTCAAAAACGGTGAGGCCATCCCCAGGTTGCGCGATATCCTCGATTTATGCTGGGGTAAAATGCCGCTTAATATCGAAATCAAATCGCTCGATACCGCAGTTTTAGTCAATAACTTGCTCTGCGAGTACCCGACCCTCGAGCCTAATCCTGTTTTTCCCTGGATATTAATTTCATCTTTCGATCATCGACAGCTACTGCAACTCAGGTTAGAACACTGCCCCTGGGCGCTGGCGCCGGCAATTTCCGGCGTGCCTATGCAACCCAACACTTTGATTGAACAACTACAGCCCTATTCCTGGCATATAGATGATAAATATCTCGACGTTGAACTGATTCAAAATATTCAGGCGCATGGCGTACGTGTGATTGTCTACACTATCAACCACATATCATTCGCACGAAAGCTAAAGGCGATGGGAATCGATGGTATTTTTACCGATTTACCATCCACTTTACGACATATCGACTAGACTCATAAACAGGAATATGAAACGAGTAAGCAACTATGCCCCAACCACAGGTCGAAACGCTGGGAAGGTTACGATGTCTGAGCCAGTTTAACCAGGATCAACTGGCAAGCCTGGCACAAACCCTGACGATAGAGACCGCAACTAAAAGAATGCGCCTGGTTGAACGTGGCTGTATCGAAAAGTCCAGTATTTACCTGCTCAGGGGTTCTGTCGTTACCATAGCCGCCGATGGCAAGGAAAAGGCTTTTGAGTCAAGTCCCAGAGGTGACATAACACCAATCGCAAAGATTCGTCCCAGCATGTACGATGTTGATGCTCTAGAAGACGTTCGCTACCTGAAAATTTTTGATCAGCAACTGAATGGTTTTGCCCGGCAAACCGAAGCTGTCGAAGACAGCATGGACGTTATCACCATCGAACAAGGTGACGAAGAAAACCATCTCACTATTCAGCTTTTCCAGCACATTACTTCGGGCAATATCAACCTGCCGAGCCTGCCGGAAGTCGCGCAACGTATTCAACAGGCATTTTCACAAAGCAGTATCGACGCCGAAGCGATTACCAGAATTATCCAGTCCGACCCGGCAATTACCGCCAAATTAATCATGATAGCCAATAGCGCCCTGTATCAAGGCGCCGCGCAAATCAATACTCTGCAACAGGCCATCGTACGCATTGGTCTCGAAGCAACGCGTAAACAGGTCATCACTTACGTAGTCAAGGAACTTTTCAAATCCAGCTCTACCGATTTAAAAACCAGCATGCAACGTCTTTGGAAACATAGTCGGCGCGTTGCTGCCTTTAGCCGCGTTCTTGCCAAACAATGCGGATTATTCGACCCGGAACAGGCGCAACTTGCCGGTTTAATACACGATCTTGGCGAAATTGCCATCCTGCAGTTCGTCGATGAACATCCCGAGTTATACGCTGATGGGAAAAAACTGATGGGCGCGATTAGCAGTCTGCGCCCACAGATAACCAGCATGTTATTGCATAAGTGGAATTTCACCGATGAGCTGATTACAGTCGGTGAGGAATGCGAATCCTGGTTTAGAAACCCGGGCGACCAGGCCGACCTTTGTGACCTGGTGATGATCGCGCAATATCACAGTTTCATTGGTGCAGCAGAAATACAGGAACTACCACCAATTACAAAACTGCCTGCATTTGCCAAGCTTGGATTGAAAACCGGGGAGCCTGAGCAGATTATGGCATTTATGAAAGAGTCTAAGGCCGAAGCTGATATGATTGAGAATTTGCTCGGTGCGGTTTAGCTGTATTAGCTACGACAACCCGGTTAATATTTCTTCAGCAGCACCGAGACCCTGTTATTCTTCAACGCTTTCTGGTTCCATTCTCCAGCGGTGGTGTTACCACTGTCCTCAGGATATGCTTGCAGCGGCAGCCCGAAGTCTCGGCTAGTCACTTTCAAATTAATATTACCGTTATTGAGAGGAGGCGCGGTTTGTACCAGCGTTAAATAGTCTGTACTTAGAAACGTATTGGGGAAAAAATCAGAATTCACTTCTTTGTACATAATGCATTGAGAAATTGGTAATTTGGGGTTTGCCAGATGCCATTCCCCGCTACTGTTTACCTGTAAACATAAATTACCAAAGTGGATTTGAAGCTGCACTTCGCCTTTGTATCCGACACTATCCAGCAAATAAACCAGATTACTGATTTGTGTAACCTGCGTTTCCCCCAACGGCGGCTGGTTATATCCAAACGGAAGATCAGCATTAAATGCCCAGTTCAATGAATCCATTACCAGTGCACTATCGGTGCTTACCTTACTGGGACCAGGTAGATAGTCGCTATCACTTTTTACCTCATCAGCCGTGTTGACGGACGGGAGTTCCGGCTTTAAATCGGCTATCAATGTGTTTTCTACCTGATCAGTCCGCACCATTTCTGTGTAGCTACTAGCAAGCACCAATACTTTGTGCTCTAAACGCTGTAATTCAAAACCAAGATAAACTATGCCGATAAGCAATGCCAGTAACAGGATATTGGATAGATTAGTGCCTCGAGTGGCCGGCTCCTCTGGGTAAATTTTGCCGATTTTTTCCTCTATATCAGGCTCCGGCAGTTTTGTTTTTCTGTCAGATTCCAGGTTCTTTATTTCACTACCAAGCCTTCGCACAATGAATTTCGTATGCCCTGTAATTTGCTGCCTGACATCGGCAATGTGTAGCTCGAAAAGATGCGCAATCTGGTTTTTGATTTGCGACTGATCGGTTTGGCTGGTGATATTCTGGTTTTTCTCAACAGCTGCTTGCTCCCTGGGAATGATATTCAGGCGAGCCAGCACACGACTCAGGTTTTCAGGCTTGATAATTTCTTTGCTTAAAATATCCAGTGCGCCGAGTGCCCGGGCCTGTCCAACATACACATCTCCCTTCTCAGAGGTGTACATGATTACGGGAATAACAGCCGTATTAGGGTTGGCTTTTATTATTTTTAGTGCTTCCAGCCCATCCATGCCTTCCATATGATGATCCATAAAAATAACAGCCGGCATAGTGTGGCTTAAATAGCCTAAAGCCTCTTCCGCAGAAAAAGATATATCTACTTTGACATCAAATTTTTGCAACATCTTGCGTAAACGGACTTGAGCCGTCTTTGAATCGTCAACAATGAGAACAGTTTTTCCTGGCATACGAATCCCCGGATATTGGAGGAGGTATTAAAAAGCATAGCGCGATTTCACTCTGACTGCTAGATCGATAGGCGATGACAGCATACAGACACATTACTTAATTACTTTCACCTGCCTTTTCATGCCCTCGGGGAAGGTGACGAAACATGCCACATGCTTTCAGCCACCAGAGCTTGCAGGCATAATGGAGCTTTATCATTACACCACTACTCCAAATGGTCAAACTCGGTCAGTACAGTTCATTAAGCATTATCAAGAAGGTCGACTTCGGTGTTTTCCTCAATGGTGAGGAACTCGGTGAGATACTTTTGCCAAAACGCTATTTAAAGGATGATGCCAGCATTGGTGATGTGATATCGGTTTTCCTCTACAACGATTCCGAAGACCGTATTGTAGCCACTACAGAAACGCCTAAAGCACTGGTTGGCGAGTGTGCTTATTTACGAGTGGTCGATACCAACAAATTTGGGGCTTTTCTTGACTGGGGACTGCCTAAAGACTTGCTGGTGCCTTTTAACGAGCAGCAAAAACCGATGCAAAAGGGTTATTCCTACACTGTTTATCTGTTTGTCGATGAAACAACACAGCGTATTGCCGCCTCCTCCCGACTTGAAGATCATCTGATTGCTGATATTAACATTTATGAGCCACGCCAGGCTGTCGATTTACAAATTTATGGCAAGAGCGACCTGGGCTTTAAAGCTGTCATCAATAATATTCACCTGGGGCAGCTGTATGAAAATGAAACCTTTAAAAAACTGCATTATGGCGAAAAGCTAAAAGGTTATATCAAACTCCTACGCACTGATGGCAAAGTCGACCTGATCCTGCAACTGCCTGCTCACCTGGAGCGTGAAGGCCTGGCTGATACTATTTTGCAATATCTGGAACAGCACCAGGGCATATCAACACTGACCGACAAGAGTCCACCGGCGGAGATTTACGCGACCTACGGTGTGAGTAAAGCTACTTACAAGAAAACCCTTGGTTTATTGTATAAAAACCGTCAAATCAAGATCGAAAAGCACCAGATAAGCCTGATAGACGAGTCGGACAAACAATAGTGCCAGGCCTTTCATAGTCAGAATAAAAAACAGACTTTGTTATCAATATTGAGTTGAATTCCTCTGGGGTTTCTGCACAATACGCCGAAATTCATGGGGCATTTATCATGGCAAAAAATTATTTTTCAAAGATCTTTAGCCAGTCACCTTTCACCGCGATGCAGAATCATATGGACATTGTTGACCAGTGCGTTCAACAATTACCCATATTTTTCAAAGCCATTCTAAATGAAGATCTCAGCAAAGCACGCGAAGTTAATAAAGAAATTGGCAAGCTGGAAAACAAGGCTGACACCCTGAAGAAGAAGCTACGCCTGCATTTACCCAAGAGCCTGTTCATGCCCGTAGCACGTCGTGACCTGCTCGAATTATTACTGGTACAGGACAAAGCCGCTAATCAGGCTAAATATATTTCAGGATTGATTATTGGCCGGAAAATGGTATTCCCGGAGCCTCTTGCAAGCTTGTTACCAGATTACGTCAAGCGTTGTGTTGATGCATGCAAGCAAGCCAGGAAAGTTATCAATGAGCTCGATGAGCTGGTTGAAACCGGGTTTGCAGGCAAGGAAATTAGAATCGTAGCATCAATTATTAACGAGCTCGACAGCATCGAAAGCGACACAGACAAGATGCAGATAAAGATGCGCTCAACACTCATGAAGGTTGAGAAAGATTTGCCACCAGTCGAT
>JAAENK010000026.1 GCA_024224415.1 Gammaproteobacteria bacterium | reverse complement strand
TTCGTAAAATGGCCAAGATGGATGCAGAAAAGGTTGCTATGAAATTTCTTGAGCGAGTCAAGATTCCAGAGCAGGCGCTAAAGTATCCTGGCCAGCTTTCGGGGGGCCAACAGCAACGTGTCGCTATCGCCCGCAGCCTGTGCATGAACCCGAAAGTTATGTTATTTGATGAACCGACTTCGGCACTCGACCCGGAAATGATTTCGGAAGTGCTCGATGTTATGGTAGAACTCGCCGAAGAAGGTATGACCATGATTTGTGTAACCCACGAAATGGGATTTGCGAAAAAAGTTGCGAACCGGGTGATTTTCATGGACGAAGGCGAAATTATTGAAGAAAATGAACCAAATGAGTTCTTTAATAATCCTCAAAATGAAAGAACACAGTTATTCCTGAGTCAAATTATTCAGCACTAGTCAACAGAGCTCAACATCGCTTTTAGGTCAGCAAAGGTATTCAGACCCAGCTGCTTTTTCTCATTTTCGTTGAGTTTACTGGCTAGATGCTCGGCGCCATCGAGGTCTCCCTCTGGCAGTTCGAAGAGAAAACGGCTTGGTTCGCAGTGTTGTAGCTCGCCGAACTTTTGCCGTGTTTTGGCATGACAAATCGTCAGGGTTTGTTCGGCCCGGGTAATACCGACATAAGCCAGTCGACGTTCCTCTTCGAGGCCGTCGGCATCCTGCGACTGATGGTGGGGAAGACTGTCTTCCTCGAAACCGACCAGGTAGACATGCGGAAATTCGAGCCCCTTGGCGGCGTGCAATGTCATCAGTTGCACCGCATCCTGTTCATTTTTATCCTCATCGTTTTCCAGAACAGACATTAACGAAAGGTGTGATATTAAACCGGCTAAGGAATTATCATCACGAGTTTTTTGCAGATTACCAATCCAGCTAATCAGTTCCTGGACACTTTCCATGGCCTCCTCGGCCTGTTTTTGCGAGCTACAGGTTTCCACCAGCCAGTCACTGTAATCGAGCCTGGTAATTAATAGACGCGACACCGCCATGGCATCGAGTTGCTCGACTTCACTGCGTAATTCACTGATTAAATTGATAAAAGACTGAAGTCGTCGCCAGGCTCGATTGCCGATACTTTCTCGGAGTCCTAATTCCTGCAGCGCCTGGCCCATGCTGCAGTGCCGATTGCTGGCGTAATTGGCGAGTTGCTGGATCGTGCTGGAACCTATCTCTCGTCGAGGTGTATTGATGATACGAATTAGCGCCTGGTTATCGTCGATGTTACTCAGCAGGCGAAGGTAAGCCATGATGTCTTTCACTTCGCGCCGCTCAAAAAAAGCTGTGCCACCGGTAATCTGATAGGGAATGGAATTTTCACGTAAGGCTTTTTCATAGTTGCGCGACTGGAAATTGCTACGATACAAAATAGCGAAACGTTTATAGGCATCGTTATTTTGAAATCGCCTGCTGATGATATCGATGGCGATGCGGCTGGCTTCATCATCGGTATTCCTGCAGGGGAAGACGCGAATAAACTCACCCGGTCCCGCAGCGGACCAGAGTTTTTTATCGAACAGGTGGGCGTTATTGGCAATTAATATGTTGGCGGCATTGAGAATACGCCCGCTGGAACGGTAGTTTTGTTCGAGTTTGATGACTTGCAGGTCACGGAAATCGTTGCGTAGACGATTGATGTTTTCGGGGCGTGCGCCACGCCAGGCATAAATCGATTGATCGTCGTCACCGACCACGGTGAGTTTCTGCCTTAGTCCGCAAATGAGCTTGATCAACTCGTACTGGCTGGTGTTGGTATCCTGATATTCATCGACCAGCAAATAATGAATTTTTCCACGCCATTTCAACAGGATGTTTTCATTGCTGCGAAACAGCCGTACCGGCAACATGATCAAGTCATCGAAATCCATTGAATTGCAGGCGAGCAAATGTTGCTGATACGCCTGATAAACCTTTGCCTGTGTCTGCCCAAGTGGTGTATCGGCGCTAACCTGCGCCTCGGTGGCATCGATAAATTCATTTTTCCAGCGACTGATTTGATACATAGTCTGTTTCGCATATGCAGGATCATCCTGGTCGTTACGCGGCGTGAGTTCGCCAAGGCAGGATTCGACATCCCGCGCATCCATAATACTGAAACCTTTGCGATAGCCCAGCGCCAGGTATTCACTTTGTAGAATACGTAGGCCTAGAGTATGAAAGGTGGAAATGCCCAGACCTTTCGCGTGTTCTTTACCGAGCAATGCGGTGACACGTAGCCTCATTTCACGGGCTGATTTGTTGGTAAAGGTCACGGCGCGTATGGTCGATGGGGCATAACCGGCCTTATGAATCAGGTGAGCAATTTTATAGGTGATAACACGTGTTTTACCACTACCTGCCCCGGCAAGCACCAGACAAGGTGAATCAATACAGGTAATTGCCTGTTGTTGCGGAGCATTGAGGTCTTGCAGCTTCATCGGAGATACTCTATGGTGCGCTCTGGTTATTACTTTCTTTAAACATTTACCGGTTTATAAACACCGGGCTCTCGTAATCGATAGCATGACAGCGCTCAAAATAGATGCAGCAGGATGGTTACAAACGGTGGATGTAATTCGTTCACCTAATTTCGACGCCAGACCGGGAAATACCAAAATCAAGTTAATCGTCATACATGGTATTAGTTTACCACCAGGTGAGTTTGGTGGTGGCTATATTCAGCAATTTTTTTCTAATCAAATCGTTGGAAAAGAGCACCCTTACTTTACCGAGATCTCTGGTATGAGTGTCTCCGCGCATTGCCTGATTGAGCGTGGAGGTGATATCACGCAATTCGTCTCATTTAATGACCGTGCCTGGCATGCTGGTGTCTCTAGCTGGTGCGGAGAAGAAGCCTGCAATGATTTTTCAATCGGTATTGAGCTTGAGGGTGTTGATGAGCAGGCCTACGAGGACGAACAATACCGTCAGCTCGGTGACCTGATCGGTTGCCTACGCGCGAGTTATCCTGATATCACAGAGCAGGCGATTTGTGGGCATAGCGATATCGCACCGGGTCGAAAAACCGACCCAGGGCCTGCTTTCGATTGGGTGCGGTTGAATCAGGCAATGGTGATATAAATGCAAACACTGTCTCTGGTAATTGTTTTGGTGCTGGATCGTATTGCACCGACCCTGAATGACTATCGAAAAACTTATTCGGTATCGTCGCATTTCCGCTGGCTGGCGGATAACTGGGTTCCCGAACAATTAGCGCGGCGCTATATTCCATTGTTTTTGATTATTCCCGGGTTATTGCTGGTCGGTATCGCTAGTCATTTATTTCATTCTGGTTTTCTCGCACAGATTTTTAACCTGCTTATTGCCTTCTTTTGTATGCAGCCAGGCGTACTCAACGAAGATGTCGACAAATGGATTGATAATCTGGAGGCAGATGCGCAACAGGATCAGAATTTCCCGCAGTTATTTGGTCTTGCCAACAAGGGACTCTTTACGGTGATTTTCTGGTTTATCGTGCTTGGGCCTCTAGCCGCAGTTGCCTACAGAATGTTGGCGCAGCTCTGTACAGAAAAGAAACTGGGAACACGGCAACTCTGGACCAAAGATGTCATTAAACTGCTCAATCTGTTGGAGTGGATTCCAGCATTAATCAGCAGTTTCCTGTTTATGGTATGTGGCAACTTTGAGGCGGGCCTGAGGACATCAAAGTCCTTGCCTGTTTTTAGTTCAGACTTGCAGACACTGAATGAATCTCGGCTACAACAGGTGGGCATCGCTTCGTTAATAGGCGATCAGGATAAAACCCAATCTGATATCGAACTTGTTCGCCAGAGCCGGGGGTTGTTATTACGTTCACTGGTACTGTGGCTGGCCCTGGCCGCCTTGCTCGAGTACTGGTTATAAAACAATTTATAAATCTTTTTACGGGAACACAGGAATCCATGAAACAAAATCCGTTTCTTCAGGTAGCACTTGAAGCAGCCCGAGCCGGCGAAGAAGTGATTCGGCACTACTATCACAATAATGTACAGGTAACTATCAAAGAGGATCACACACCGGTTACCGTGGCCGATGTGGAAACTGAGGAAAAAATAAAGCAAGTGATTACAGCAGTATATCCCGACCATGGTTTCTACGGCGAAGAGACAGGCCAGACCAATGTCGATGCTGAATACGTCTGGCTTATCGATCCCATCGACGGCACCAAGAGCTTTGTACGCGAGTATCCATTTTTTTCGACACAGATCGCATTAATGCATAAAGGCGAACTAATCGTCGGCGTCTCTAACGGGGTAATGTTCGATGAGTGTGCCTGGGCCAGCAAAGGGGAAGGTGCTTTTTTAAATGGCAAGCCTATCAAGGTGAGTGAAGTGAATGAATTTCGTGATTCCAGTCTCTCGATTGGTAATATCGCCCGCCTGGCTGGTGACGCCGAAAGCTGGTCTGGACTTGGAAAAATTGCACAACAGGTTAACCGTACTCGTGGTTATGGGGATTTTTATCACTACCACTTACTCGCCAGTGGTAAAATCGAAATCATTGTTGAGTCCGAGGTCAATATTCTCGATATTGCGGCTTTATCGGTGATTGTCACCGAAGCTGGTGGGGTATTTACCGATTTGAATGGACTGCCACCCGGGCTGGAGACTTGCTCGGTTCTGGCGACGAATAATCCGGCCATGCATCAGCAGGTGATGCAAACCATTTAGTCACCGGATTAACCGTCCCGGTACATAACCCATTGGTCGTTTAAAAAACCTTCCAGTGGTCGATAGCGATACTTGTAGCTCATCTTATTACATTCCTTGATCCAGTAGCCAAGATAGAGATAATCAAGGTCACGTGACCGGACCTCTTCAATCTGCTTCAAAATAGCAAAATGCCCCAGACTACGGGCATTATAATCTGGATCAAAAAAGGTATAAACAGCCGACAATCCGGTACTCATGATGTCCGATGCCGCGACTGCTACCAGATGTCGATTTTGGCGGAATTCGTAAAATAGCGTTTCCGTCCAGTCGCAGATTAAAAATCTATGATAATCTGCTTTGCTCGGGTTAGCCATGCTGCCGTCGGTATGTCGCTTATTGATATAGCGCTGGTAGAGTTCAAAATGTTCCTCGCGGAATTTACTGGGAACACTGCAAACCTGAATATCGTCATTGCGGCGCATGACGCGTTGTTCATTACGCGAAAGACGGTGTTGCCTGACCGGCACTCTGACCGAAATACATTCTTCACAATTTGGGCAATATGGCCGATAAACATAACCACCCGAGCGACGAAAACCGTGTTGAATCAAGTTGTTATAGGTCACCATATCCATATCCATATGCGGATTTGCGAATGCACTGACCGCATCTCTATTGCTAAGGTAACTGCAGGGTTCTGGTGTTGATGCAAAAAAATTAAGTTTGACGTGATCGTTCATCATGGATCATGTGGTTATTATTGGAACTCCGGTTTGACTAAGTTAATTGTAGACTGGAATCCTGTTCTTGCAGAACAAAATAAGTCTAAATATCGAAAAATCGTCTGGTTGTTTGCAGGCACTCGGCCGCTAGTATATCAATTGCTTTGCCCTGGTGCTGCGCTACACGACTGGCAATATGTGGCAGATGACGGGGCTCGTTAATGCGACTATTGGGTTTGGGGTTCAGGTCTCTTGGTAGTAAATAAGGCGCATCGGTTTCTATCATCAAACGGTTGTCGGGAATGTATTTGACAATCTGTTGTAATTCGACACCCCGGCGTTCGTCACATATCCACCCGGTTACACCAATGTGGCAGTCAAGATCGAGATAATCTTCCAGCGCAGATTGACTGTCGGTAAAACAAT
>JAAENK010000025.1 GCA_024224415.1 Gammaproteobacteria bacterium | reverse complement strand
TGGTATTGGTCACAAATAAATCATCACCCACCAGTTGAATTTTATCACCGAGTTTTTTAGTTAGAGTCGCCCAGCCATCCCAATCGCTCTCATCCATGCCATCTTCGATGGTTATGATGGGATACTGATCAACCCAGTTAGATAGGTAATCAGCAAATTCACCCGCATCAAACGATTTGTTTTCCGATGCCAGCAGGTATCGACCACTTTCATAAAATTCAGAACTGGCCACATCGAGACCGAGGCAGATGTCTTCTCCTGCTTTGTATCCAGCCTGTTCGATGGCCTGAAGTATGACTTCGATGGCCTCTTCATTTGATGACAGGTCGGGTGCGAAACCACCTTCATCGCCAACTGCGGTATTCAAACCTTTTTTATTCAGTACCGATTTTAGAGCGTGAAATATTTCCGCACCATAACGTAACGACTCCGAGAAGTTCGGTGCACCAACCGGCAAGATCATGAATTCCTGCATATCGACACTGTTATTTGCATGGGCCCCACCGTTGATGATATTCATCATAGGTACGGGTAAGGTGTTTGCCGCATCACCACCCAGGTATAGATATAAAGGCTGCCCGGCTTCACTCGCTGCGGCCTGAGCATTTGCCAGAGACACGGCTAACAGTGCATTGGCGCCGAGATTACTTTTATTATCGGTACCATCCAGTTCAATCATAGCCTGGTCCAGCCCTGTCTGATCATCACAATCACGACCACAGACCAGATTAGCAATTTCATTGTCGATATGCCCGACAGCTTTGCTGACACCTTTACCAAGGTAGCGGTTTTTATCGCCGTCGCGCAATTCGATAGCCTCGCGTTCACCGGTCGAGGCCCCTGAAGGAGCTGCTGCTCTGCCGACGATACCCGAGGATAATGTGACTTCGGCTTCCACGGTTGGGTTACCGCGTGAATCCAGAATTTCCCGGCCTTTAACTTGTTTGATGGTGGTCATTATTTTTCCAATAATATTTTGATTTATTTTAGTAAAGCCTGTTCATGCATGGTTGAAGACTTGGTGACAGAATCGAGTTTCTGCAAAACTTCGAGCAATGATCGCATATCCGCTAGCGGCCACGCATTGGGCCCATCGCAGAGCGCTTTGCCTGGATCGGGGTGGGTTTCCATAAAAATACCTGCTACGCCCACTGCCACAGCGGCTCTGGCGAGTACCGGTACAAACTCTCGCAAACCACCAGAAGTGCTGCCTTGACCACCTGGCAACTGAACTGAATGGGTTGCATCGAAAACAACCGGTGCTTTCGTGTTTCGCATTACAGCAAGAGATCGCATATCCGAAACCAGGTTGTTATAACCAAAGCTCGCGCCACGTTCGCAAACCATAATTTGCTCATTACCTACTTCACGCGCCTTGTTAACAACCTGTTGCATATCCCAGGGTGAGAGGAATTGTCCCTTTTTTATGTTAACCGGTTTGCCCTGCCGGGCTACGTTCTGAATGAAAGTGGTTTGTCGACACAAGAAAGCCGGGGTTTGTAAAACATCAACCACGCTGGCGACTTCTTCGAGCGGTGTATATTCGTGTACATCAGTAACAACCGGTACATCAAAATCTTTTCGAACCTTTTCGAGGATTGCCAGGCCCTGCTCAAAGCCAGGTCCTCGATAACTGGATGTACTTGAACGGTTCGCCTTATCAAATGACGATTTATATATAAACGGAATATCAAGATCGGTACATATTTTTTTGAGCTCGGAGGCGCTATCCAGTGCAAGCTGCTCGGACTCGATAACGCAGGGCCCGGCCATCAAAAACAAAGGCCTGTGGAGACCCACCTCGAAACCACAGAGTTTCATGACTGGTGGGCCTGATGATATTCAGCGGCTGCGCTAATAAAACTGTTAAATAGAGGGTGTCCTTCACGCGGTCGGGAGGTGAATTCCGGGTGGAACTGACAACCTATGAACCAGGGGTGATCGGATAACTCCACCATTTCCACCAGTTCGTTATCGACCGAAAGCCCTGAAATAACTAATCCGGCTTCCTGCAGTTTTTCCAGGTAATTATTATTGAATTCGTAACGATGACGATGGCGTTCGTTGACTTCTTCTGCGCCATAAGCGCGACGTGTTGCGGTACCTGGCACCAGTTTGCAGGTTTGTGCACCGAGCCGCATGGTACCACCGAGATCGGTATTTTCATCACGTTTTTCGACTGATCCTTCACGATCCAGCCATTCGGAAATTAACGCAATCACCGGATCTGGTGTTTTCGGATTGAATTCAGAGCTATGCGCTTTGCTTAAGCCAACTACATTGCGTGCGAATTCAATAACAGCCACCTGCATACCCAGGCAAATGCCCAAATACGGTACCTTATTAGTTCTGGCATAGTTTACCGCGGCAATCTTGCCTTCGATGCCCCGGCTGCCAAAACCGCCGGGTACCAGAATCGCGTCCAGCCCTTTCAGACAGTCGATACCATCTGTTTCTATGCTATCAGAGTCAATTTTAACGATATTGACCCGTGTCCTGGTATGAATGCCTGCGTGATCAAGTGATTCGTTTAAAGATTTATAAGCGTCGGTATGATCAACATACTTACCGACGAAACCGATGTTAACCTCGTGCTCAGGCGACTGCATGGCATCTACTACTCGATCCCAATCGGATAAATCTGCGTCGGGCAAATCGAGGTCGAAATGTTTGACAACTATATTGTCCAGACCCTGCTCATGTAATTCGCGCGGGATTTTATAAATGTGATCGACATCTATAAACGGAATGACGGCATCTTCAGCGACATTGGTAAACAGGGCAATTTTACGACGTTCCTCGACAGGTACTTCCCGGTCCGCTCTACATAGCAAAATATCTGGCTGGATACCTATCGAGCGTAATTCCTTTACCGAGTGCTGGGTAGGCTTGGTTTTAATTTCACCCGCAGCAGGCAGGTATGGGATCAGCGTCAAGTGCATATAAAGCACATTGTCATGCCCTAATTGAAAGCCCAGCTGTCGAATAGATTCCATGAAAGGTAAAGACTCGATATCGCCGACCGTACCACCAATTTCAACCAGTACGATATCGGCATCATTGGTACTTTTGAGCACTGAGTTCTTGATTTCATCGGTAATATGCGGAATAACCTGAACCGTAGCGCCGAGATAGTCACCCCGCCGTTCCTTGGCGATGACATTCTCATAAATTCGGCCGGTAGTGAAATTGCTGCCTTGCGAGCAGCGAATAGCGGCGAAGCGCTCGTAGTGGCCTAAATCCAGATCGGTTTCGGCGCCATCATCGGTGACATAAACTTCACCATGCTGAAACGGACTCATGGTACCCGGATCGACGTTGATGTAAGGATCAAGCTTGATCATGTTGACGCTCAACCCTCGCGCTTGAAGGATAGCCCCCAGAGAGGCTGATGCAATGCCCTTGCCCAGTGATGAAACAACACCACCGGTGATAAATATGAATCGACTCATAGACCTTGAAAGACTGTAGAAGTGGCAACGTAGGTTGGACGGAAACAATACCAGAATCGGTATTTATTGACAATCTGATATGGTCACAATCTAGTGGTTTATAAAAAGTTATCCCGGCTTATCGGCTATCAAAATCCCTCGCCTGGGCGCAGGAAGACCTTCCACGGTGAAATCCTGATTATCCACCTGGAGGCAATCCACCAGCGATTCAAACTGCATCCACTCGGTGCTGCGCTGTTCTTTGATATTAGTGACAGATGTATCGATGATGCGAACATTGATAAAACCACATCGCTCTAGCCAGCGTTTTAGTTCGGCAGCGCTGGGTATAAACCAGACGTTGCGCATTCGCGCGTATCGGCGTTCAGGCACCAGCACTTGCCCTGCTTCGCCATCTACAATCAGAGTTTCCAGACACAGTTCACCACCTGGACGTAACAATGATTTCAACATGTATAAATGCTCAATCGGGCTCTTGCGATGATATAAGACGCCCATAGAAAAAACCGTGTCAAACCAGTTCATTTCCTCTGGCATCGCTTCAATACCAAACGGCAAGAGGCATATTTCCGGCCGCTTGATGTAGTGCTGCAATGCCTGAAACTGCAGGTTAAACAAGACCGAAGGTTCGACCCCAACAACCAGTTGCGGACTTTGTGCCAGCATTCTCCAACAATGGTAGCCATTGCCACAACCGATATCGAGAATGCGTCTGCCTTGCAGGGAACGTAAATGCGGCGCTACACGAGTCCACTTGAAATCAGAGCGCCATTCGGTATCGATAAAAATATCTGCAATTTGAAACGGGCCTTTACGCCAGGGTGATAAGCCTTTTAGTGCACTGAATAATTCCTCGGGTTGATCACACTCACCACTGACTGTCACCGCAGCACTATCCAGTTTGGTGTCGATATCATCAATCACAGGCAAACTGGCTAAAGCCTTTGACCAGCGTGCGTAATCACCATGGTGAACCAGCCAGTCTCTGGAGTCACGGTGCAACTGATCTACCCAGTCACTAAAACCTGCCGCTAGCAAGGCATGGTACAACGTATCGAAATTCATGCTTTGATCGCAAGATAAGAGACAAAATTAAAACAGCGGAAGCACTGGTAAACCTCTTCGAATCCAGCCGTTGCCAAACGCTCCCGTAATTGCGATTCGAAATCGGGAACCAGGACATTTTCCAACGCAGTCCTTTTCTGGCTTATTTCAAGGTTGCTATACCCCTGGACTTTCTTGAAAGCCTGGTGCAGTTGAATCATACGATCGTTTTCCTGCGTATGGTCGAGGTTAACCTTCTCACTCAATACCAGTATACCGCCAGGATTTAATCCCTGATAAATGTCATCAAGCAGTTGCTGTCGCTCTTGCAGGCTAATAAATTGCAATGTCAGGTTGAGCAATACCATCGATGCATTGTCGATAGCCATATCTTGAATATCGTCACATCGCCATTCGATAACTGATTCCTGTGGATGTAACTGTTGACACTTATCGATCATCGAAATCGAATTATCTACGGCGATAATCGAAACTTCCTGTGCACTGCTCTGATTAGCCACAATTACCGATGCTTCGCCGAGTGAGCAACCGAGGTCATATACCCTGCTTTTATCCTGTACGAATACATCGGCATAGAGACCGATCAATCGCAATAGCAATTCATACCCGGGCACCGAGCGTGAAATCATATCATGAAACACCTGGCTGACAGATTCGTTAAACTCAAAGGCCTTCACTTCGCTCAGAGGTTTTGAAAATACTCGATCTTTGCTCATTGTATTAACCACAGTCCTATGAGTTCATCGTCTATAAAAATCTGGGGCGTCAATGAACGCATCCAGGGTGGTATCTGATGTTTCTGAAACAGGTTTTTTAAACGATGTCGATAAGCTTTTGCAGTCGGTTGACCTGTGCGAAACTTAATCGAAACAGACTGCCCACTATCGTCAATTTTAAAATGACGAAAAATATCTTTTCGGCAAATAGACAAACCTATGGTTTCGATATTTGTATTAGCATCGGTTAATGCATAACTGGGCAATACAGATGCCGGTTCACAATTCGGAACGATGTACAGCTGATTTTGGTAAACCCGAATATCGTAATTACTACCATTAATTTCCGGGTTTGAAGTATCGCTAGCCGATAACTGCCTGACCAGTTCATTGAGTTTGCCCTGTGATAAACTGTCATATCCCTGTTCAGTCAACCAGAAACGAATCAGGTTTTTCTGCCGGGCTAGGGATAATTGCAATATTTGCTCACGGCCGAGCTTAGGGATTGTCTTACATTGTTGATAATCCATTTCAGCGACTTCGTCTAACAACTGCTGGGTTTCGGCCTGAATTGAACAAACCGAGCGAATCGATTCGAGATAACCAGCCCAACGATGTTTAACCAGCGGAAGGATTCTATTCCTCAGATAATTCCGATTAAATCGGTCTGAAAGATTGCTCGGATCGTCAAACCAGCGCAATCGTTTTTGTTGCGCGTATTGCTCAAGTTCTGCACGACTGAAATCAAGCAAAGGTCGTAGTACCTGAGTATCGGCCATGGGTTTTTGCCGCGCAATCCCCCTGAGTCCAGCACTCCCTGAACCGCGCAGTACATTAAGAAAGAAAGTCTCGGCCTGATCATCTGCATGATGCGCGGTTAACAAACAATCCTGACTTGTAAGCGCCTGTTCAAAAACATGGTATCTGGCCTTACGCGCCCTGGCCTCAACATTGGATTCGGCGTTATTCAAGTGCAAATGGCTGACCTGAAGATCAAGCCCATAAGACCGCGTGATTTGCTGGCAGAAAGCCTCCATTTCGTCAGAATTTTCCAATAATCCGTGATTGACATGCCAGACTAAAACTTGAAATGTTCTGGTTTGATTCTTTATCAAATGCAGTAAAACACAGGAATCCAGGCCACCACTAAACGCCAGCACCAGGCGATTCACAGATTTTGGTAATAACGATAGATTACTGGCTAGCTGATTACTGAGACGGGACGCCAAAGTCATGGCAGATATTGATCAAGCTTCGCGATACTCTCCAAAATTCATTAATTTCTGATAGCGCTGATCGAGCAATTTGTCGATGCTGATTGACTCCAGCATTTCAAGGTTTTCGATCAAATTATGCTTGAGTGAGTTGGCAATTTGATCGTAATTGCGATGCGCACCACCCAAAGGTTCATTGATGACGTTATCCACCAGATTGAGTGAAAATAAGCGCTTTGCGGTGATACCCATGGCCTCGGCAGCCTGTGGCGCTTTTTCGGCGCTTTTCCACAGGATCGAAGCACAGCCTTCGGGCGATATGACCGAGTAAGTTGAATACTGCAGCATGTTAATCCGATCACCAACACAAATAGCTAAAGCACCACCTGAACCGCCTTCGCCGATAATCGTGCAGATTATTGGTGTCTTGAGTTCCGACAGGGCATAAAGATTGCGCGCAATAGCTTCACTTTGGCCTCGTTCCTCGGCACCGATTCCTGGATAAGCCCCGGGGGTATCTACCAGCGTAATCAATGGCATTTTGAACTTCTCGGCCATACGCATGAGCCGCAGTGCTTTGCGATAACCTTCTGGTCGCGGCATTCCGAAGTTACGTTTTACCTTTTCTTTGGTGTCGCGACCTTTCTGTTGGCCGATAACCATCACCGGTTTACCATCAAGGCGGCCGATGCCGCCAATTATGGGGTGATCATTGGCATAGGCGCGATCACCATGCAGGTATTCAAAATCGGTAAAAATACGTTCAATATAATCCAGCGTATAAGGTCGATTCGGATGACGTGAAAGCTGCGAAATTTGCCATGGTGTCAGTCTCGAAAAAATCGACGAAGTTAAGCTTTCGGCTTTCTTTTCAAGGGTTTGGATTTCTTCCGAAATATTAATATCAGAATCATCGGTAACATAACGAAGTTCACTAATCTTCGCCTCAAGTTCGGCGATAGGCTGTTCAAACTCTAAAAAGTTAGGATCCATATCTTATAATTAATAGTCGCTTGGATTTGTGGCGACAGTGTAACGATTCGCCGTTCAACTGTCATCAAATAGACGATTGGATCAGGCTTTGATTAATCTCAGCCAGCGCCTCGGCGGGGTTTGCATGTTGAGTGATCGGACGACCAATCACCAGATAACTCGAACCGTCATTAATGGCTTGCTTTGGCGTCATGATACGCTGCTGGTCATCAGGATTTGTACCAACGGGTCGTATACCCGGTGTCACAAGCAAGGCTGAATCTCCAAACTGCTGTCGAAGCATAGCTGCTTCCTTTGCGGAGCAGACCATGCCATCGAGACCGCTTTCTAGAGCCAGGGATGCCATCGCCCGCACCTGTTCGGAAACCGTTCGATTAATACCCAATTGCGACATGTCATCGTCGGACATACTGGTAAGTACTGTAACTGCAATAAGAAAAGGTCTATGACTACCCGCCATATCGACCGCTTCGCGCGCTGCCAAAAGCATCGCCTGGCCACCTGAGGCATGTACATTGATCATCCAGATACCAAGTTGTGAGGCGGCAAAAACCGCCTTCTTAACCGTATTTGGGATATCGTGGAATTTAAGATCGAGAAATATATCGTAGCCCTGGACTGTCAGCTTTTCCACCAACTGCGGGCCTGAGCTGGTAAATAATTCCTTACCTACCTTCAACTTGCATAACTCTGGGCTGGCTTTTTGAGCAAACTCTAACGCCTGAGCTGAGTCCGAGGTATCAAGTGCTACTATGACTTTTGGATCGCTAATCAACATTTATTTACACTGCTTTCATTGAAGACCAACTGCGACAGCTAGGGCAATTCCATTGAATAGCGTGACTACCATATCCACAATTGGCGCAAATATATTCAGTTTTCCTACTCTGCATATTTCTCAGAAACTCCGACAGGCTTGTCCAGGTATTAGATAACTGTCCCGGCTCAGATTTAAGAAATCGCAGTGCAAAGTCAAACGCATCGAATGACGGTGATCGCTTCAGAATTTCTTCTAGAAACTCGCGCGCCTTTTCTATTTGACTATTACTTGCGTAATGTTCCAGTAAAGCGATAGCCAGACGATTGGACGGATTGATTTTATACTGGTGTTCTAAAAAATTTTGATACACTTTTGATTCCCTGCCGTGCAGATAAATCGAACGTGCCGGTTCGATATACAAAACCATATACTCGGGGCTTTGCCTGATCAAACGTTGGAGCAATTTCCTGGCCGCGGTGAAATCCCCTATAGTGAGATATAACTCAATCAGCAACAATCCCGCTCTTACACAATTATGATCGATATCAAGGGCTTTGTTCAAATTCACTCGGGCAAGTTTTTTATTACCGGTGCTTAATGCCAATTGAGCGATCTCACAATGACATTGACTCAGGACTACTCCGGCATCAGGTTCACCTCTATCATATAAAATCTGTGCGCAATCGCAGGCTTCGTACCAGGATTTTTCGGCAATATATAATTTCAGTAGGTGGTGATATGCCATCAGGTCATCAACCTTCAACTGGGTCATCTCACGAAAAAGCTTTTCCGCCCGATCATGCAAACCGGCTTTCAGATAATCATTCGCCAGTTCGGCAATCGCCATGTTGCGTTGATTGCGTGTCAGGTTCGGTCTGGCGAGTAAGTTTTGATGAATTTTAATGGCTCTATCAACTTCACCTTTGGAGCGAAACAGATTACCGAGCGTAATATGGATTTCGATGGTATCGTGATCTATTTCAACCAGTTCGGTAAATATTCGAATGGCTTTGTCGGATTCATCGGTTAATAAGTAGTTTAACCCCCTGGCATAAGAGTCGGAACAACCTGATAAGGTTTTGTCCTGACCTGTTTTTGAGCGAGGCGGCCTGGTCCAGCGACCAAACACCCAACCGATCAGCAAAGCAATCAGAATTAATAAAAATAGCCAGATGTCCAATGTAGGGACCAACCCGCGTCGCAGGATTATATTTATCTCAGTTTAACAAAAACTGCAGCGCCGTTACTATCCATTGGCGCGATCGCGTAACTCTTTCCCAGGTTTAAAATGAGGTACGTATTTTCCTGGTAATTCGACCTTATCCCCGGATTTGGGATTTCTACCGGTGCGGGGTGGACGATAATGCAAACTGAAGCTGCCAAAGCCTCTGATCTCGATACGTTCTCCATTCGACAGCGCATTACTCATCATTTCAATCAGGCTTTTGACCGCCAGCTCGACATCTTTATACGCTAAATGTCCCTGATTTCGTGACAGGTTATCGATCAGGTCAGATTTGGTTATTGATGGTACATAATCTGGTTCATTCATTACAACGCCCAATTTTTTTGTCATGCCGTCGGTTGCAAAAAGAAATACCAGTAACATTATTATTGAAC
>JAAENK010000024.1 GCA_024224415.1 Gammaproteobacteria bacterium | reverse complement strand
TTGTTCGGGTTTTAAAATGGTTGCCAGTGCTATATCGAGATCAGCCAGTTGAAAATCCTGGTTATGGATATTGCTAAGCCGCCCCCTGGTTTTCACTTTAATGCCGTAAGAAACAATAAAATCAATATCATCATTAGCACGTATATTGACAGCTGCCTTCAGGCCACGTTGGACTTCCTGGCTTTTTTGCAACGGCTCAGGCAAGTGTATCGCGGTGCCCAGCAGGTTACTGCTTGCATCGATTTCTAATACCGGCTGATTACCAACCATTCTCTGGTTTGCTATTGAGAGGTCGACCTGCCACTGACTTTTACCGTCCATCGCCTGATGCAGGCTTTGCGGCAACCGATTCATCAAATGTTTGGTTTCGACT
Organism: Gammaproteobacteria bacterium; assembly: GCA_024224415.1. Classification (GTDB taxonomy): domain Bacteria; phylum Pseudomonadota; class Gammaproteobacteria. The sequence continues at coordinate 3,349 of JAAENK010000024.1, read as the reverse complement.
AAACCGTTAGCCTTTACATGTGTCTGTCGACTGATTTCATCTGTGCTGATATCAACCGATATAGGATCACCATCAAACGCTGCCTTGATACCGCTGGCGGAAATCGTGTCATTTGTAACAAGGACATTACCGTTGATTTTATCTAATTCTACACCCCAGGACGGTGCATCTATTGCCGCATTATCAAAATTGAGCTTTACCCTGACCTGTTCTGATAACTTATCGTTCTCTACCGGGATAGATAAGTGGATATTGGTATTGACTCGCCCACCAGGGTTTTGTAGTTTTTGGGTGATTTGTCGATAGTCTTCTCCAACCGGCGTCGCCAACCAGGTACGCAGAGCCTTATCTGTCGATGTACCAGCGTTAATATCGACTAATACCAGCGTGTCCATGAATGTCGGGATACTGATTTTGGCACGAGCATTGTCTATATCGGCGTAACTAACGCTATCGAGCTTGATATCCATGCCGAGGTTATGAAACAGCACCCGACCCTGACCTTGTTGGGCAATTTTCCAGGCCGGATCGAACATGACTTCGGCATTGTTTACCTCAAAATCGGCATAAAGTTCACCGGATTTATTTACCTCCAGGGTTTCGATGTCTTCAAGGCGACCATGAAACATCACCATGCCATTTGGTATATACGCCGAGCGGATACCCTCATCTACCCACTCCAGAGCCTGTGGTGGCAATAGTTTAACTGGGAGGTATTTCGATTTCTGGCTTCCATCTCCCTCGCTATAAGCGGCGCGTATAAAAAGAAATGGTGTGTCGCTGGCAGGGTCGGTTTCCAACCAGAGTCGTCCGGCAACTTTGATATCCTGGTTCACCGCATCAAAATCGGGAATCAATACGGTCATACCCTGCGGTGTTAAACTGGCTCTGACCTCTGCGTGAAACCTGTCAATTTGCAGCGGTGCACGAAACTGATCACCGAAATCCAGAGAAAGCTGTTCAGCCTTTAAGCTGGCTTTGGCATTTTGTTTGCCATAAACAATATCGGCTGAGAATTTATCGATACCTGGAATCAGTTCAATATTTCTATTGTTGACATCGATGGCCCGTGCAGACAATTTAAGACTTTGCCAGTCGCCTACCTGCCAGCTAAAAACTATATCTTCCAGGTGACCCTGTAATTGAGACTTAACCAGCATGTCGCTAAATTGGGCCGGCAGGTGGTTTTTCCCCAGCACGGTCAAACTTTGCAGCTCGACCTGTTCCAGCCAACCTTCGATGTGCTTCGATTTCTGTTCGCTGATCATTCGCAAGCGGGTATGTAGTGCTGGTAAATCCTGCCCATCCACACTCAGATTTTCAATACTGGCAGTTATCGTGCGGATATGATGCGCTTGCAGATTTACCCAGATCTCTCCTCCCACTTCGATTTGTTGAGCTGTATTCTGGGGAATTCCGAACAATGCAACAATTGGATCGAGTTTGAGTCGTTGGCTTTGCAGGTAGATAATACCGGTATCTCCTCGAAGTATGGATTTAACCGCCAACGATGTACCAAACTCATCGGGAAGATTTGCCAGCAACTGCAGATGGGTAGCATCATCATGGGTTTCGATATCAGCAGAAATATCATCTATGCTATAGCTCTTGCCACTTATTTCATCATCGATAATGAGCCGATTGAGTTCAAAATGCAGATAGTGAGGTATGGATGCCAACAGGTCTTCCAGAGCGCTCGCCGCAGCACTATTCTGACCCGCTACCAGATTGATATCGTTAAGCCACCAACGCTTTTGTAAATCTTTGCGAATGCTGAGCTTTTCGATAGTACCGGTGACATCTCGAACTACCGGTGTACTAAAAATCAGGCTACCCCAGAAATCAAATTCGATGGCTATGGTATCGATAATTACAGGGTTACCACGACCCGGCAGCGAGATCACAGCATGATCCAGCTCAAATACCGGACTTACCTGATTCCAGTGACCACGGATATCTTTAAATTTAAGACCTGGAATCACTTCCGCGGCAACCCAGTTTTCAATCTGGCTCTTAAACATACCGAGATTCGCAAAGCCGATACGTAGCCCTGCAACGATAATTCCAATCAGGATCACAAGCCATAACAGCGTTTTGACCAAATAGCGAAGCAGGTTAGCCATCGACTTCGTTTAAACTACCGATTTATTAAACTGGTACGACATCATAGGTTTCCTGCGATAAATGCGCTTCCACCTGTAATTTGACCGGTATTTTGATGAATGTTTCCAACTCGGCAAGACCCGCCGCCTCTTCATCAAGCAAGCGGTCGATGACATCCTGGTTGGCCATCACCAGCAGTTGCTGGGCCTCATCGTAGAGTCTCGCCTCGCGCAGGATTTCACGGAAAATTTCGTAACATACCGTTTCCGTGGTTTTATGTGAGCCTCGGCCATGACAGGTGTGGCAGGTTTCACAAAGCACATGTTCGAGGCTTTCGCGCGTGCGCTTTCGTGTCATTTCCACCAAACCCAAAGGTGAGACTTCACAAACCTGTGTCTTGGCGTGATCCTTGGCGAGGTATTTTTCTAGTGAATTCAATACCTGGCGCTTGTGCTCTTCGTGCTCCATATCGATATAGTCGATGATGATGATGCCACCCAGATTGCGCAGTCTGAGTTGGCGAGCGATGGCCTGCGACGCTTCAAGATTAGTTTTGAATATTGTTTCTTCAAGATTTTGATGCCCAACAAATGCCCCTGTATTGATATCGATGGTGGTCATTGCTTCGGTTTGGTCAATAATCAGATAACCACCCGACTTTAATCCCACCTGCCGACCCAGTGCGCGCTGGATTTCATCGTCAATGTTATACAAGTCGAATAGCGGACGCTCACCCGGATAATGTACAATTTCTGCGGGTAGATCGGGAATGTAACGTTTCGCGAAACTAACCAATTTCTGATAGGTTTCACGAGAGTCTATTTTCAGAACACTGGTATCCTTACTTACCATATCGCGCAGGGTACGAATCGATAATGGCAGATCTTCGTGAATCATGGTGCCGGATTTAACGTTTTGTGCACTTTCCGACAACGAATCCCAAAGCTTACAGAGAAAGTTAATATCGCGCTGCAATTCTTCTTCCTCGACACCATCTGCCGCGGTTCGAACAATGCAACCACCGCTACGGTTTTCGATCAGGCACTCGGAAAGTAAAGACCGCAAACGTTCACGTTCTTGCTCGTCTTCAATTTTCACCGAAATGCCGATCATCGATGAATTCGGCATGTATACAAGATAACGCGAGGGTACCGAAATACTGGTGGTCAATCGGGCGCCCTTGGTGCCCATCGGGTCCTTCACCACCTGTACCAATAAACTCTGACCCTCACGCAATAGTTCGTTT
>JAAENK010000023.1 GCA_024224415.1 Gammaproteobacteria bacterium | reverse complement strand
GGTCCCCCCTGGTACAAAAAATGCCAGGACCAAAGGCGGGAGTATCAGGAGCAAAACAAGCTTGGTGGCGGTTTTCAGGTTATTCAGGTAGTTGGAAAACGACATGTTCTATTCTGTTCTGTTGAAGTATCTATCGATATTGCTCTTTAACTAATGAATATAGTAAAGAATCGAAAATAAACACTACCAATTCAGGCTCAGGGTAATAACAGTCCCGACAAAAATCGCATAGAAATCACCGGCGGCAACATCTGACAGTTTTATCGAAGATCCACCAATGTTAGGAACTCTGGGGAAACGTAACTTAACTATTCACTTCTGCAACAGAATACAGGGTCACCCCTTAGACAAAAAGTCAATCGAAGGCAATATTTTGTTCTCCCGAGGTGGCTGGATTCCAGCCTGTGTGGCATGAGCGTTTTCAGCTACTATGCATTAACCAGCCTGTCATAAACCACAGGATCAGTAGCACCTTCAGTACCTAAAATATAGACCCGACTATTCTCATCGAGACCAAGGCTATTTTTCATTTCGGTATCATTACAGGCAGTAATCAAAGCAGCCAACCCGGCCACAGCAGATTCACCAGCTTCGATATCATAATCATCAGCTAGTAACTGCATGGTTAACGGAACAGCTTCTTCATTGATGGTTAAAAAGTCATTTGCACCGGTGGCGAGTATTTGCCAGGCTAATTCTGAAATTTCACCACAGGCGAGGCCGGCCATTAGTGTTTCCAGATCACCCTCTACAACAGTAGGTTTACCAGCCCTGGCACTTTCCTGCAAACAGTTCGCCAGCACTGGTTCGACTATGATGAACCTGGGTCGCTGTTCGCCCCAGAGTTCCCAGAAATATGCACAGACCGCTGCAGCAAGCCCGCCCACACCTGCCTGTATAAATACATGCGTCGGGATTTCATCGGCTATTTGCTCAATTGATTCAGATAATAATACTGTGTAACCCAGTGCAACGTCTTTGGGGATTTCCATATAGCCTGCATAACTGGTATCGGAAACAATAATACGACCATGTTCTTTAGCATCCCTGTCGGCCAGTTTAACCGAGTCGTCGTAGTTGCCGGTAATGCGAATGACCTGAACGCCAAGGTCTTCCATCGTTTGCTGACGCCCGGCCGAAACATCACGGTGAACATAAATAATGCACTGGCAGCCAAACATCTGACAACCCCAGGAGACCGAGCAGCCATGGTTGCCATCGGTGGCACAACTAATCACGATCTGGCTGACGATATTGTCAAATTTCCGGTCGTGCAAATCTTTTACTGTTATTGTGGTGCCGGTTAGTTCTTCGACTTTTAGTTGCAATTGACGAGCGACAGCATAAGCGCCACCCAGCGCTTTGAAACTCTTCAGGTGGAAACGTTGCGACTCATCTTTATAGTAAATCTTGTCGACGCCGATATCCCTGGCAAGATTGTTCAGAAGATAAAGCGGTGTGGGTTTATAACCCGGCCACTGGGTGATCTCGCTAATTGCTTCACGGGATTTTTTAAGGTTGGTAACTCCCTGCATTTGTTCGCTGAAAACCAGTGATGCATCTGCAGCTGGATTGGAGAAATAACTTAACCTGCCACTAACTGATTTCATTAGACTTTCATACGTTCGGCTGTTGGGTCATAAAATGCTTTAAGTGATGCGCTGGCGGCGAATCTTTCTCGTGCGACTTCTATTTCGAAATTAGCTACCGCCAGTGCGTCGGCTGTCAGCCCAGGTTTATTGACATAACCCATGCCAATGGCTCCGCCCAGGCTATGCGCGTACATGCCCGAAGTCAGGTAACCGATCGCCTCGCCATCCATGATGATGGGTTCATTATGGTATAACAATGGTTCTGGATCATTGAGTAAAAACTGAACCAGACGTCGACTGGGTAAGCCTGCTGCTTTTTGTCGAATAAAGGCTTCCCGACCGATGAAGTCACCCACGTCGGGTTTGGCGACAAAACCTAATCCCGCTTCTACCAAGTTATCTTCTGCGCCGATATCATGTCCCCAGTGCCGAAAGCCTTTTTCCAGGCGCAGACTGTTCAGGGCATGCAAACCAGTGTTGCGAATATCAAACGCGGCACCGGCTTGCTGGATAGCTTTGAAAACCTTGACTGCATCATCGGCAGCAATAAAAATTTCCCAACCCAACTCACCCACGTAAGACAGGCGTTGTAACCAGACTTCGGCACCAGCAATGTTGGCAAAACGTCCGACTCCAAAGCCAAAACCTGATACAGATACATCGCAATCAACAATATTCTCAAGAGCCTTGCGTGCATTTGGCCCCTGTAGTGACAAACAGGCGTATTGCATGCTGATATCAGTGAGTGTGACATCACCGCGTAAATGCTGTTTCAAATGCCACCAGTCACGATTGAATGAACCAATGCTGGTGACGACCCAGAATCGATCTTCTTCAACCTTGACAATCGATAAATCGGCGTTGATACCGCCGCGTTCATCGAGCCATTGTGTATAAACAACCTTGCCGACCTCAATGTTCATATCTGCGGCAGAAATGTATTGCAAGGCTGATTGTGAGTCAGGGCCGGATACTTCAAATTTGGCGAATGATGACATATCAAACAGGCCGAGCGACTCGCGTATCGCCAGATGTTCCTGCTGGTAAAATTCAAACCAGTTCTGGCGTTTGTAACTGTATTCGTATTTGGCCTCCGCACCATCGCGCGCAAACCAGTTGGCGCGCTCGTAACCGCAGACTTCGCCAAAGCAGGCGCCTTGTAGTTTTAAAGTGTCATGCAATGGCGATAACATCAAATCGCGCGCTGTATGGTATTGATAGAAGGGCCAGTGCATATCGTAAGAATGTCCGAGGGCTTCGGGAATGCGTGATTCAACGTAAGATTGTGTGCGTTGCACTGGGTGCGAACGCCGTACATCGCACTCCCAGACATCGCCGGATGGTTGCCCATCGATAATCCAGTCGGCCATGATTTTGCCCAGACCACCGCCTGCGCCGATACCTTTGGAGTTCATACCGCAGGCAACGTAAAAATTATCAACCTCTGGAGTTGGTCCCATCAGATGCAGATTATCCATGGTGAAACTTTCCGGGCCGTTGAAGAAGGTGCGAATACCAGCCTCGCCGAATTCAGGAAATGTTTCCATACCAGCTATTAAATTCGGTTCGATGTGATCCATATCGACTTCGAACTGATCGAAGCAAAAGTCATCGGCAATTTTATTCATTGGGCAGCCAATTGCATCGTGCTCAAACCAGCCCACCAGCATTTTGCCAGCGTCTTCCTTGAAATAAATACCTTTGTCAAAATCGCGCAGTACGGGGCGTTTTGTCAATTCGGGCATTTCATCGGTGACCACATAAAAATGCTCACAGGCGTAAAGTGGCAGGTCGACTCCGATGGGTGCAGCAAGTTCACGTGACCATAAACCCGCGGCTAATACGACTTTGTTAGCTCTGATATCGCCAGAGGCGGTTTTTACCCCAACCGCAACTCCATTCTCGCAGATTATCTCGGTAGCCTTGCATTCTTCAATAATTCTGGCGCCTCGGTTACGTGCGCCTTTTGCCAGTGCCATCGTGGTATCGATGGGATTTGTCTGACCATCGTCATCGATATACATTGCACCGATAATGCCGTCGGTATTAATGCCTGGATATAGTTCTTCCAGGCGCTGATTGTCGATAAACTCGGACTCAACACCAAATACAGCAGCCATCGACGATGTGCGCTGTAACTCTTCCAGGCGCTCTGTGGTACGTGCCAGTGAGATGCTGCCGATTTTACGGTATCCAGTAGCCTGGCCGGTTTCTTCCTCAAGAGATGCGTAAAGTTCATGGCTGTATTTTGCCAGCGCAGTCAGGGTAGGCGTAGGCCAGAGTTGGCTCACAAGTCCCGCTGCATGCCAGGTAGTGCCGCAGGTGAGTTGTTTGCGTTCGAGCAACACCACATCTTTTACCCCGCGTTTTGCGAGATGGTAGGCAATAGAACAACCTTCGATGCCGCCCCCGACGATAACCACTTCGGCCTGTGTTGGTAATGTGTTGTCTGACATGAGATTTAACTCCGCAATAAGCTGTTAGATGGATCATAAGCGGCATCCATTTCGATATGGGCTTTACGAGTGCCTATTGAGGTGTCAATTGTTACTTCCAGTCCCTGTTCGATCATCGATGGTTTTAAATAAGCAAATGCCAGGCTTTTACCGATGCGGTGGCCATAGGCACCGCCGGTAGTAAGACCAATGCGTTCACCATTGTGGTAAACGACTTCGTTACCAAAGCATTCTCCAGCAATATTATCATCAAACATTAGATAGGCAAGCTCGATGGTGAATTCTCCAGTTTTGCGTTGTTTCATGTTTTCGCAGCCGATAAAATCGCGGCTGGTATCAATAAAACGGTCCATGCCAGCTTCAAAGCCACTGATTTCTTCGGTAAATTCATTGCCGTAGGCACGGTACATTTTTTCCATGCGCATCGAGTTGAAGGCATAGCCACCAAAGTTGCGCAATCCGAGTGATTCACCCTTATTCCACATTGAATCGTAAATTGACAATAACTGATAAGACGGCATATGCATTTCGTAACCCAGCTCACCGGCATATGAAACGCGGATAACACGCACCTGGGCGCTGTCGATAAGGATATCTTTCGCGGTCAACCATGGGAAGGCTGAGTTTGACAAATCTTCCTCGGTCATTTGTTGCAGGATTTCACGCGAATTGGGGCCGGTGATCAGCATGGAACTCATATCATCGGTGACGTTTTCGATATTTATATCATAACCATCGGCATTGCTTTGCATCCAGTGTAGATCCTTGTGCTCTGAGCCGATTGCCGAGACCAGATAAAAATGGTCTTGCGCCAGGCGCGTAATTGACATTTCGCACATGATGCCGCC
>JAAENK010000022.1 GCA_024224415.1 Gammaproteobacteria bacterium | reverse complement strand
TCGGGCTCTAGATAGGACCCTGAGGATACCAATTTTCGCATCATGTTTTCTCCTTAATTTTGGTACGGAACGATCGAAAAAGAGGGATATGGAAGGATTTGGTCGGCTCTTTCTCGTGGTGATTATCGGATCACGAACGGATTGGCGGTTTCACCAAGCGCGTCGATCCAGATAGTTTTGGTTTGTAGATACCCGGCGCATAATCTGGAGAGATAAGATACCGCCCAGAGGAAACCCTGCCAGGGTGAACCGATCCCGTGCGATGGAGAGGATTGCATCGGCCAATTCGCCTATTGAGCTTCCTGAGATAATGTCAGCCACGGCCATATGCATCGCTGCATTGAGCATGAAAACCACCGGCAATGCACAAAATGACTTTGCAATCCATGTTGTATGCGTGGGCTTCTTCAGACTGCAAAGATAATGCCGTTAGACCAGCAAGGCCAAACAATCCTGAATTGAGTGTCTTATTCAATATTACTTTCACGTCACTTCCTTTCGGTTTTGGGTCCGCCGCATTGCAGGTCTATTCGCCCTGAGTTTGATAAAGTTTGGAATCCAGTCCGAGTGCAGCGAAGAGCCGCGCCATTTCCTGGTCGAATGTCGCTTGGTCGACGCATCGTTTTTGAACTGGCGAATACGCTCCTGCGGCGTCGCAAGTGAGACCGGGTAACAAATGGAAAGCAGAAAATGGATGGTTCGGGCGCAGCGTGGCGAGCCACGTTCGTTCCTTTTGTGCTTGTAACGCGTGAGGCGCGTAGTCTTAGTCCCTGCATTATTTACGATACCTTTCATTAGTATTTATAATGCGGCATTAGGAAAATCTGGATTCACTTCAGGCAATACGACAACTGGGGGTCGTATGACGTAGAATCATCACAAACACACGATAGAATGCGAAAGAAGGCGAAGCGATGTGAAACGAGCGATTGTAAATATTTGATAGTAAACGGTAAATATTATCTCCCGCCACCGCGAGACGGCAGTGACCTGAAGGAACTTTTCAAGCACCTGGCCTCTGCCGGTGCGGGTCGACCAGTAGACAAAGACGGGTTTCCC
>JAAENK010000021.1 GCA_024224415.1 Gammaproteobacteria bacterium | reverse complement strand
GTCACTGGCATGGGTATGTTGTCACCGGTAGGCAACACTGTAGAAACTTCATGGAATGCCCTGCTAGCAGGCCAGAGTGGTATCGTTAACATCGATCACTTTGATGCCTCTGAATTCACCACTCGTTTCGCAGGTCTAGTTAGAGAATTTAACTGCGAAGATTACATGTCTAAAAAAGACGCCCGTAAAATGGATTTATTTATCCAATATGGTATCGCTGCGGGTATTCAAGCGCTTGATGATTCAGGCCTAACGATAACCGAAGAAAACGGCCCTCGAATTGGTGCTGCGATTGGTTCTGGTATCGGTGGACTTGGCTTGATTGAAGCCGGTCATACAGCGTTACGCGAAAAAGGTCCACGTAAAATTAGCCCATTTTTCGTGCCATCGACAATCGTTAATATGATTGCCGGTCACCTTTCAATAATGAGAGGTTTACGCGGTCCAAATATTGCTATTTCTACAGCCTGCACAACTGGCTTACACAATATCGGACACGCGGCACGTATGATTGTGTACGGAGATGCCGATGCGATGGTAGCGGGTGGTGCAGAAAAAGCCTCAACACAACTTGGCATCGGTGGTTTCGGTGCAGCAAAAGCATTATCTACCCGTAACGATGAACCTCAACGTGCTTCACGTCCTTGGGATAAAGACCGAGATGGTTTTGTCCTTGGTGACGGTGCTGGAATGATGGTACTTGAAGAATACGAACATGCAAAAGAT
>JAAENK010000020.1 GCA_024224415.1 Gammaproteobacteria bacterium | reverse complement strand
TATTGTTCCTGGCGCGATTTTTTCTATTGTTGGCAGTTTTAATTTCAATTTTAACTTGGCGTCGGCACCGTCGATTGCGAATGAAACATCGGACGCCCATTTTATCTTGTCGTTACGCAATGCTTCGGAAGCGAAGAAACCCGGTAGTTCGAGACGATGCACGGTTTGACGCCAGTCCGTGTAGAGCAATTCGCCGCCTCGGGTGAAAGCGAAACCCGAGATTGAGCCACCCGAGTTAAACATTCGTCGTGGCTTACTGTTTACAACCTTGTACAAGGAAGCCAGAATTTTATTGCCATTGCTCAACCAGAGTGAACCAGTGGAATCGAACGCAAAATTGCCTGCCCAGAAACCTCCCACATCCTTGAGACGCACACGGTAATACGGCTTAGCACGGTTACCCTCCAGCCGATAAATTATCCCATCACCACCTGCTCCCGTGGATTCGCTAAAATACAGACGCCCCTGGGAATCGAATTCCACGTCTCGTGTATAAGTGGTATGCGTATATACCTTGATTTCGGTGTTGCCCTTGAGTTTGTAGATATGATTATCATTGGCGTTGGAAAAGTAAAAGATTCCATTCGGCGCGACAGCAACCGAATAAAGTCGGCCACTCTTGCGCCGGTAAATCTCGCGCAGCCGACCGTCGCGAACCTCGTAAATGCGGCCGACGGGATTACCGCCATCCGCCAGGTAGTAGACAGGCAACGTTGCCGGGGTACTCGCGTTAGCTCCGAACAGAGTGCTGGGCCGACCACCACTCAGTGCAGCTAGTTCGGTTTCGACGAGGCGAGCATCCCGCCACTGTAGCTGCCATATCGGCATCGCCCAGCCGATATCGACCGAGCCCTCCTTGAGTCCGCCGTTTGCTACACCGACTACGCGTCCGTCCCAGGTGAGTATCGGCGCCCCGGAATAACCGTTCTGGATCGCACCGCTCAGGCTCATAACGGTTTGATCGATATGCGGACTGCCGCGCCGTTCGAGATCGGTGCGCACCCATTCCGGCACGGTGGTGAAAAGTTGTCGCAACGGTGGAATCTGGAGCTCGACACGATGACTGAATTGATAATCGAGCGCCTGTGGATAACCGATGACACGCAATGCCTGTTCCTCATACCCGTTGGTCGATTGCAGGCCGGTTTCGTTCGTCGTGCCGGAGGTGAGAAAAGCCGCATCCATGCCTATATCGACACTGGCAATACGCAAGTTTCGGTAGGAATCGGTAGCGTTGAAGGCAACTAGTTCACGGCAGCCGACAACTCCGTGAAGCGCAGTAATGATTCCGCTAAGCCCGTCAACCCGTGCCTTGAATCCAGTCAGAACCTGACCTTGCTCCGGGCACTCGACGCGGAGCACCTCGCGGCAGTCATCTACATAGTCACCACCACTCAACGGTATTGGCGGTGGGCACAATTCCGCGGCCAGTGCCAGGTTGATCCAGGCCGAAACACTTAAAAAGCCAAGCGCAACTACGAGGCTTCGCATAAATCCTCCACAATCGTTTTTAAAGTATCGGTATCGGAAATTTCGCTTTCGAGCAACCGCCCCCAGTCTCCAGTCGCCGCGAGCACATCTCGAAAAGCTTTTACATTGGAGCTTCGCAGCCTCGCGCGAAGCCTTTCACATTCCTCGGCCGAAGCACCGAATAAGACGCCCCGTGCGGCAGGGGTTGACGGATCACGGCCCGGAGCTTCGAAGATTTGATGGGTGCGAGCCATGATACCAAGCGGTGCGCCGATGACAATTCCCAGCACCAGCACCGCAGCCGGGCGAGCGTCGACCCAACCGATTCTCACCTTACTTTTGCCTGTCTCGGAGTCGTTGCCAAGGCTGCGAGCACCGGCGACAATGCCCCCCGCAATTCCGACCAGACTGGCAAGAATCGTTGCAATCACCGGAGAAACAGAAAGGCCCGCGAGCCAGCCTACCCCTCCACCAATCACAAACAATGATACAACCTGAACAAGCATGTATGCTCCTTTGCCATTTGGTTCTTTATGTAATTCCACGTGCGAGAACAGAATAAGATCTCTGTCGATAAAAGTCTAGCTGAAGCCTGATTTGTATAGAAATTATTGGAAGCAGTCATTCATCTTTAGCCAGGTTTTTGCTGCAATGTGCCCCAGGCGGACTTGTAGCAAGTAGCAGACAGATTGAGGTGACAACAGGAACACCAACAGTAGAGTCAACATCTACCACTGAGGTGAATTGTAAATGTTGGGGTTCGTTCCTCACCCTAACTTACTTACACTAACCCGTGCTCCACGCACGCGGCCTTTTCATTCCGGCAATTTTGCAGGCCTGCTTCACGTATCCATATGGAAACAATTCAAAAATATGCTGCTTGGCCTCTCTCTTTTCGCATTTGTTTTCACTCGCCAGGTAATTAATCAGGTGACGAACATCCGGGGCGATATTTTGCTGGTTATAATACTTCCGAATAAAATTCAATATTGACCAATACTTACTATCAAGTTCAATATCTTCTTCGCTGGCCAGTCTATTTGCAATATCCTCATTCCATTCGTCAGGATTGACTAAATACCCTTCGATATCTCTCATGGCGCGAATATTCAAATTATCACTCACCTCGCAACCAGACCGCTGTATCATGAAACACTGCACCACCGTTTGGCTTTCCAGGTTCTGCAGATATCAATGCGTTGACACCCAGGCCTTCCTCGAAGGATTTGTTTGGCCAGATGCTTTCGATAACGATTACGCCCGGTTGCAGACCATCGAAGATTTCGGTGTGTAAGACGATATCGGCCTGTTGATTGCCAACCCTTACTTTCTGTCCATCGACAATCTTCAAGTCTGATGCATCCTGCGGATGGATTTTTACTGTCGGGCGTTTTTCGTAGCGTTGCGAAGTTGCCGTCTCGGTAAAACTGGTATTGAGAAAATGACGCGCTGGCGCTGCCACCAGGCGAAATGGATGGTCTGCATCACGGTTGTTTAAAACCGGCATATAATCGGGCAACACCGGCATGTCATCGATGTCCTGCCCTACCCGGCGCCAGTCGGGTTTGAAATGAAAACGCTTATCAGGCGTATCGAACCCGTTGACAAAGTTGGCAGTTTCGAAGTCGGTGGCGCAGTCCTGCCAGTGCTGTGCAAACAAACTGCTTTCATCGAGATAACCCGAACATTGCAAGCTCTGGTCTATCAAGTCACGCGCTTCAGTTTCAAAACATGGATGACTGACCCCGAGTCTTTTGGCCAGATCGCTCAATACCTGGTGATTACTCCGACACTCGCTATAAGCTTCAATCACCTGACGCGTTGTCTGCAGGTGGGTGTGACCGCTAGCCTGATAAAAATCATCGTGTTCGAGGAACATGGTCGCTGGTAACACAATGTCGGCCATTGCCGCAGTTTCGGTCATAAACTGCTCGTGCACGCAAATAAACAAGTCATCGCGTTGCATGCCTGCGATGACTTTTTTTGTCTCAGGAGCGACCACAACCGGATTGGTATTCTGTATGATCATCGCGCTTACAGGTGCGCCTCCCTGCAAGTCAGCAAAGTTACCACAAAGCACATCACCAATGCGTGATTGATCGAAAACACGGGTATCGCTATCAAGTTGATCAATACCTTTAATAACGCTTTGATCAACACCGTATAAATCACCCTGGGAGTACAATGCACCGCCTCCCTGGTGTAGCCACGCACCGGTGAGTGCGGGCAGGCAGGAAACAGCGTGCATATTGGCCGCACCGTTACGCGAGCGGGTAAAGCCATAACCAATACGAATAAAACTACGACTGGTTTTGCCATACATTCGTGCAAAAGCCAGAATAGTGTCAATATCAAGGCCGGTAATAGAGGCTGCCCATTGTGGTGTTTTTGTAGCTAAATGGTTCTCAAGCTCATCTGGCACATCGGTATATTCCTGCAGGTAATCCCGATCAACATAGCCTTCAGTAAACAATACATGCATCACCGCGCAAGCTAATGCGCCGTCACTGCCTGGCTGTAACATTAAATGCATATCGGCTTTCTCCGCAGTCGGAGTGCGGTAAGGGTCGATTACTACTAGTTTGCTATTACGTCCACGTTTTGCCCGGGCAATATACTGCATGACATTAATCTGTGTACTCACCGGATTACCGCCCCAGACAACGATCAAATCGCTATTGACCATCTCACGCGTATCCGAACCGCGTCTGCCACCAACGCCTGCTTTCCATCCTGCCTCAGATAAGCCCGTGCAGTAAGTCGAGTGTTGCCGCGAAGTTTTGAGACAATGCCTAAAGCAATCCAGTGCATCGCGTTGCAGCAATCCCATGGTGCCGGCGTAGTGGAAGGGCCATAGCGTTTCACTGCCGTATCTATCTATGGATTTCTGGAATTTATGGGCTACTTCATCAAGCGCCTGATCCCAGCTAATAACTTCAAATGCCGATATACCAACACCCTTTTGTCCCACCCGGCGCAAGGGTTGGCCAAGCCGGTCAGGATGATGAATACGCTCGGCATAACGTGCTACCTTGGAACAAATCACACCAGCGGTATAGCTATTATCCTTTGCGCCATAAATACGACCGATTGTATGCTCATCCAGCAGTTCAACTTCGAGAGCGCAGGTGCCTGGACAGTCGTGTGGACAGGTTGAGTGGACTCGTTTGTGTGACTGAATTTTCGACATAATTTTATTCTGCAAGATGATGGTCGGTAACACCAGTTAAACAATTGATTAATTGTCTCTTCATCAAATCGAGCGGGTAAATTTGAATCACCGCTGCGCGGCTACGTCCTTGACAATGGTTTTTCAGGGCAGATCATTTTACCAAGACAGGATTGGGCCTCTCTAGTCTGATACAGAGATAGTTTTTGCTCCATCCTGGCTTCATGTTTATTACACAGTCACACATGCCCAATCCTTTCATGTTAACCATTTTTTGCCCTGAAAAACCCTTGTCAAGGATGATTCAAATTTACCCGGGCAATCAAGAAAGAACCATTTAATTTTCATCCGTTTTAGCGCACAATAGACTCGCAGGCGCACCCTGGTCAAACAATAAAGGAAGCAATTCAATGGCTAAATCTGACTCTTCTCGATGGCATTCTCTGTGGATAGTTCCACCAATTGCTATCGGCATCATCATATTAATTATATCGGTTAGCGGCAAACAACCCCCCGAGCAAGAAGAGCAGAGTGAACCGACCCGGTTTGTGCGTATCATCAACGCCGAGACTACCGACTTTACCCCCATTGCCGAGGGCTATGGCATTGTACAACCGGCTCAGATTTGGGCCGCAGTATCTCAGGTTTCTGGCCGGGTGGTGTATATGCACCCTATGCTACGCAACGGAGGTATGATTACTGCTGGTACTGAATTAATTCGAATTGACCCGGCTGATTACGAACTGGCGCTGGTTCAGGCTCAAAATGAATTGGCAGAATTGAATGTCCAGGGTGACAATGCAGATGCTTCGCTGGCTATCGAAAAGAGCAACCTTGCACTGGCAGAAAAAGAACTGGCCCGCAAAAAGAAACTGGCCAGCCAGGGCGGTATATCCAAAAGCAGTGCCGACGAAGCCGAGCGGGTGATGCTCGGTTCACGCAGTTTGGTACAAAACCTGCGGAACACTTTGGCCTTATTGCCGGTACAACGCAAACTACTGGCATCCAGAATTACCCAGGCCGAGCGCGATCTGGCCAATACGCAATTATCGGCACCGTTTAACATGCGTGTTTCGGGCTTATCGGTGGAGCAACATCAATTTGCACCGGTCGGACAAACACTATTTTCCGGGGAGTCGACGGACCGGGTCGAAATTACCGCACAAATCGCTATGGGAAGCCTGAGGAATCTGTTTATAGGTCGGCCCAATCTTCCCGCCGATACCGCAACGTTGAATCTGAATCTGGCAGAAATCGCTGGTTTTAAACCGACGATCAAGTTCGATCTGGGTGGCCCTCAACCGGCACAATGGGATGCAGAATTTGTACGGATTTCCGAAAGCGTCGACTTGCAGACACAAACCATAGGCATTATTGTCGCAGTCGATAATCCCCTGCAAAAGATAGTCCCCGGTATTCGCCCACCGCTGTCCAGGGGGATGTTCGTACAGGTCGCTATTGCTGGTCATCCACAGAAAGACAAAATAGTGATACCACGCTCAATTATTCGTAACGATCAGGTTTACCTGGTTGATAGCGAAAACCGCTTACAAACGCGTCCTATCAAACGCTTATACAACCAGCAACAATTCACTGTTATAGATAACAGCCTGAAGCCTGGTGAGAAAATTGTAGTCAGCGATCTGGTTCCGGCAGTGGATGGTATGTTGCTGAAAACCGAAGTCGATCAGGCCTTGCAAGATAGCCTCAATTTTGAGCAATAGTTATGATTAAGTGGTTCGCCGAACACCCCAACGCAGCCAACCTGGTTATGTTGGCAATTATACTGCTAGGCCTCAAAGCTTTACCTGACCTGCAACGCGAAACCTTCCCGGCGATTAGTAATGACAAAGTCAGTATCGTGGCGGTTTATCCCGGCGCTACCGCCGACGAAGTGGAAGACGCGATTTGCCGAAGACTGGAAGATGCACTGGAGAGCATTGCCGACCTGGATGAAATGCATTGTGAGTCAAGCGAAGGACTAGGCAAAGCAACGGCTGTGATGATCGAAGGCAGTGAAATGCCGCAGTTTATGGATGATGTCAAATCCGCAGTCGATACTATCAGTGACTTTCCCGACCAGGTAGATACCCCCGTCGTAGAAGAACTGGGGCGTACCGATTCGGTGGTTGCGGTGGCGATTACCGGCCCGGACAATCCGGTTGTTTTAAAGGCTTACGCCGAAGATGTCAAAATCCGTCTGCTGGCCAAAGCGGAAATTGCCAATGTCGATATTACCGGTTTCTCCAATCACCAGATTCGGGTTGAGATATCGGCCGCCAGACTACGCCAATATGGCTTGTCCATGTCTGATGTCGCCAGCCGTATTCAAAACCAGAGTGTAGGGCTGCCAGCCGGGCGACTTGAAGGCGCAGACGAAGACTTGATTTTACGCTTCGATGATCAGCGTAAAACTGTCGAATCACTGGGACGACTCATCGTTATATCGGGCACTTCTGGAGCTGCCATACGCCTCGCCGATATTGCCACCATCACCGATCGTTTTGATCGCCCCGAAAGTAAGATTTTGTTTAACGGACAACGCGCGGCCATTTTGGTTGTCACCAAAACCAAAAACCAGGACGTGTTAACAGCTTATACCGATGTAGCAAAATTTGTCGACAATGAAAACACTAGTGCCCCTACCGGTATCCAGCTTAGCCTGACACAGGATAGCGCTTCATCCGTCCAGGATCGGCTCGATATGATTGTCATGAATGGTGTGCAAGGTTTAATCATGGTGTTTCTTGTGCTGTGGCTGTTTTTCAGTTTTCGCTACAGTTTCTGGGTCACTATGGGTCTGCCGGTTTCATTTCTGGGAGCCTTGTTCATACTACCCGTGATGGGCGTAACCATTAACATGATTTCAATGGTCGGCCTGCTCATTGGCGTTGGCTTGTTGATGGATGATGCTATCGTCATCGCCGAAAATATTGCCACCCGCATGGAGCGAGGTGAACACGCAAGGCACGCGGCTGTAGAAGGCGTCAAACAGGTATTACCTGGAATCTTGTCTTCATTTGCAACAACCGTACTGGTATTTGGTTCTCTGTCTTTCATCACCGGTGAAATCGGGCAGATACTACGCATCATGCCCATCGTACTTATCATAGTCGTGAGTGTCAGTTTGATCGAAGCCTTTCTGGTCTTGCCAAACCATCTGGGGCACAGCCTGAGTGCCATCGAAGATCGTCCGGTATCAAATTTCAGAATGAAATTTGACTCAGCGTTTGATCAATTTCGAGACCAGTGGTTTGGACCCGTACTCGACCGTGCCGTCGAGTATCGCTACCTGACACTGGGCCTGGTAGTCATGATGATAATTCTCTCCATCGCATTACCAGCCAGTGGCAGGCTTAAATTTGTTGGCTTTCCAGCTACAGAAGGTGACATCCTTGAGGCTCGTTTGCTATTGCCGCAGGGTACCCCGCTCTCCCGCACCGAGTCGATAGTTGAGCGTATTCAAAGCACCGCTCGGGAGTTGAATCAGCAATACAAACCAGATCAACCCGAATCACGGGATCTGGTGCGAAATGTCACTGTTATTTATGGCGAGAACCCAGACGCCTATGAAAGCGGTCCTCATGTCGCACGCATCGTCGTCGACCTGCTTGGTGCCGAAATACGCAATACCAGCCTATCGGAATTTCGCAGCGCCTGGCGTGACCGGCTCGGTGAGCTCAGTGACGTAATCTCACTAAAATTTACCGAACCAGCAGTGGGTCCTGGTGGCCGAGCTATCGAAGTGCGGCTTAAGGGTGCTGAACTTCATCACCTAAAACAGGCATCACAAGAGATGCAAAACTGGTTTAACAGTTATATCGGTGTCACTGATATCAGCGATGACTTACGCCCTGGTAAACGTGAATTACGCTTACAGTTAAAAGACAGCGCCGGGATCCTGGGTATTAATGCCGGTATGGTTGCTGACCAGACTCGCAGTGCATTCCAGGGTATAACAGTAGACGAATTTCCACTGGGCTCTGAAACATACGAGGTTGACCTGCGCCTGTCCGCCGTCGACCGCCTCGACCCGCATCACCTGGAACAAATGAGTATCACCGTCAATGACGGCAGTTTGATCCCCTTGCCTGTTGTCGCGCATATAAACGAAGTTCGCGGCTGGGCTCGCATCAATCGTGTTGATCGACAGCGAGCCGTCACCATTTATGGCGACGTACAGGGTGAGATTGTAAATGCCCAGGAGCTACTCACCCTGGCCAGCCAGGAATTGTTCCCGCAACTTCGTCAACGCTACCATGATATTGAGATAGAAATCCAGGGTGCCAGCAAGAGTTCAGCCGAAACCAGTAAATCCATGCTCACCAATATCATTCTCGGTATAATCGGAGTTTATATGTTACTGGCCTTGCAGTTTCGAGGCTATCTGGCTCCAATAACGGTAATGATGGTGATCCCGACCGCATTAATTGGAGTCATATTCGGTCACTGGATGATGGGGCTCGACCTCACCATGCCGAGCATTATCGGCATGGCTTCACTATTTGGCGTAGTGGTAAACGACTCGATCCTGCTGGTGGTATTCATGCGCGATGCCCGGGCAGATGGAAGTGAAGTTATCATAGCGGCCAAACAGGCTGGGCGAGCGCGTTTTCGACCCATCCTGCTGACCTCGATCACCACCATTGCAGGCCTGGCGCCGTTGCTGGCAGAGACCAGTGGTCAGGCTCAGATATTAATCCCGCTAGCCGTAAGCCTGGCCTTTGGACTTACCTCAGCGACCTTGATCGGCCTGTTTCTGGTGCCGTCGATTTACTGTATTTTGAATGATTTCGGGATGCTTGGTGAGGTTAATGAGCACCACTAACAATTAAACGGATTATCAACCGAGCCACTCGGCTCGGTAAATCAATGTGGTCCATAATCCTGGAAAACGCAGTAGAATCACAAAAGTCTGCACAATCGATTGGTTCATCTGTGGCATAGGGGTTTTGATTGCTCATGTGCTTCCCTCTCGTTATTGTAATACCTGAAAAACCACTGAAATCGCATATTCGAACCCCGCTCATAACAATTAACTTCGTATTAAATCAAGTCTTTCCAGGGGCTGATAAAATTAGTTTTTCAACTAAACTCTAATAATCATATCCATGTTTATGTCCAGGCAATTTCGACAGTATTTCATGGTAGTTAGATTTACTAACGAAATATTCAGTCTTAATTAATATCGTTGACCTGGGTGTCATCACTATTTTGGAAAAAAAACCTAAGCAGTTTCACTTTATTGAACCTCCTTCAAAAGATGGTTTTTCACCATTGTATCTGGCGACAAAATTGGCTGGACTGGGATATTGGGTTTGGGATGTGAAAAATCGGTGTCTGGTAGAAGTGTCGGAGGAATATGCCAGAATTCTGGGGGTTAGCGTCGATGAAGTGCTTGAGTTATTCGGTAACGAGGCGTCCGATTTGTTGTTCGTTCATGAAGATGACCGAGAGCGATACCAGAAAGATACGGAAGGCCAGCAGTTCAGCATCGAATATCGAATCCTGCGATCAGATGGAGAAGTGCGCCACGTTCGTGAAATTTCTGATATCTATTTTGATGATCGTGGTGACGCTTTATTTACCCATGGATCGTTACAGGATATCAGTGAGTCGAAAAATAATGAAATTGCCTTGCTTGAAAGCGAGGAAAAATTCCAGGTGTTGGCAAACAATATTCCTGCGGTTATTTACCAATGCAAGAATGATGAACGATTTTCAACGTTATACGTTAATGACGCGATAGAAACGCTCTGCGGGTATACCCCGCACGACTTTCTGAGTGGCACTATTTGCACTACTGAACTGACACCTCCTGGTTCTGTTGACAGGCTTAATGTCGATGCGGCATTAGCTGCGAGAGAACCTTTTTTGTTGAATTATCCACTGCGAAATAAAAATGGGCGCTATCGCTGGGTTGAAGAGCATGGTGTTGGTGTATTTCACGGGGATGAACTGGTATACATCGAAGGTGTTATTTTTGACATTACGGAACGCCGCGAGGTAGAGGAGGCGTTGAGCGAGAGCGAAGCGCGTTTTCGTGATTTCGCCAAAGCGGCCTCCGACTGGTACTGGGAAATGGATGAGGATCTGCGGTTTACCCACTTTTCGGAAAGGGCCTATGAAATCAACGGCTTGAGACCAGAAGACGTGATCGGAAAGACACGCGTCGAGCTTGTCGATGTTCAATATCACGATCTGCAATCAAAGCAGTGGCTGGCACATCTTGCTGTGCTCAAAAACCAGCAGGCTTTTCGGGATTTCGAATACAGTCTGAACATTCACCAGGATAATCCAATCCGCGTTAGAATCAGTGGAATCCCGGTGTTCGATAGTGACGGCATTTTTAAAGGTTATCGCGGCACCGGTAGCGATATCACAGAGTCCTTTCGTTTGTCACAACAGCTTTCCTATCAGGCCAGGCACGACTCTTTGACAGGCCTGGTGAACCGACATGAATTTGATGCACAATTGCAGCGACTGGTGCAATCAATCCAGGTCAATGACGAATCCTGTCATGCCCTGTGTTATCTTGATCTGGATCGATTTAAGGTCATTAACGATACTTACGGGCATCTGGCAGGTGACGAACTACTGGGTCAGCTAGCGGAATCGATGAAACTGACGGTTCGGAAAAATGATACCCTGGCAAGAATCGGTGGTGATGAATTTGCGGTATTAATGGAGCATTGCTCTCTGGAGCAGGCGCAACGAATTGCTAATGAATTGCGTCATTGTGTGGAAGATTTTCGGTTTGAATGGGAACGCAAGATACTCCGCGTGGCTGTGAGCATAGGCCTGATGCCCATTAACTCAGTCGTACTTGACTCGTCCGACATTCTTAATTGCGCCGATGCCGCCTGCTATACGGCAAAGAAACAGGGGCGAAATCGTATTCATGTCTACCGGGACGATGATACGGATATCGCACAGCACCACAGTGAGTTACGCTGGGTCGATCGAATCAATCAGGCTCTGGAAAATGATAACTTTGTTCTTTTCGCGCAGTCAGTATCGCCGGTAGATGAGGGCCTGGATGAACTTATGCATTTCGAAATATTATTACGCATGCATGAAGACAATGATGAGTTAATTTCCGCCGGGGCTTTCCTGCCAGCCGCGGAACGCTACAATTTGTCGATAAAAATAGACCAATGGGTGACCCGCTCTGTTTTTGAATATCTGGTCAGGCATCCTGAGTTAGCTAAAAAAACCGGCACATGTGCGATTAACCTGTCGGGTGCGTCACTCGCTGATCGTGTTTTCTTTGATTACATCCTCGAGGAGCTGAGGAATGTTCCTCACTTGTCAGGGAAGTTGTGCTTCGAAGTTACCGAGACCGCAGCCATTACTAATCTGTCAGCTGCTATTATCTTTATTAAAACCCTGAAAGGACTGGGTTGTCGGTTTTCACTGGATGATTTCGGTAGTGGCCTTTCCTCCTTTGCCTACCTGAAGAACTTACCGGTTGATTATTTGAAAATCGATGGCTCGTTTGTGCGTGACATTGCTATCGATCCGATAGACCGGGCGATGGTTAAATCAATTAGTGAAATTGGTCAGGTCATGGGTAAAAAAACGATTGCTGAGTTTGTTGAAAATGAAAATATCCTTGACGTCTTGAAAGCTATACGCATCGACTATGCTCAGGGCTATTACATCGGCAAGCCGCTAGCATTGGACAATTTTTTCAATCAGAACAACTAATTAGTTCATCTGGAATCAAAAAATCATAGCAAATTCTTTTTTATAAAAACTTCCCCTGTTCGTCGATAATTTGCTACGCCTTGCTAATAGAATGATCGATGCCGCTCTGGTAATCGGTATTCTGGTCGGCGCGGATAAACTGTACGCGTTTCGTCTCGCCATCGAGATCACCACTGATAAAGCCGAAGTGCGATATTTGCCACTTTCGTCTAGCGGCACGGCCTCTATTTTAAAACCCTGGTAGTCAGTAGGTTTCTGGACTCTGTGGTTGGGGCTGCGCTGCCCAGCAGGTTATTAGCGCATAAAACCTTTACCTGTTTTTTCCAGGTTAAACGGATCATCCATCGAACCACTCGGTTCGGTAAACCAATGCGGTCCATCCTCAGCCATCCAGACATGGTCCTCCAGTCGCACGCCGAATTCACCGTAGCTGCAAATCATTGGTTCGATAGAAAAACACATGCCAGCTGCAAGAGGTAGTTCATTTCCTTTTACAATATACGGATGTTCGTGCACATCCATACCGACACCATGGCCGGTGCGATGTGGCAAACCCGGTATCTGGTAGTCAGGACCTAGTCCTGCGGCGGTGATAACTTTACGTGCTGCACTATCCGGTGCAGAACAGGATGCACCTATTTGTGCTGCCTGGAATGCCGCGAGTTGTGCAGCTTGCTCCAGTTCCCAAAGTTCACGCTGTCTCTGAGCTGGTTCGCCAAAAACATAACTACGGGTAATGTCGGAATGGTAGCCATGCAGCGTGGCGCCAGTATCGATCAGAACCATATCGCCTTCCTTGAGTGTCTGCGGGTATGGTACGCCATGCGGGTATGCCGTCGGCTTGCCGAATAGAACAATTTTAAATGTCGAACGTCCATCCATGCCGCAGGCAATATGGGCATCGTCGAGAAAAGTCTGCACATCTCGTGTATCGATACCTTCGTATAAAATCTCGGCGGCGGCCTTTTGCACTTTCAAGGTAATGGCTTTTACCTTTCTTAACAAGGAAAGTTCGTGGGTGGACTTGATACGTCGGCACGCAGTGATCAGACTGCCTCCATTTAAAATCCTTATTCTTGCTGACGCCTTTTGTAAACCATCAGCCGTAAAGAACGGTGTTTGATCATCTACCGCGAGCGAGGGATTTTCTCCGGTCGATTTCAAAACAGTTTCAACCACGGCCAGGGTCGGGACCTCGTGCTCCTGCCAGAGTATGAGCTCTCCGTCTATCAACAAACCTGCTTTTGTTTTTTCTTCTTCAAATGCTGGGCAAACATAAAACAGCTCATTCGCCGTAATAATCGCACCATGCAAACGCTCGCTGGGATAACAGATTAACCCGGTGAAGTAACGCAGACTGGTGCTGGCATCCAGATAAAAAGCATCGATGTTAGCTTCCGCCATTAATTCGCGTAATTTTCCTAAGCGTGAATAATATTCCTCAACGGCAATCGGTGCGGTCTGATCGCGTTGTGAGGTTATTTTTGATAACGTCGTTTCAGCACTGGAACCACCTACCCCAATGGTCATATTTTTCTCTCTCGTTTCATTGACCTGACGATAAACCAAAAGTAATCTGCTACCAAACAAAAATCGCCAGGCCCATGAAAATAATCAGTATCGAAACATTCCACAACGAGTATGTCGCATTGGTGCGCCTGCGCACCGACGAGGGCGATGAGGGCTGGGGACAGGTATCACCCTATAATGCCGACATCACCGCACAAGTTGTGCATCGCCAGGTGGCTTATCATGTGCTCGGTATGGATGCCGCCAATACTGAAGCCATCACGCAAACTGTGATCGACCGAGAGCACAAATTTCAGGGCACTTATCTGTATCGGGCATTGTGTGGCGTGGATACCGCGTTGTGGGATATTCGCGGTAAACGCGCTGGCAAAAGTGTTTCGTCATTGCTCGGTGGCAGCGCAACCAGCTTCCCGGTTTATGCATCAAGTATGCAGCGCGAGATTTCCCCCGAGGCCGATGCCGAACGCATGTTGGCTTTGAAGGAACAATACGGTTATCAATCTTTCAAGTTTCGTATCGGCCGTGAATGCGGTCACGACGAAGATCAATGGCCGGGACGCACTGAAAAAATTGTCTCACAAATGCGAAAAATCCTGGGCGATGAAGTCAGCCTGCTAGTTGACGCCAATAGCGGCTATACGCCCGTAAAGGCGATTGAAGTAGGTCGTATGTTGTCAGATTTCGGCGTCAGCCATTTTGAAGAGCCATGCCCTTACTGGGAACTGGACTGGACCCGTCAGGTTACAGAAGCGCTCGATATCGATGTAAGTGGTGGCGAGCAGGACAATAATATGATTGTCTGGCGACAGATGATCGACAATAAGGCAGTTAATATTGTACAACCCGATATTTGTTACATGGGTGGCATCACCCGTACACTACAGGTAGCCAACATGGCGAAAACCGCAGGCCTGCCCTGCACTTTGCATTCGGCCAATCTGTCTTTGGTGACGCTGTTTTCGATTCATTTTATGGCTGCAATTGAAAACGCAGGGAAATATGTTGAGTTTTCTATCGAAGACTTGAATTACTATCCCTGGCAGGATCGAATTTTCACACCTGGATATCAGGTTAAAAATGGCCAGGTATTGTTATCCGATGCTCCGGGCTGGGGTGTTGAAATCAATCCGGGCTGGCTGGCATCGAGTGCTCATCAAATCAGCTATTGCGGTTCACGTTTCTAGCCTGAAACTCAAGCTTCGTGCTAGCATTAGCAGCTTATCCTGGGGAAAAATAAATGACTGTTGCGAATTCCGTGCTCGAACTCATTGGCAATACGCCTATGTTGAAACTGAATCAGTTTGACACAGGATGCTGCGACCTTTTCCTTAAACTGGAAAGCCAGAACCCGGGTGGTTCGATCAAGGATCGTATTGCGGTGGTAATGATCGAAGCGGCGGAAAAAGCAGGCAAGATCAAACCCGGCGGCACAATCATCGAGGCTACTGCGGGCAATACCGGTCTTGGCCTGGGTCTCGTCGCCGCACAGAAAGGTTATAAGCTCATTCTGGTGATCCCCGACAAAATGAGTCCGGACAAAATCCGGCATATCCGCGCCATGGGTGTCGATGTGCGTTTGACTCGCTCCGACGTACAAAAAGGCCACCCCGAATACTATCAGGATTACGCCAAACGCCTGGCGACCGAAATCCCCAATTCACATTACATCGACCAGTTTTCCAACCCCAGTAATCCGCTAACCCACGAAGTTGATACTGGACCAGAAATCCTCGAACAAATGGATGGCAGAATCGACGCCATGGTGGTGGGCGTTGGCTCCAGCGGTACAGTAACCGGCCTGGGTCGATTCTTTAAGGAAAACGCACCGGATTGTGAAATGGTTTTAGCCGATCCCAAAGGTTCGATTCTCGCCGATTTGATCAACACCGGTGTCATGAACGAAGCCGGTTCCTGGCTGGTGGAAGGCATTGGCGAAGACTTCGTGCCATCGATTTGCGATCTCAACCTGGTCAGCAAAGCCTATAGCATCAGCGATGGTGAAGCCTTTGCCATCCAGCGCGAGTTGCTTGAAAAAGAAGGCATTATCGCGGGTTCTTCAACGGGCACCCTGCTCGCCTCAGCTTTGCGTTACTGCCGGGAACAAACCGAACCAAAACGTGTGGTCACGTTGGTTGGCGATACCGGCAATAAGTATTTGTCAAAATCGTTTAACGATTCCTGGCTTGCGGACCAGGGTTTACTCAATCGCGAAAAATTTGGTGACTTGCGCGATTTGATCGCCCGACCTGCGGATACCGGCGATATTGTCACCGTCACTTCCGATGACAACCTGGTAACGACTTACAAGCGTATGCGCATGTTTGATGTCTCACAGTTACCCGTCATGGACGATGGACAGGTAACCGGTCTAATCGATGAGTCCGACATCCTGTTTGGTATCTACAGCGATAAAAACAGTTTTAACAAAAAAGTGGTTGACGTGATGGTCACTAATCTCGAAATCGTAGCACCGTCGGCAAGTATCGATTCGATTCTACCTTTGTTCAAACAGGACAAAGTCGCCATCGTCGCCGATGGCGAAACCTTTTACGGTTTGATTACTCAAATCGACCTGATTAACCACTTACGCAAGGCAACCCTCTAAATGAGCAATGACAAACAAAAACCTGGTTTTTCAACCCGGGCAATCCATGCCGGTCAGTATCCTGACCCCTCTACCGGCGCGGTAATGACACCAATATACGCAACTTCGACTTATGTACAGTCCAGCCCCGGTGTGCATCAGGGTTACGAGTACAGTCGTTCACAAAATCCGACGCGCATGGCTTACGAGCGTTGCGTCGCCGATCTTGAAAATGCCAAAGCTGGCTTCGCATTTGCCTCGGGCCTGGCGGCTTCGGGCACCATACTCGAACTCATCGACAGCGGCTCGCATGTGGTCGCCATGGATGATTTATACGGCGGCAGCAATCGCCTGTTTAATCGTGTGAGGACAAGGTCGGCCAACCTGGAATTCTCTCTGGAAGATTTGACCAATCCAGATAACTTCAAAAAAGCCATTAAACCAAACACACGCATGGTCTGGATTGAATCACCGACCAATCCCCTGTTGCGACTGGTTGATTTACCAGCAATAGCCAAAATCGCCCACGAACACGACATTATTGCAGTCTGCGACAACACCTTTGCGACACCGTATTTGCAAACCCCACTCGATTTTGGTCTCGACATCGTCGTGCATTCTGCCACCAAATACCTCAACGGTCATTCAGATATGGTGGGTGGTGTTGCGTTAATAGGCGACAACGATGAACTCATCGAGCAAATGACATTCCTGCAAAATTCAGTTGGAGCCATCGCTGGCCCCTTCGATGCATTTCTCGCCTTGCGCGGCCTCAAGACCCTGGCGCTACGTATGCGCCAACACTGCCAAAGCGCTATGGAAATCGCCGAGTACCTCAATACCCACCCAAAGGTCGAGTCGGTATATTACCCAGGGCTGGTTTCACATCCTCAACATGAACTGGCGAAACGGCAGATGAATGGTTTCGGTGGTATGGTCAGCGCAACACTCAAAGGAGGGCTCACCGAAGCTACAAAATTCCTCGAAAACTGCCACCTGTTCGCACTAGCCGAAAGCCTCGGCGGCGTTGAAAGCCTGATCGAACACCCGGCTATTATGACCCATGCCTCAGTGCCGGAAGACCAACGCGCCGAGCTAGGTATTAATGATTCGCTAATTCGTCTATCGGTTGGTGTTGAAGATACAGCTGATTTAATCGCCGAACTGGAGCAGGCTTTGTCGCTGATTTAACGCCATTGCGAGAAGCGTCAGCGACGTGGCAATCTTTAAGGCATTGATTAGAGAGGAAAAGATTGCCGCGCTACGCTCGCAATGACACTATTTTAGACCTATGCCAGTTACCCTCCACCCAGAAACCGCTTCAGTAATACACCCTGTTGCTCGAGCACTTTTTCCCGGTTAGCAGTTTTCACCGGACCAAAGCCGCGTAACAACCTAACCGAGTCGCAAAGTTCACAAGCCAGGTCATAATTTTCCTTTGTTAAACCGCTTTTTACCTGACCGAGCAATCTAAGGTAATTTTCAATATCGCCACGTTCAAGACACCTCTCAGGCGAATACCCAAACAGATCGAAGGCAGTACCACGCAATGCCTTCATGGAACTCAGTAATGAAAAAGTCTTCATCATCCATCCACCAAATGAATATTTCTTTGGCCTGCCGCTATTTTTATCCAGGCGATTAAAAATCGTTGGCGAGAGATTGAAGCCAAGCTTGAAATCACCCTCAAACTGCTGGTTTACTTCATCAACAAATTTCTTTTGACAAA
Source organism: Gammaproteobacteria bacterium (assembly GCA_024224415.1). Lineage (GTDB taxonomy): Bacteria > Pseudomonadota > Gammaproteobacteria. Next base: position 23,521 of record JAAENK010000020.1, on the reverse strand, counting down.
ATAATCGAGCTACTTCGTATTCGTCTTTATAGGCCATGAGCCTGTAGAGATTTTTCGCAACCGTGCTGCTCAGGGAAAACGATTCGGTATCGATGGCCTGAATCTGCTCGACATGATGGCGATATTTTTCAGCATAGTTGGTATTTTGATACTCGACCAATCGCCCTGCACGATCTTCAATCAATTCATCCAGTGACAGTGGCTTGATCGGTTTTTCTTCTTTGACCAGCGCCTTTACCTGTTCCGGCTGATGTGCATATCGCCTGCCCCACAAAAAAGCCTGTTGATTGAACTCGACTTCGACACCGTTCAATGCAATCGCTTCGTCTAATGCTACGGCAGACACCGGCACCAAACCTGACTGCCAGGCATAACCCAGCAAAAACAGATTGCTCGCAATAGAATCACCAAGCAGCTCGGTTGCAATTCGGTTTGAATCAAGAAAACTGGTATTCTGCACGCCGATTTCGGCTTCTATCTTTTCACGCATGGTTTGCTGCGGGAATGGCATATCGGGGTTTAATATGAAGGCCGAGGTCGGTACCTCTGTCGCGTTGATAACCGCATGGGTTCGATCATTGGAAACTTTAGCCATGGCTTCAAAGCCTGAGCTAACTACCAGATCGCAACCCAGTAATAAATCAGCCTCGCCCGCGGGAATACGTACGGCATTTATGTCCCGTTGCCTGTTTGCAACACGTACATGACAGACTACCGCGCCAAATTTTTGCGCGAGTCCAGTCTGGTTCAAGGTCGCGCATCCTTTGCCCTCAATATGTGCAGCCATGCCGATGATCGAGCCCACGGTGAGCACACCAGTGCCACCGATACCGGTAATCACGGTATTCCAGGGCTGCGCCAAGCTGGGTATGGTCGGCTCCGGCAGTGATTTAAAGGCGCTGTCAGACAATGCCAGGGTTTGCTTGCGTTTTTTTAATTGTCCACCGCTAACAGTGACAAAACTGGGGCAGAAACCCTTGATACAACTGTAATCCTTGTTACAGGCACTCTGGTCGATTTGGCGTTTGCGTCCAAGGTCGGTTTCTATCGGTAGCAGCGACAGGCAGTTGGATTGAATACCGCAATCGCCACAACCTTCACAAACCGCGGTATTAATAAACAGACGTTTGGCAGGGTCTTCAAGTATGCCCTTCTTGCGACGGCGTCTTTTCTCCGCGGCGCAAACCTGTTCGTAGATGATTACCGAAACACCTTTGAATTCACGCAATTCACGTTGCAATACATCCATTTCATCTCGATGATGCAAACTGAACCCACTGATATGCCGGGCATGTCCCGACCACTGCTGCGGTTGATCACTCACCAACGCGATACGTTTAATGCCTTCGCCACGTATCTGGTAAATTAAATCCTCGATTTTCAGTGATCCATCGATAGGTTGCCCACCGGTCATGGCGACGGCATCGTTGTATAGAATTTTGTAGGTTATATTGACACCGGCGGCGACTGCGGCGCGGATCGCGAGTATGCCGGAATGAAAGTAGGTGCCATCACCCAGGTTCTGGAACACATGCCTGGTTTCAGTAAATGGCGCCTGCCCTATCCAGGTTGCGCCTTCACCACCCATTTGTGTAAAAGTTTGCGTAGCCCGATCAGGCATCCAGATTGCCATATAGTGGCATCCGATGCCAGCAAATGCGCGGCTGCCCGCGGGGACTCTGGTCGAGGTATTATGCGGGCAACCCGAACAAAAATGTGGAACGCGATCAATACCTTCGTAAGGTTTGGCGAGCGATGCCTGTTTATGCTTTATCCATTCGACCCGATTGCCAATCGTCTCGGACTGAAAGAAGCCTTCGATACGGCTGGCTATCGCGAGGGAAACCATCGCGGGTGTAAGTTCACCAAGGTTAGTCAGCAAATCATCGCCGTTTTCATCGAATTCGCCAAATACCCGCGGACGCGCTTTGACCGGATAATTATAGAGCTGTCCGGTAAGCTGGTCTTCGATGATCGAGCGCTTTTCCTCGACCACCAGTATTTCTTCCAAACCTTCGGCGAATTCGTGGGTCGTCACCGGCTCCAGTGGCCAACTCATGCCGACCTTGTAAACCCGCAGGCCGATTTGCTCGGCGACTGCTGCATCGATACCAAGATCTTCCAACGCCTGCATCACATCGAGATATGCCTTGCCGGTGGTAATAATACCAAAGCGTGGTTTGCTACTATTGACAACAATGCGGTTTAAGCCATTGACCCGGGCAAATTCCCTGGCGGCATAGATCTTGAACTTGTTTAACCGTCGCTCCTGCATCAGAGGCGGGTCAGGCCAGCGTGCGTGCACTCCGTCTTCGGGTAGTTCAAATTCCTCGGGCAGGACTATATTAATTCGCTCGGGATCGATATCGGCTGATATTGCCGCATCCATATTTTCGGTAATAGCCTTCATCGCGACCCAGCAACCGCAGTAACGCGATAGTTCCCAGCCGTAAATACCGAGATCGAGCACTTCCTGGACATTGCTCGGATTCAACACTGGCACCGAAGCACCGATAAACATATGTTCCGATTGATGCGGCAGGGTTGATGATTTACAGGCGTGGTCGTCTCCGGCGATAGCGAGCACACCACCATATTTTGATGTACCTGCAGCATTGGCGTGAACAATTACATCCATGCTGCGATTGACACCTGGCCCCTTGCCATACCACATGCCGAACACGCCATCATATTTTGCGCCTGCGAAAAAACTGGTTTGCTGCGAACCCCAGATCGAGGTGGCGGCGAGGTCTTCGTTGATACCTGCCTGAAAATGTATATTGTGCTGATCGAGCCAGGATTTAGCCTTCCACACCGCCTGATCAACACCACCCAGCGGCGAGCCACGATAGCCCGAAATAAAACCAGCTGTATTCAATCCTCGATTCGCATCGCGCTGTTGTTGCAACAACGGCAAACGCACCAATGCCTCGATGCCCGTCATATAGGCACGCGTTTTCTGCATCGAGTACTTGTCATCCAGTGAAACCTTTTCCGAAAGACTATTTCCCATGACTTGATTCCGACCGTAACGCTGATTTCCCATGATACCGCAATCGCTTGAATTGATTATTTAAATGGATGACATAGATTAGTAACTAATGCATAATTTATTCCATTATTTAACTATTTAAGACTAACTATGAGTTTTGAACTAACAAAGCAAGATATTGCTATTCTTGATTTACTGCAAAACGATGCAAGCTTAAGCAGCACTCGGATTGCTGAAGTAATTAACCTGTCACAATCACCCTGCTGGCGACGCATCAATCGAATCGAAAAGTCTGGTTTGATAAAAAAACGTGTCGCCCTGCTCGACCGTCACGCGCTGGGCATGGAACTGGTGATATTTGCTTCGATAAAACTGACTTCCGCAGCACGGCACAATATGGATGTCTTCGAAGCCGATATTGCGAGCTACACCGAAGTCCAGGAGTGTTACACCATCGCCGGGATCTGGGATTACATGATTAAGATCGTGGTTCGCGATATTCGTCACTATGAGCAGTTCGTTCGCAATACGCTCACTTTGAATACCGCGATTAGCGAATTGAACTCACATATAGCGGTGACTGAAATTAAAAATACCACAGAACTACCGATACACACTCAGCTTTAGGCACAGGCTTTTGACATCTGCGTGCTTAAGTTATCTAATGCCAGCCACACAAGAATTTTCAGAATATAGAGATCCCACCAATGGATATACAACGACTGCTCACTAGTCTTTGCACGAAAATTATCATTCAGCTTTTCGTTGCAATCGTCGCAACTGTTATCCTGATCGCCTGGAATTTTGATTTTATCAATCAGTTTTATTTTCAGAATCAACAAACCCAAACCGGAATTATCATCAACAGCTCAATCGCTGCCCTGCTGATATTCGGCCTGCTCAATATTCTGTTGCACCTGTTACGCTATAAACGCGAAGAACAGGCAATTGCGGTGTTGGTTAATAATATTGAAGCTTTGCGGCAGGATTTAACCCATGGCCTGCCCCCCCATTCGATCATCGCCAAACGTTATGCAACGATGAAATCAATTCAGTCTGCCAATGGTGAGATCAACCATAGTGCACTGTCGGCCATGCTCACCGCCGACGAGACAACCAAATTTGGACTAGTCAAATTCATCAACAACATACTGATATTAACCGGTGTTTTTGGCACAATTGTTTCTCTTTCAATAGCCCTGCTTGGGGCGTCCGACCTGATTGACTCAGCAGCAGGAAGCCTCGGCGGCATGGGGCTGGTGATCCACGGTATGTCTACCGCGTTATCCACAACTATCACCGCGATCGTCAGCTACGTCTTATTTGGCTATTTCTATACCCGTCTCAATGATGCACAAACCCATTTACTCAGCGGCGTAGAGCATCTGACTTCGGTCTATTTGTTACCTAAAATGGTTAAAACCACTGAGGATGTCGCCTTCGAAATGGAAGAACTGGTGCAATCGGTTCGCGAGGCAGCCGACAACCTGAAGCTGACGCAGGAAGTTTATCAGGCCTCTGCGCTGACCTTACAGGAAACCATATCCACCAACCAGGAGCATAGAACTCAGCTTTCATCCGACCTGTCTGAAATAAAATCACTGTTGACGGACAATGTCGATAGAACTCAGGAGTTTTATCAATTTTCAGCGCAGACCCTGCAGGAAATGCTAATGGCCAACCATAAGCAGATGGATAAACTGTCCGGCGACTTCTCAGAAGTAAAATTACTATTGCGTGAAGGTTTTCGATTACAGCCTGCGAACAGGGATAGTGAGTAGCCGAAACAACACAATGCAAACAAATTTCGCACCAATCGGACAACTACAGGCCAGCCATAGCGGCGATAACAGTTTCTGGCCATCGTTTACCGACATCATGATGGTCGTTACGATGATATTCCTGATGGCAACCAGCCTGCTGGTAGTGCGCAACTGGCAACTGGTCGCCGAGCTGCAGGAAAGTATTGCCGCAGAACAACTCGCTGCACAACTGATACAGTCAACCTCAGAGGAAAATCTCACCCTCGAAGAAAGACTCGCAAATGCAGAGCAAAGCAATTCGATACTGCGGCTACGTATACTAAAGAAAGACGAAGAATTGCTACTAGCGAACCAGGCGATGCAGCAACAGGAAATTCAAATCACTTCGCTGGAAATTGAAAATGCAGACTTCAAGCAGGCCCTGAACCAGGCGAATGAATTAATAACCGCCGCAAACCTCGAAATAGAGCAGGTTAATATGCGGAATTTGGAAATAGAAAAACAGGTAGCCAATCTCAGTACACAAATAACAAGGCAAAAAGCTGAAGGTGATGTTACTAAAAAGCAGCTTGCCAGCGCCTTGTCAGATATTGCATCGCTCACCCAGTCCAGCCAGACACTACAGCAAAACGTCGCCAGCCTGAGCGAGGAGAAACAACTTCAGATCCAGCAAATTGCCAACCTGACCCAGGAAAAGCCACTTTTAAACCAGCAAATTGAAGAATCCAGTCGAAAGCTACGGGCACTGGAAAGTGAGTATCTGGCACTGCGGTCTAACACTCAGGCGGAAATAGAATCGCTTACCCAATCAGGCATGACTCAGCAACAAAACATCTCCAGCCTGACCCAGGAAAGGCAGCTCCTGAATCAGGAAATCGAAACTTACAATCGCCAATTGCTAACCCTCAAGGGTGAGTATGATGTGGTGAAATCGAAATATGAGGAACTCATCAAACCGGCTCGCTCGCCAAAAGGTAAATATATCGCCGAGGTTTATTATATTAAAGGTAAGAACGGCAAAATTATTCGTTATAAACAACCCGGAGATAGAAGTTTCGCCGATTTACCATTATCTGAGGTCGAGAAACGCCTGAGCAAACTCAAGACAAAATGGGGCAAGGATTTATACGTCAAAATAATCATTCCGCAGGATAGCGGATTGACCTATAGCGAAGCGTGGAATTTTATGCGTAATTTGCTAGTGAAATACGACTATTACCATCAGGAGTAATCTGAAAATTACTTTGATGCTGCAATCATATGCAGCAATTCAAGCACTATCGTCGCAGCTACCAGAGATGTAATTTCCGCGTGATCATAGTCGGGTGCGACTACCATAACATCCATCGCGACAATATTTATGCCTTAGAGTGCGCGGATTATCTGCATCGCTTTATCCGAACTCAAACCACCTGCCACCGACCGCTAGATTTGATTGGCCAGGTGGAAATAATCTTTATTCGTACTATGCTTATTGACTAAGGGATAATCCAGTTACCGGGGTTCCACTTTCTACATGTATTTCATAGATCAGCAAGAGAAGTGAGAGATAATTTAAGTGTCAATAAAAGGTACTGAGACTCTAAACACAGGAGGTCAGCTCACTCTCAAGCAGATATTGATTCAGTGGTTTTTATTACTTGCGCTGGTTCCGATGTGCCTGGTTGCCTGGGTCAGTTATGATCAGGCCCGAAAAAATCTCATTGACAGTGCAGTTCAGCAAATCCAACTGGGAGCCAGGGCAAAATACCAGTTTATCAGCAACTGGTTCGATTACCGGTTTATGGATCTTGGCATCCAATCTGAGAATCTAGACAATCTTCATCTATTGCAAGATCTCGTTGATGGATTGCGATACAGTGGTAAAAGCCCAACTGAGTATACAAAAAGTGACGAATGGCTAAGGCAGATTAACCACAGCCAGAATACGCTGGCCAGTATAGTAAGCTATTATGACTATATTCATGATATCTTTCTGATTGACTCAAAGGGTAATGTTCTTTTTACCCTGGAGCACGAATCTGATCTCGGAACCAACCTGTTTCATGGCCCGTTAGCCACTACCCAGCTAGCTGTGACAGCGCGCCAATCACTCATAACCAGGCGTCCGATATTCTCCGATATCGAGCGTTTTGCACCATCAGCTTATCGACTGGCTAGTTTTTTGATGACGCCGTTGGTTGCCGAAAACGAAGAAGTGGTCGGCCTGCTTATCATGCAAATCGATATGAAACGGATTTTCAAAATCATGAGTGATGGCCTGGAGGATCCCACAGGCTTAAGACATTACATTGTCGGTGAAGACAAACGGTTGCGTACCACCCTGGGCAATATGGATGAAGTTCTTGATCTTAAAATAGATAGTCAACAGGTTGAGCTCTGGCTAGATGAAGTCAACCAACCTGGGATTGACCATGAGGGTCAGGTCGAGACAGCGTTTGAATATAAAGGGCCGGACGGCCAACAAGTCTACGGAATTCATCATGATCTCAATCTGACAGGGGTTCACTGGGCCATAATCAGTGAGGTTAATCGGGACAGAATCCTGGCTGAAGCAGACTGGTTAGGTAGGGTAATAGTTATCGTAGCTATCATCAGTTCATTTCTGGCGATAGGGGTGGCAGTTTTCGTATCCAGGCGCATTACAAAACCAATTATCGATATAGCCAGTGCCAGTGAAGCGGTTGCGGCCGGTGAAACCAACCAACAGGTAAATGTATCCGGAAATGAGGAAACAGTTCGCCTCGCAACAGCCTTTAACAAGATGCTGGTTGCCAGGAACAAGCATGAGAGTTCACTTATACAGGCGAATACTCAGATAAAACAGGGACTCGATGATCTCTCTGAAGGAAAGCACAAGCTGGAAACAGTCATCAACGCAACCGAATCAGGCATCTGGGACTGGTTCATCCAGACAGGCAAATTTGAGATCGATGAGCGCTGGGCATATATAGCTGGCTATACCCTGGAAGAATTGCAACCTGTGGGTCTCGATACTTTGATATCGCTTATCCACCAGGATGATATGGATAACTGGGAGAAACAGCTTAATCTTCACTGGAGTGGAAATACTGATCAATATATTTGTGAAACGCGCCTGAAGCACAAACAAGGTCACTGGGTTTGGGTAGCAGACGTCGGGCGAGTAATGGAATGGAATGCGGATGGGAAACCGGAACGTATGCTCGGTATTCATACCGACATTACTGATCGCAAGAATGCGGAAGTTGAGCTGATCCAGCAGAAAGACATCGTGCAGGTGGTCTTTGACAATCTGAATATCGGCATCAGCCTGTTCGACGATAATTTAAACCTGATGATCTGTAACGGTGAGTACCTGAAAATTCTAGATTTCCCACCTTACCTGGGCAAGCAGGGAACCTCGATGGAAACATTCTTTCGCTACAACGCTGAACGTGGAGAATATGGTGAAGGGGATATAGATCAACAGGTCAATGAAAGGTTACAACTAGCCAGGCAATTCGAACACCATCGGTTTGAGCGCGAACGTGAAGATGGCACCGCAATTGAAATCCGTGGCTATCCGGTACCTTCCGGAGGAATGGTTTCCACTTACACGGATATATCGGAGCAAAAGCTAGCAGAGCTTAAATTGAAGCAAGCAAAGGAAATGGCTGAAGAAGCCAGCCGGGCGAAGAGTGAATTTCTTGCCAACATGAGCCATGAAATCCGTACACCGATGAATGGAGTCATTGGCATGACTACTCTTTTACTTGATACCGATCTCAGTCGTCAGCAACTCAATTTTGCGAACACCGTGAAAAGTAGTGCCGAATCGCTGCTCAGTCTGATTAACGATATCCTCGATTTTTCCAAGGTCGAGGCTGGCAAGCTTGAACTCGACTCGATTGATTTTGACATCGGGACATTATTAGATGATGTCGGCAATGCAATCGGCCACCGGGCACATGAAAAGGGTCTGGAGATAATTTGTCCGGCTAATGCTGTTCAACACCAGTGGTTTCACGCAGATCCAGGGCGAATCCGTCAAATTCTAACCAATCTAGTTGGAAACGCGATCAAGTTTACCGAGCAGGGCGAAGTCGCGGTGCATTACAAGGTGCTGGAACAAAACACCAGTCACACAAAACTACGAATCGAGGTTGTTGACAACGGTATCGGCCTTAGCGATAAGCAGCAAACCCGTCTATTTCAACGTTTTAACCAGGCGGATGGATCAACCACACGTAAATATGGTGGTACCGGCCTGGGCCTGGCTATCTCCAGGCAGTTGGTTGAAATGATGGGGGGCGAGATCGGGGTAGTGAGCGAACCAGACAAGGGTGCAACATTCTGGTTTACATTGCTGCTTGAAAATGCCGAGGAGCCGCCACCATTACCACTTCGGGCTGACCTGGGTGATGAGAAAATTCTCGTTGCTGATAACAACAGGACGAATCGAAATCTGTTGCACCTGTTGCTGGAGAAATGGCAGGTGGAGCATGAACTGACAAATAATGGCGAACAGGCACTCCAGCTCCTGAAAGGCGCGGTAAACAGCAAGCCATTCAGCATAGCGATACTGGAGATGGATATGCCTGGAATGAATGCAGTCGAGCTAGCTAAACAGATTCAGGCCGACAGTAACCTGGCAAAAACACAGTTGATGATGCTTCGCACACTGGGAATACGAGGTGATGCCGACAGATTCAAATCTCTCGGTTTCGCCGCCTACATCAGCAAGCCTGTCGACCAGTTAGACTTATACAGTGCGCTGGTGCAGGTGGCGAGTGGTGCGGGTGATGAACACAGACTGGTAACACGTTATACCGCGCGGGAACAACCTCAGTTCGAGGCGCATGTACTGGTCGTCGAGGATAATCCCACCAATCAGCTGGTAGCGAAAGGTATGTTGAAAAAACTTGGCGTCACCCTGGATATTGCTGGAAATGGAGAAGAAGCTCTGCATGCATTGCAGGAAAAGCAATACGACCTGGTATTCATGGATTTGCAGATGCCTGTGATGGATGGTTTTGATGCGACTCGGCGGATACGTAGTGCCGATTCTTCCGTGTTAAACCATGAGTTGCCCATTATTGCGTTGACCGCCAATGCGATGGAAGGAGACCGTGAAGCCACCCTGGAAGTCGGCATGAATGACTATATTTCAAAACCCATTAACCCGGAGAAACTAAAAGACGCCCTCACTACGTGGCTCAAATAGACCTGCAAACGTCAAGGCAAAAAAAACTGGTAATAAATACACTTTGGTTAGTTTGCCGGGTGCATTCAACCGGTAATTGGATTACCATTATCAGCCATCCATCGCCTACCCGCATTACGTTTTCAAACATAACTTTTACGCTGCGAGCCCCGTTTATGTCACCTCTTGATTTCGGCGATTCAACTGCCGATTGTAAAATTTTTGTTCTCGATACCAATGTGTTGATGCATGACCCTTCGGCTTTATTTCGTTTTCACGAGCATCATATCTATCTGCCGATGACGGTGCTGGAGGAACTCGACAATGCCAAGATCGGCGTGTCTGAAGTTGCCCGCAACGTTCGCCAGACCAACCGTTTTATCGATGAGCTACTCACTGCCAACAAAGACGGCGTGATCGACCAGGGTTTGCCATTGTCGCAGTTTGTACCCGCCGATGAACAATTCCCATGCGGTGGCAGACTATTTTTTCAGACCCAGGCGCACGAGGACAATTTACCCGAATCGCTGCCTGGTAATAAAAATGATAATTCGATATTGAGCACAATACTCGCGCTCAGGGAGGCAGCTCCCAGTCATCAGGTTGTTTTGATTTCAAAGGATATCAATTTGCGTATCAAGGCTTCGATTCTCGGTATTAAGTCTGAGGATTACGCCAACGACCGCGTAGTTGACGACCTCGACCTGTTATTTTCCGGATCCAAAAAATTGACCGATAGGTTCTGGGATGAGCATGAGGAAAAAATAAAAAGCTGGCAAGCCGATGGAAAAACTTTCTACGAAGTCGATTGCCTCAACGGCGAGGACTGGTACCCGAACCAGTTCGTGTTTCTGGGTGAGGATTTCGAGGCCATGGTTCGCAGCAAAACCGTAGAAAAGTTTACCCTTGAAGTTTGTCATAACTATTACGGCAGTCGACATTCAGTGTGGGGTATTACGGCGTTGAATCGCGAGCAAAATTTCGCCTTGAACTTACTCATGGATCCAGACATAGATTTTGTAACACTGTCTGGTAATGCCGGCACCGGCAAAACCCTGCTGGCACTGGCGGCGGGTTTGACGCAGACCCTCGACCAGGGACTTTACAGGGAAATAATCATGACGCGAGTCACCATACCGATCGGTGAAGATATAGGCTTCCTGCCCGGTAGCGAAGAAGAGAAAATGACGCCCTGGATGGGTGCCTTAATGGATAATATGGAGGTACTCACCGGCAACGATCAACACGACGCCTGGGAGCAGGAAGCGACCAACGACTTGCTACGCAACCGTATTAAAATTCGATCGTTAAACTACATGCGTGGCCGAACCTTTTTAAGCAAATACATCATCATCGACGAAGCCCAGAACCTGACGTCGAAACAAATGAAGACACTGATCACACGTAGCGGCAATGGCACCAAGATAGTCTGTCTCGGCAACCTCAAACAAATCGATACACCGTATCTCACCGAAACCACCTCGGGTCTCACTTATGTGGTCGACCGATTTAAAAACTGGGAACACAGCGGCCACGTCACCCTGATGAGTGTTGAGCGTTCAAGGTTGGCAGATTATGCTTCAGAGATGCTTTAGGCTAGTTTGTAGCTCAGGGTTAAAGGGCTATGATAATCCTATATTATTTACTTTATAAAAGACCAGGTTTTGTTATGAATTTCTTTGTTTATATCGTTTTATCATTTCTTTATAAACATCACCATCTCTCTTACCCACGCTCAGTGCAGTTACCACTAAATCTTTATCATCGGCGTGATAGGTTAAGCGAAGAGGTGGACGCATTCTTTTTATTTTGTAGAGGTTATGTCCACCTGAAAGTCTTGATCCAGAAATATGCGGGTTTTCTAGCCGCTGTTTTAGCTTCTTTTTAAAATAACTTTTATCTGCCGCTGACAGATTATTCCATTCATTTAATGCGTCTGGATGAAATTTTAAGTTATAGGTCATCCAAACTTACTTCTATCGACTTTTTTCCATCATTCATTCGAGCATTTGCTTGCATTAACAAAGCAAGGTCTTCCATTGCCTCAAACATAGATTCGTAAAGTTCAGGTGGGACGGCGTAAAAACTAGGCTCATTGCTTTTCAACACAGCTATAGCTTCCCCATCTGACTGTTCAATAACAGCGTTAGGGTTCGCCTTGAAATTGGTTATGCTAGTAGAGATACCAGCCATAACTCTTGATACAGTGCTCATAGTAGCTCCTGTGGCCCAAATAAAGATCTATTAATCAATCTAAATATAGATCCTTTCATGGACTTTGCAAGTTAAATTTACTTTCAGGGTGAGAACTAAATTAAGGGTGACCCTTGAGTTTCTAACAGCTTGATTATGCGACACACAAAAAATATTGGCTTATGTCATACATTGTTCTCATACCGGTTCAAATAGAGCAATAATGATCACAAAGCCCACCAAACCAGCCTAATCCGCCAGCGATAAACCAGTAGTATCGGGGGGCGGTGGATCGGGCTCCTTTTTACCACCGCCGATATTGGCGCCAACCGGCGCTACATCGATACCTGTGATATCGATCTGTGGCGCTTCGGGTTGCTTGATATCATCCTGCAGGGCACTGCCAATCGGTGCAATCGATACCGACAGGTCTTCGATTTGATCGCTGGTAATACCGAGTGGATCGGTCTGCGGTGGCGGCGCAACGTCGCCATAGTCAACCGGCGGCTCTGGCGACGGGGCTGCCACCGGCACAGGTTCAGCAGGCGTGAGCGAGTTTATTTCACAAGCTGCGCCGGCCTTGTTGAGTGCTTTCCTGTATTTAGCGGCAGTTTGTTGATCAATGTTCTTTTTGATAACAACGCGATTACCCGAAAACAACTGCGCTATCTTGGCTTCATCGGCGTTGAATATCTTACCTACCCGAACCTTGACGTCTTCAGGGTTTCCCCCCTCGAGAATTTCTCCAGAAAATGCTACTTCGAATAATTCATCACTCATGTCATGATACCCCTTGTCATTGCTACACTATAATTAGAACTACCCGACTTATAAACTGTTTAATATTAAACCTATTCTACCCCTATGAGTAAAAACACGGAAATCACCCGCATCACCCCACATGGACATATGGAGATTCTGTCCCACCTGGAAGTTAACCAGCTTAAACAAAACAGTGAACATCATGGCAGCTATGATATTTATCGGCGCTGTTCATTGGCGGTACTCAATGTAGGCAGTATAGTTGACGATACCACCCAGGTGTTGCAGGAGTATAAAGATTTCAATATTCGCGTTGTTCAGCAGGAACGCGGTATTAAGCTCGAATTCGAAAATGCGCCCGCCAGCGCATTTGTCGATGGTCAGTTGATTACTGGAATTCGGGAGCAATTATTTTCGGTATTACGCGATATTGTTTATGTTAAAAACGAAATCGAATCAAACCAGAACTTCGATCTCGAAACCACAGCGGGTATTACCAACGCAGTATTCCATATCCTGCGTAACGCCCGCCTCCTGGTGCATGGTTCTGAACCTGACCTGGTGGTTTGCTGGGGGGGCCATTCCATCAACCGGGGTGAATACGACTACAGCAAGGAAATCGGTTATGAACTGGGCTTGCGCGGTTTAAACATCTGCACCGGCTGCGGCCCCGGTGCTATGAAAGGACCGATGAAGGGTGCCACCATTGGTCATAGCAAACAGCGAATCCACAACGGTCGGTATGTTGGTATGACTGAACCAGGCATCATCGCCGCCGAATCGCCTAACCCAATCGTAAACGAACTGGTAATCATGCCCGATATCGAAAAACGTCTGGAAAGTTTTGTGCGTGCGGGACATGGCATTGTAGTGCTACCCGGTGGAGTCGGTACCACCGAAGAAATTCTGTACATCCTCGGTATATTACTAAACCCTAAAAATGCACGTATCCCCTTCCCGCTGATTCTAACCGGACCGGAAAGCTCACGCGCCTATTTTCAGCAAATCGATGAATTCATCAAGCTGGCATTAGGCAAAGATACCCAGGAGCTGTACCAGATCATCATCGACGACTCCTCGAAAGTCGCCCGGGAAATGAGCGCCGGGCTTGAGTCGGTGCGTAATTTCAGGCGTGCAAACAGCGATGCCTACTACTTTAACTGGATACTCGAAATCAATAAGGGTTTTCAAACCCCATTTCATCCAACACATGAAAACATCGCCAAACTCGAAATCAGGCGGGACATGCCACGCCATAAACTCGCCGCCAACTTGCGACGTGTATTTTCAGCCATTGTTGCAGGCAATGTTAAAGAAAACGGTATTGCCGCGATCAAACAGCATGGCCCTTTTGAAATTCATGGCGACGCCAGGATCATGGCCTCACTCGATACGCTGTTAAAATCTTTTGTTGACCAACAGCGTATGAAAATCCCCGGCACTAAATACTCGCCCTGTTATCAATTGCTAGGCGACTAATTAGTCAACCACAATCATATCCAGCGAGGATCGGCTTAAACGCTCGCAACCCTGCTCCGTCACCCTTACCGTATGCCCCATTGTCATCGCCCGTTGATTGTCAGAATTGGCAAATATCATATGCATGAAGAAGATCATGTTGGGTTGCGCAATTAACGCATTACCGTGATACAGCATTGGCCAGTCCATCCAGGTCGGTGTGTAGGTTGTGCCGAGTGAATATCCACAGGCATTGAGTCGATGACTTTTTAAACCACCGGCATCGGCAACGCGTGCGTGGGTATCGAAAACCTCTCCAACGGCGACACCAGGTTTCAAAGTTTGTTCGCAAGCCAGCAAGGCTTCGTGGGCTAGCTGGTACATTCTTAAATGTTCAGCATCCGGCTCGCCGATTATTGCAGTGCGCATCATCGCCGCATGATAATGCCGATACGCACCAGCCCATTCTAGTGTGAGCTGATCCTGTTCGACCAGGTGTTTGCGCCCGCTAAAATAGCGACAAAGCAAAGCATCGTCACCAGCACCGATGATAAATTCATTGCCAGAATAATCGCCACCACCGGCGAATATAGCCTGATGCATAGCACCCAGAATATCGCCCTCCCAGGCACCCGGTTTTATTAACGGCAGCGCAGCATCGAGTGCATCGTCGGCGAGTTCGGCAGCGCGTTTGACGTATTCGATTTCGGCATCACTCTTGATCACCCTATGCTCTGTGACCAGGTCTGATGCATCCTCGAGCTCGCAAAAACCGCTTATCTCGGCTTCGAGTTGACGCCAGACCGATGCTCGCAGACCGTAGGCGTCGTATTCGATGCCGAGTTTCTTACCACGACAGCCGAATTCATCGAGCAATTCAATTAATTGTTGCGACGGGGTATTTTCAGCGCCATCTACCCAGATGCGTATGTCTTTGATCACCGAGGTGTTTTGCGCCTGGCGCAGGTCGGGTGCACGGGTGAGTAAAACCATCCGACCATCGCTGCACAGTAACAGGCACTGGAAGAAACAATAGCCGAAGGTGTCGTAACCAGTCAGGTAAAAATCAGTTTCCTGACGGAAACACAGCAAGCCATCGAGGCCTCTACGTTGTAATTCTTCACAGGCGCGATCACGACGCTGTTGTAATTCTATTTCGCTAAAATGGATAGCCACGGTAACCCTCGGTTTTAATTATCGAGCCAGAGCAATTTCATCGCCCTTGAAATAAAGCTCCTTGAGTCCTGAGATTTCGTCCCTGACCTGCGCCGCTTCTTCGAATTCCAGGTTGCGTGCATGGTCGTACATACTGTTTTCCAGCTTCTTCAATTTTGCAGTTAACTGTTTGGGGCTGAGTTTATCGTAACCTTGTTGCTGCTCGGCGACGTGGTCAAAACGTTTGATACGCGATTTCGATGAATCGGCGTAGCCAACGTCCATTACATCGGTAACCTGCTTAACGATGCCACGTGGTTCGATACCGTGTAATTTATTGTACGCCCGTTGTTTGTCTCGACGCCGATCCGTCTCATCGATGGCGCGTTGCATCGAGCCGGTTATTCGGTCTGCATAGAGAATCGATTTGCCGTTAATGTTTCGCGCCGCGCGTCCTATAGTTTGAATCAAGGCCCGATCAGAGCGCAGGAAACCTTCTTTATCGGCATCGAGAATGGCGACCAGCGAGACCTCGGGCATATCCAGACCTTCGCGCAGCAGATTGATACCGACCAACACGTCGAACTCACCGAGGCGCAGGTCACGAATAATTTCCATTCGCTCGACAGTATCTATATCAGAATGCAGGTAGCGCACGCGTACGCCATGATCTGCGAGGTAATCGGTCAGATCTTCCGACATACGTTTTGTCAGCGTGGTGATCAACACACGCTCGCCCAGTTCGACGCGCTTGTTGATTTCGGACAATACGTCGTCAACCTGACTCAAGGCCGGGCGTATTTCGATTTCTGGATCTACCAGTCCGGTGGGGCGTACGACCTGATCAACAATCGCGCCGCTTTGTTTGCCTTCGTAATCGCCTGGGGTGGCGGATACAAATATGGTTTGTGGCGACATACGTTCAAACTCGTCAAAACGTAAAGGCCGGTTATCGAGCGCAGAGGGTAGCCTGAAACCATATTCGACCAGGGTTTCCTTACGTGAGCGATCACCACGATACATACCCCCAATCTGCGGAACGGAAACATGGCTTTCGTCGATGAATAACAGGCAGTCATCCGGTAGGTAATCAAACAATGTCGGCGGAGGCTCGCCTGTCTGTCTGCCCGACAGATATCGTGAGTAGTTTTCTATGCCGCTGCAATAACCCAATTCGCGCATCATTTCCATATCATAGTTAACCCGTTGTTCAAGGCGTTGGGCTTCGACCAGTTTGTTGTTACGAGTTAACTCATCGAGACGCACCACGAGTTCTGCCTTAATCAACTCCAACGAGGCGAGGATGGTTTCGCGCGGTGTCGCATAATGTGTTTTCGGATAAATGGTAATGCGCTTGACGGTTTTATTGATTTCACCGGTGAGTGGGTCGAACAGGCTGATTTTCTCCACTTCGGTATCGAATAATTCAATACGCACTGCTTCACGATCAGAGTCAGCAGGATGCACATCGATCACCTCGCCACGCACCCGATAAGTACCGCGCTTAAGCTCCAGATCATTGCGCCGATACTGTAATTCGGCTAGACGCCGCAAAATACTGCGCTGATCGATTTCATCTCCCACTACTACATGCAGCAGCATTTTCAAATAGGATTCCGGATCGCCCAGGCCGTAGATCGCCGAAACCGAAGCGACAATAATGGTATCCCGACGTTCAAACAGCGACTTAGTTGCCGACAGGCGCATTTGCTCGATGTGTTCATTGATTGAAGCGTCCTTTTCGATAAAAGTATCCGAGGCCGGTACATAGGCTTCAGGCTGATAGTAATCGTAATAAGAAACAAAGTACTGCACCGAGTTATGCGGAAAAAACTCCTTCATTTCCCCATAAAGCTGCGCCGCAAGGGTCTTGTTATGCGCCATGATGATGGCGGGTCGTTCAAGCGTTTGAATCACATTAGCAGCGGTGAAGGTCTTACCCGAGCCGGTAACGCCGAGCAGAGTTTGATACATCAGGCCATCGCCGATACCTTCGACCAACTGTGCAATCGCCTGAGGTTGGTCGCCGGTTGGCGAGTAGTCGGTAATTAGCTGAAATTTTCTGGCCATATGCCTGTAACTGGTATGTATTTTTCGGAGCGAACGCTAACTTTAACATGAGGCTGGGTAATAGTATCAAGCCTAAATATCAATGATTTGCTGACAGCGCTTTACCCATCACTCGGCATTGTTTATTCTTCACGCTCTCTTAACCCAAATGCCAGCAGGACAACCCCGTGTTTAATGATTTATCGCATCGCGTCAATGCCATCAAACCCTCACCAACGCTTGCCGTTTCTAACCTCGCCGCCCAGCTTCGTGCTGAAGGTCGCGACGTAATTGGCCTGGGCGCGGGTGAACCCGATTTTGATACACCACAACACATAAAAGACGCCGCCATCGAGGCGATTCAGGCGGGCCAGACCAAATATACCGCGGTCGATGGCACGGTGGTGCTAAAAAAGGCCATTATCGATAAATTCCAGCGTGACAATGGTTTTTCTTATACACCCGAGCAAATTCTGGTTTCCTGTGGTGGTAAGCAGAGTTTCTATAACCTCGCCCAGGCTATTCTGAACGAGGGTGACGAAGTTATTATCCCGGCACCTTACTGGGTTTCATATCCAGACATGGTTATCCTCGGCGAAGGTACTCCGGTGATTGTGGAAACTGGTATCGATAGCGGATTCAAAATGACCGCACAAATGCTCGAAAATGCCATCACCGACAAAACCCGCTTACTGGTTTTGAACAGCCCATCCAACCCGACTGGCACCGCTTACTCGAAGGCCGATCTAGCGGCGCTCGGTGAAGTACTGCTGAAATACCCCGATATACTTATTGTTACCGACGACATGTACGAGCACATCGTCTGGAACGAGGAAGGTTTTTGCAATATCCTCAACGCCTGCCCTGACCTCTATCCACGCTGTATGGTATTCAACGGCGTATCCAAGGCTTATGCGATGACAGGCTGGCGTATCGGTTATGCAGCTGGCCCTGCCGATATCATCAAGGCGATGAAGAAAATACAATCGCAAAGCACTTCTAACCCCTGTTCAGTCTCACAGGCGGCTTCAGTTGCGGCGCTGAATGGCGATCACGACTGTGTTAAGGCAATGGTGGTTGAATTTAAAAAACGCCATGACTATGTCGTCGAATCATTAAACGCAATCAAGTACATCCAATGCGTCGAGTCCGATGGCACCTTCTACAGCTTTCCCAACATTCAGGGCTTCATTGATTCGCGCGATGACCTTAAAAACGACGTCGACGCCGCCAATCTATTACTCGATCAGGTAGGTGTTGCACTGGTGCCTGGCTCGGCCTTCGGTGCTGAAGGTTATATGCGGATTTCCTTCGCCACCAGCATGGAAAATCTGGAAAAAGCCATGGAGCGTATCAAACAGGTATTTGAATCCTAGCACTGTCTCCGAGAGTAAAATAACGGTACGGTAACCACATAAAAATAGCCGTATAAATATGGTTGCCGTATTATTTCAATTCATTTAGTATACGCATCCTCAATTCCCCGGTAGCTCAGTTGGTAGAGCAAATGACTGTTAATCATTGGGTCCCTGGTTCGAGCCCGGGCCGGGGAGCCATTTTCTACCTCTATCTCATTGTTTTAAAAAGCATTTTTCATTAAACAATAACGAATATACCAACATAAAAACCAACTATTTTATTTGTTGGATTTCCCACTAGCGCAATCCAGATCATTCGAATCAATTGCTAAACCGTTGATTTTAAAAGGATTTTACAGGCATACTTGATTCAATTCTAAGTAATTGAATTTAGAGGTTTTTTGTATCTAACTTGTCAGACCGATATTTTCATTTTGGGGATAAATAAATGTGGATGTAAGGTCGCTGGCGGGATTGTGGTGCTGTAGAGAATTAGCCCACCCTACCCCTCATGTTTCGAAAAGCTGTCATTCGTATTTATCGGAGGAATAATCGCGTGTGCCCAGAGGAGAGATTCATATATGGTCTAAAGGCCACTCAATTGTGAAGGCAAAAGATTCAGTGATGACTATCAATAGCTGGAGTTAGCATGGATTTTTCATAGAATTTGAAACTGGTTTCTTTATCAGCTTTAGCCATATACATTGCAATATCCGCAAACTTTAATAGCTCTACGCTATACATCGTATTTTCAGGCGCAATCGCTACCCCAATACTTATTGAGATGTCTAAAGACTCCCCCTGAAATATGTAAGTAGACGAAAATTTATTAGCAATCTTTGAAACTAGTTTTTTTACCTCAGATAACTCAGAGAGATACTTGGCTACGATAACAAACTCATCGCCTCCTAATCGAAAAACATCATCATCAAGACGAACAGAGTCCTTAAGACGATTCGCCGTCTCTATCAGTACAGCGTCTCCAGCATCATGCCCAAGAGTATCATTCAATTGTTTAAACTTGTTTAAGTCTAAAAATAACACGGCTACTTTTTGGCCATCACTCGTTATATTGACGAGAGACTCATCAATAACACGCTTTAGGTTGCTTCGATTTCTAAGCCCCGTTAAATGATCATGGCTAGCCGCATAGCTTAATTCCTCTGTTCTTGAGTGTATTTTTTCACTCATCTGATAAAAACGAGAGAGCAAATATCCCATTTCGTCATCTGGTAGCACATCCGAAATTTGTTGCTTCTCTCCTCTTTCAACCTTTGACGTTGTTTCAAGTAATTTCTCTAGTGGGCTAAATAATTTATCCCTAATAAATATCCATGTGACTAACGCCATAGTAATAAAAAATATGATTTCAGCTCCGACGATTGTGGTGATGTAGGCACGGCTTTCTCTAAAGTCACCTTTTCTTTCTTCTAATAAAACTTGCTCTATGCTGTTAAATTCCAATAGCTCATCTCTTATAGCATCCATGTATTTTTTACCGATGTCTTCCTTGACTATTTGGAGCGCTTCATTCCTGGCTTGATCAGAACTAGTTTTCATCAAGCTGATCGTCTTACTCAACTCATCGAACTTTTTCACCATCATATTTTTGATTGCATCCAATCTTTCCTGTTGACCTGGATTATCTGATGTCAATTGCATTAACGTTTTAAGATTCTGTTGTGAAGAGGTTAATCCGAGATAGTATGGTTCCAGATAAGTAGTATCCTTGGTGAGCAAATATCCTCTTTGGCCGGTTTCTGCATCAATCATCGAACTGTGCAGTTTTTCAGATTGAGTTAATACCATATGAGTATGAATAACCCAGTCGAGCTTGTCCTCTTCCTGATCCTCCAAAATGAAAATAAATATGGTATTTCCGATAGCAGAAATAAATAAAATCAAAAGTAGAAGCTTAAGTTTATACCGAATACTCAACCACTTATTCTCAACATATGGAGTTGTTGTCCCTTAATATAGTTCATACTATAAATTAAGTAGGGTATTTTCGAGTTTTTGCGGTCAAAAATTTATGACCACTTTGTGCCCATTGCTGCCGCTAAGTATCTAAAAGTGACCGGCTCCAGCGACCCTCAGCGGGCATTGGTAACAGGCAGTCCGATACGCACTCCATTTTCAATATTTACATTTTAAGTAAGTGTGGTGGGCCAGTGCTTTTATATTATTAACTCACCTTAGACTGACTATCGCTCGACAAATTGTTGGGTATTATTTTTTTGGGAACTGGTTTTCGTGCTGCATTGGGGGAGTAGCCCAATGTTGTTCGTTGATTCAGATTGCCTACGAATTCTTCAACGTGATCAGTCACTGATTTCAGCGTACCGGAGCGTTTTCCCATAATTTGAGAAGAGCCTCCGCCGATTACATAGTGATACCATTCCCCCTCTGCCACGCCTTCGGGGGGGACTGATTTTTCGATGCTGATTACATGGAATTTTCTAGCGTAAGAGTCATCCGTGGTTTGTTCTATCATCTTTGTTCAGCGCCTTTGTGAAATCGCAATGATACACCTATTTTGATATGAGCTTGCAGGAAAGATAAAGTTTATATCTGGAGGGAATTGTTACCCGTTGTTAGCGAGTACTTCTTCATGGCCGTTAACGCTAGTTCACGAGTATCACACGAATAAGGGGTTAGTGCCAATTTTGACTATTTTAGGCAGAATCGGAAATGACTGCTGTTGAGTAGAATATCTGTCCAAGCTGGTTTGACGACGTACATTCCTGATCTCCCCCAAAAGCATGATAAATGGAGTTTTGGTCTGTAAAGCCTTGTGATCCACCTGTTACACTCTGGATGCCCTAAACACTCATAAACTAAACAGCAGGAGAAATAAAATGATAATTCGGTACTGGCGTGCGGTCGCAGGAGCAGACGATGTGCTGGAAAAGTATGCCGACCATCTACAAAGAACTACATTCGTTGAGATGACAGAATTACCAGGCCATTTAGGAGCAACGCTCACCCGTAAAGTTAATGGCACTGACAATGAACTTCTTGTAATGACTTTTTGGAAAGACATCAACTCTGTTGGCCACTTTGTTAAAGGGGCGTTTGATGATTCCGTTGTGAAGCCAGGTACGCAAAAGTTGTTAAAAGCCTTTGATCTGAAAGTTGAGTACTTTGAAACCATAGTATCAACAGGTGTTATGAGAGGATACGATGAAATCACTTCAAAGATGGAATAGTATTAAATCTAATCTGGTCACCACTTTGGGAAACCGTCGTAATGGCAGCCGGTAGCTTAGATTGAAGCACGAAACCCAATAACTGGTAACCCAGTTAGTCATCACCCGAATTCAAACTTTCTGACAGCGATTCCAGCGCCTGTTTCAGTGGATCATCTTCTATCCACTGTGCACCGCGCTTAATACCATCGATATTTTCGGTGGATACACGGCTGGGTTTTCTGAAATCCCCTCGCCCGCTATGGGCCAGCACTTCACCCGGCAGGGTCTTAAAGTGAAGTTTATGATTGCATTGAAAGGTTTCCAGCAATTGCTGCTGCATTTCTCGATGATGTAGACGTAAGTAATTGGTAACCTGCGAGTCGTCAACAGCCACCACGATTTCTGTTTGAGTGACATTCATGACATGAATACGCCCCGCTATCGGCTCGGGTAGTTGATCGCGCAAAAACCGTTGAAACTTCTCGGTCTGGTTTTTAATTTGTTGATAATTGGCTGGCAGTATTGACTGACACCAACTCGACAGGTGTTTATTGCTCATACACCTAGTCTACGATGATATCACCCTGATTACCCGCGATGATTCCTTTTCCGATACCCTTAACCCTGGCAAGCTCGGCTGGTGATTTAAACTTACCATGCTTTTCTCGATAATCTACTATTGCCTGCGCCTTGTGGGGACCTATGCCATATAAAGCATCGGCAATCTGCTCGACGGTAGCGGTATTGACGTTGATTGGTAAGGCGAACGCATGACTGCATAACAGAAGCCACAGTATCATGATTGTTGTCGACAGTTTAGTCATTCCATTTCTCCATTAAAGTCGGCTAATCCAGGCGAGTAGTGTAGCAAGGTCACAGGGGAAAAAATACTCTCACAATTTGTGAAAATAATGGCAGCAATTCTGTAGCGGGCAAGTCTCACACTCGGGGATTTCTCGGCAATGCGTTTTAGCCTGAGCTACCAGTAAGGCATGATACTCCTGAAACAGTTCAAGCCTGCTTTCCAGCCTGGAAACAAAGACTTGTTGAAGAACTGGATAACTGCAACCGATATCCACCAGACCCAGGCGACTCATGATCCGCCTGGTATACTTGTCGATCACAAATGCTGGCTTTTCGAATGCATACAATAATATCGCGTCGGCGGTTTCTTCCCCAATACCACAAATACCAAGTAATAACGCACGACTGTATTGGTGATCTTGCCCACTCAATGCCTCGATGCCCTGGCTGTCTTGCAGACATTGGCTAATGGCCTGAATACTGCGAGCCTTGCGTCGATAGAATCCCGCGGGTCGTATATGTGACCGTAATTCATCGACCGACAGTTTGATGATTTCCTGATAATTTAAACAATCATGCTTACGCAGATTCTCAAGTGCGAGTTCAACATTGGTCCAGGCAGTATTTTGCGT
>JAAENK010000019.1 GCA_024224415.1 Gammaproteobacteria bacterium | reverse complement strand
ATGGGAGCCGGCCCGGCGTCCATTGGATTAATCGTCGGTGCCTTTAGCTTGATCGCCGTATTTCTATCGATACCGTTTGGCGGACTGGTTGATCGGTTTGGTATCAAGCGGCCGCTGTTGCTCGGTGTTATCTGCAACATTGCAAATGCCGTAATATTACTGCATGCGAATACGGTTTCAAAACTGATTGTTGCCCAATTTACTGCCGGTATCGCATTTTTACCGCATGTTGTTGCCAGCCAGGCTTTTGTCTCACGGCTGCCCGATGCTTCCCGACGCGAGAAAGGGTTCGGTTGGCTCAGTTTCGGAGCAGCCGTTGGTCTTAGCGCGGGACCGATCCTGGGTGGGATTCTGGTAGATCGCTTCGACTACCAGGTTGCATTTTGGGTGGTATTGGTGTTGTCGAGCGGTGGACTAATTTTACTGGGGCTGAAAAATACCAGGGATACAGGCCCGACGAAGTCCTCATACAGTCCCCTGCAGGATGCCCGGCAGGTCGGAGCCATGGCCATGGAGCCAAAAGTAATGATGATTCTGTTTTTTACTTTTGCGATCCTTTTCGCCGCCAGCCTGCGATCTTCCTTTTTACCGCTCCTGCTTCGTGCTGAAGGTCTTTCAGAGTTTAGCGTGGGATTATTGATTTCTGTTTTCGCAATCATGGCGACTTTCATCAGACTCGTATTCGGCAGATTGCTGGATATATTTGGTCGCAGGAAAATTCTCGCATATTCAATGCTGGCCATCATCATGGCAGTCGGGCTGATACCGGCGATGACTTCGGTAGCAGGATTCACCATCCTGATATCAATATT
>JAAENK010000018.1 GCA_024224415.1 Gammaproteobacteria bacterium | reverse complement strand
TAAAACTAAAACATCCTGTGGTTTTACGTTCATTAATATACTCGTTGTTGGCGATTCGCGAATAGAGAGTAAGATTTAACTGATACCTGGCAAGCGGCTAGAAAAGTATCTAGGTGTCGATATGCACATCCGCTGGCACGTCGGATCACACTTCCTTGTCGCCCATCTTGACTATGCATTCCAGCCTAATCGGCATATAGGCGTAAATGGCTCCCTGATCATATTAAATCTCGATAACAAACCCGGCATCAAATCCGACAACACCTTCGCCGGGATAACCTGCCTGGTTTGAAACAATTCGCGTATTAAACACAACCTCGTCCAGGTTGGCATGTGTGTGCCCGAAAGCCCAGATATCGATATCATTCGCTTCGATCAAATCACTTAAATCGGAATAAAAACCGGCACTCATTTCCGATAGAGGATAAGCCGGATGCTGGCAAACCGGGTGTGGCCCGTGGTGCGTAACGACAATAGTTTTACCGTCAAAGTCATTCTGCAATTGCCGACTTAACCAGTTTAGTTCCTGCCGGTGGATGGCAAGTGCATGCTGTGGTTTAAAGCGAC
>JAAENK010000017.1 GCA_024224415.1 Gammaproteobacteria bacterium | reverse complement strand
ACCTTGGGCGAACGCGCCAATACCGACTCTATAGTGTCTATATAAAGACGTTCACGCGTCACTTCCGGAGCACGCTGATATTCAGCCAGTAACTGGTCGAAACGGTTGGTTTCGCCCTGTGCGGATTTAACGACGCGGGTTTTATAAGCTTCTGCTTGCTCCAGTAAACCTTCGCCCTCACCACGAGCCTTTGGCACGACATCATTGCGATAAGCATTGGCCTCGTTAATAATGCGCTGCTCATCCTCGCGTGCCTTGATGGCATCGTTGAAAGCATCCTGCACTTCTTCAGGCGGTTGTGCTTCATCCATATTGACGGTAACGACATTGATACCGGTATTATAATTGTCCAGTATTTGTTGCATTATTTCTTTCGTTGCACTACCTACTATGGCGCGGCCTTCGGTGATGATCAAATCCATATCGTTGATACCAACGACTTCCCGAATCGCCGTCTCGGCAGTTTGTTGCAAGGTTAAGTCGGGGTCACGAACTTCAAAGGCAAAAGACTGGGCATCCTTTACGTTGTACTGAATTTCTATACTCATCACCACGATATTTTCATCGCTGGTAAGCATCTTTGCTTTACTTCTGGCTGTGCGTATATCGGAGACATTAATCTTTTCTACGTCTTCAATCGGGTAAGGCATGTGCCAATGAGGCCCCGCCTGCGTGACAGTTGTCCGTGATCCAAAGCGGGTTTCGACTCCGGCCCAACCTTCGTCGATGATATAAATACCGGTTAAGCTCCAAACCACGAGTAAAGCAATTATTACGAAACCAACAATACCTGAGAGATTACCCGGTCCAGAAGGTATGTTGGAACCTCTACCTTTGCCGCCACCACCGAAGGCACCGCCAAATTTCTTTTTCAGGTTATTAAACAATTCATCCAGGTCTGGTGGGCCATCGTTGTTCCTTTGGCCCCATGGATCTTTGTCTTTACCCGGCTCATTCCAGGGCATAAGTATTCTCCGATTACTGGTATATCAATTGGATGAGAGTGTAACTCTCAAAGAGTGCGGATTGTAAAGGCTATCATGCGGCTCCTGCAAGCGTATCTGTATGCATTGTGAACCTATCCTCTGAGAGTTTGAACTTTCGATACAATCGCTTTAGAAGTGCGGATGAAATCGAGAGATTCAAGGTAATTTCACCATCAATACCATATTTTTCGTTTTCAATCACACCTTCTTCGAATAAAAAAGCACGGATTCGGCCTTCATTCGGCTGCAATGTCAGCCTGCATTTCAGCTTTTCTTCATTGAAACGGCCTCGCAGCGTCGATAATAGCCCATCGAATCCTTCACGACTCTGAGCAGATAACCAGACTCGCCAGGGCTGGTTATTTTCATCCCGGTCTACCCTTGCTTTGAATTGAGGTAAATCAATCTTGTTATATACCAGTAACTGTGGCACATCTATCGCACCCACTTCCCTGAGTACATGGTTCACCGCTTCGATCTTTTCCTGGCGATTATCATCCGCGCAGTCGACTACATGCAGAATCAGATCGGCTTCACGAGTTTCAATTAAGGTGGCGCGAAAGGCCGCGACTAGGTCGTGCGGTAAATGCCGTACGAAACCCACCGTATCGGCAAGAATGATCGACTGAAAACCGTCAAGTTCAAGCTTGCGCAGAGTGGGATCTAGTGTCGCAAAGAGTTGATCGGCGGCGTAAGCCGAGGCATCTGTCAACGCATTAAACAGGGTTGATTTACCAGCATTGGTATAACCCACCAGCGAAACGCTCGGTATCTCCGCTTTCTTACGCGCCTGTCTGCTTTGATCACGTTGTCGCGCTACCTTGGCGAGCCGGTTGTTAAGGTACTTGATACGTTTACCGAGCAATCGACGGTCAGTTTCGAGCTGGGTTTCACCCGGGCCACGTAGGCCGATACCACCCTTCTGGCGTTCAAGATGGGTCCAGCCCCGCACCAGTCTGGTCGATAAATGCTTTAGCTGGGCCAGCTCTACCTGTAGTTTGCCTTCGAAGCTTTGCGCGCGCTGCGCAAAGATATCGAGAATCAGACCAGTGCGATCAAGCACGCGGCACTGCAATTGCCCTTCAAGATTACGCTCCTGCGACGGTGATAGAGCATGGTTAAACAATACCACATCGATATCCTGTGCCTTTACCTGGGCCCCTACTTCTTCCAGCTTGCCTTTACCGATGAAAGTTTTGGCCGATGGTTGCTGACGAGTTCCGACAATGATATCGACGTCAATAACATCCGCAGAGCGTGTCAGCTCAACGAACTCAGCCAGATCGTCCTGATCCGGCTGATGGGGAAAGTTGATATGTATCAGTAATGCTCGCTCGCCGCCGCGATGGCGCTCAAACTCGAACAAAACTAGCTCCGGAAAAAACTTTAATGATTACCTTCACTCTCTTCGTGGGGTGTCTCAATCTGGACGTTTCTTGCCGGGACAATCGTTGAAATTGCGTGCTTGTAGACCATTTGGCTGACATTATTTTTAAGTAATACCACAAACTGGTCGAATGATTCGATTTGCCCCTGCAATTTGATTCCGTTAACCAGAAATATTGAGACTGGGACGTGCTCTCTCCGTAAAGCATTCAGATAGGGTTCTTGTAACATTTGCCCTTTTGACATAGTTGATCTCCATAAATTTATTATATTCAGATGACTTCAAAGCGCCTGAAGTTTGTAGTTATCTAACCTATGAGGCGCCTGTTGCTAGCTACGAAATGCCTCATCGAGCATTTTAAATATAGCATCTTTCCGGTAATTCAAGCAATCAAAGGTATTTTTTTGTGGCTGCTTTCTCAACCAGGTCATTTGTCGTTTTGCCAGCTGACGTGTCGCTGCAACGGCTTTGTCCACCATTTCCTGTTTTTCGAATTCACCATCAAGGTACTGCCAGACCTGGCGATAACCGACACAACGCATCGAGGGCATGGTTAAACTCAGATCGCCGCGCGCTCGAAGCTTCACTACCTCGTCGATAAAACCAGCCGTCAGCATTTCGCGAAAACGGTTTTCGATGCGTTCATGCAATGCCGAGCGATCATCAGCATTTAATATCAGCTTTACCATTTCTCCTCGATAAGTCCGCTTTTCCTTGCTTTGTAGTGCAGACATGGCCAGCCCACTAAGCTCGAATACCTCAAGCGCCCGCTGGATACGTTGACTATCGCCCGGTTTAATGCGGCTGGCCGACTCTGGATCGACTTCGGTGAGCCTTGCATGCATGGCCATCCAGCCGATAAGCTGCGCCTCACCATCTAGCTTCGCACGTATTGCTTCATCGGCCTCGGGCAGGCTATTCAAGCCCTGCTCCAGCACGTTGTAATACATCATGGTGCCGCCCACCAACAACGGTGTATTGCCGCGCCTGCTGATTTCATTAATCAGCGCACGACTATCCTGAACAAAATTCCAGGCCGAATAATTTTCTGCCGGGTCGACTATGTCGATCAGAAAGTGCGGTGCGCGTTCTAGTAGTGTTGCGCCTGGCTTAGCGGTGCCGATATCCATGCCTCGATAAATCAGGGCCGAATCGACACTGATTATTTCCACCGGAAACCTTTTTGCGATTTCTACCGCGAGGTCGGTCTTGCCGGTTGCAGTCGCCCCCATTAAACATATAACCGCCGGGTCCGACATGTTACTGGCCGCGTTTAAAGAATTTGTCGAGTGCATCGAGACTGAGCTGCTTCCAGGTCGGTCGACCGTGATTACACTGACCACTACGCTCGGTTTGCTCGATATCGCGTAACAAAGCATTCATTTCATCGATGGACAATAAGCGATTGGCGCGCACCGAAGCGTGGCAGGCCATGGTAGCGAGCATATCATTTTCAAATTCCTCAATACGCTGGGACTGGCCAAATTCGAGGAAATCGGCCAGCAAGTCCCTCACCAGTTGTTCACAATCGGCGTCTTTCAACAGAACAGGTACGGTCCGCAGACGAAGTTGCTCGACCCCCAGGCGTTCAACATCAAAACCCAGGTGAACGAGCTGTGCCTGGTGTTCCTCGACGAGATCCGCCTCAGCCTGGCTCACATTCATCGAGATCGGCACCAATAAGGGTTGTCGAATAACGTCTTGCTGTGCAACATTCTGCTTCATGCGTTCGTAAACGATACGCTCATGCGCGGCATGCATATCAACCACAATCAGGCCCTGCGTGTTTTCCGCCAGTATATATATGCCCTTGAGCTGGGCCAGCGCATAACCCAGCGGTGGAATTTGAGCCGAAGTTTCCTCGTCTTCGCTGGTTTGAATAAGAGCGGTATAGCTGGCAGTGCGTTCCTGTATATCGGCAACCTTGCCGGCATGGGAGTTAAATTGATTGAAACCCATGCCGGTTTGTTGTGGAGGCACCTGTACTTGTGCATTTGCCCGCTCGAATGTAAAAGCGGGTGAATCGATTTGCTGCTCGGGTTGAACACCCGCTAATGCCTGTTTCAGGCTTCGATATATAAAATCATGCACGAGCCGGGAGTTGCGAAAGCGAACTTCATGCTTTTGCGGATGCACGTTGACATCAAGCTGCCTGGGATCCAATTGTAAGGACAATACAAAGGCCGGATGCCGACCGTGGAACATGACGTCCTGATAAGCCTGGCGCACCGCATGGTTAATGAGCTTGTCGCGAATCATGCGTTGATTGACAAAAAAATACTGCATGTCAGCCTGGCTGCGGTTAAAGGTGGGTAGGGCTGTCCAGCCATGCAAGCAGTGGCCGTCGATCTCGACATCAATTTCGATCAAACTCTCGGCAAAACTCTTACCGCATAGCATGGCAAGCCGTTGTTGTCGCTCAGCCGGGCTTGTGGCGGGTTTCAACTGGTAAATTACTTTTTGATTATGAATCAGCTTGAAGGCCACGCTGCTATGACTCAGCGCCAGAGTTTTGAATAGCGACTCGATATGCTTGTATTCAGTTTGATCGGTGCGGAGAAATTTCTTCCTTGCTGGCACGTTATAAAACAACTCGCGGACATCAATCACCGTGCCGCGCGGCGAAGCATCCGGCACAGGTGGCTGTTCATCGCGGGCATTTATCTTCCACGCGTGCTCCTCATTTTCATGATAAGAACACAAACTCAGACGCGATACCGAAGCGATGCTTGGTAGAGCCTCACCACGAAATCCCAGCGAGTCGATTATTTCCAGATCATCAAGGTTGCGAATCTTGCTAGTGGCATGACGAGAAACCGCTGTACCAAGTTCATCTCGCTTGATGCCGCAGCCGTCATCGCTTATCCGGATCAACTTTGTGCCGCCGGCTTCAATCTCGACTACGATGGAATCTGCACCAGCATCAAGGCTATTTTCGACCAGCTCCTTAACTACCGAAGCCGGGCGCTCGACGACTTCACCAGCGGCGATCTGGTTGACCAGGTGCGACGGCAGGATTTGAATATGCGGCACGAACAATCTCTAAATTTAATTCGCCTTCGCGGTCACCGACGCATCATCCGTTTCTCTCTGGCGTAAATGCCCCAACCAGTGCTTCTCCCATAATTTGAAACCACGGCTAATGATGAAGACCAGCACCATGTAGAACAGCATCGCGGTAATAAAACCTTCGTAGGCGAGATAATAACGTCCGTTTAACCAGCGCCCTGCACCGAGAATATCCTGCAGGGTGATCGTGCTTAACACCACTGAACTATGCAACATGAATATGACTTCGTTGGAATAAGCCGGTAAGGCGCGACGGAACGCGCTCGGCAACACAATACGTCGCATCATCGTCAGTGGCGACATGCCGCAGGCGCGTGCCGCTTCTATTTCGCCAGACGGCGTGGTTACAATAGAACCGCGCAGAAACTCAGTGGTGTATCCAGCCGTGTTTAAGGTAAAGGCAATCAATGCACACCACCAGGCACTGGATAACACTGGTTCCCACAGAAAACTCTCACGCACCGCATCGAATTGTGCAAGACCGTAATAAAGTAAGTAGGTCTGCACTAATAGCGGTGTACCACGAAAAAAATAGGTGAAGCACCAGATAGGAAAATTCAACCAACGATGTCTGTAAGCCCTGGCTATGGCCATGGGCACCGACAGTAGACCACCGATCAGCAAAGCCAAACAGGTAATTTCCAGGGTTAACAGCGTGCCCCACAAAAATCGATCGATATGGTCCCAGACCAGTACAAAATCAAGTGGGGAGTGATTCTCGCTGATATAAGCCAGGTATTCCCAGAATGTTCTATCTGTGGATTCCTGCATAGCCTAAACCTGACGAACCCCGACACTATATTTGCGATCCAGCCAGCGCAGGCCTACATCGGAAACAGCGGTTAGCAGCAAATAAATCATCAATACCGCGAACATAAAGGTAAAGGGTTCGCGCACAGAGCGACCTGCTGTCGAGGCATTCCAGACCAGGTCATGCAACCCGATAACAGATACCAGCGCCGTAGCCTTGACCAGCACAAGCCAGTTATTGGTAAAGCTCGGCAGTGCGAAACGCACCATTTGTGGCCATGTAATGCGCCGGAAGATTTTCATCGGGGTCATGCCGAATGCGATACCAGCTTCGATCTGGCCTCGTGGAATTGCCAGTATGGCACCGCGGAAGGTTTCTGTCATATAGGCACCGAAAACAAAACCAATTGAAAAAATGCCTGCACTGAACTGGTTGATTTCGAGATAATCCCACAATCCCGTAAGTTCACCGACATCGTTCAAAATCTGCTGTCCGCCATAAAACAACAACATCATCAAAACCAGGTCGGGAACGCCGCGAATCAGGGTGGTATACGCCCCAGCCAGTTTCTGCGACAGGCGGTTGTGTGACAGCTTGGCCATGGCGCCAATCAATCCAAGCAGAACCGACAATAGTAAAGCGCCTAGCGCCAGTTGCACGGTTACCATGGCGCCGTCAAACAGTAAAGCGCGATAATTCCAGACTGATTCCATCTAAGTATTTTGAATCAGCGACTACAGCGCGATAAGGCAGCGCTGTAGTCGCAAACAGATGCTATCTGCCATAAATGTCGATATCGAAATATTTATCGTTCAGCTTTTTATAAGTGCCATCATCGCGAATCCCCTTGATAACCGCGCTTAGTGAATCGCGTAACAACGTGTCTTTCTTGCGCACAGCAAATCCAGCTCCGATACCCTGGCATTCTTCGTCTGAAATCATTTCACCCAGGAAAGCGAAACCTTTACCCATATCCTGCTTTAAGAAGCCCTCTGACACCTGCAGCGAATCGGAAATCTGTGCATCCAGTCGACCTACCGCCAAATCCTGGAATACCTCTTCCTGAGTTGCGTATAGTACCAACTCGGCATCAGGAAACATTTTTTCCGCGGTGCACTGATGCGTCGTGGCGCGTTGTACACCAAGGCGTTTACCTTTCAGACCAGCATTGCTCTGACTGAATCCTGCATTTTTCTTTGCGACAATGCCAGGCGGTGTATTGTAGTATTTAACCGTAAAATCGACTTTCTTCTTACGTTCTTCAGTAATCGACATGGATGCGATAATGGTGTCAAATTTCCTTGATAACAGAGCTGGTATCATGCCATCCCATTCCTGTTCAACCAGTACGCATTCACGCTGCAAACGTTTACAGACCTCGAGGGCAAAATCGATATCAAAGCCCTTCAGGGTGCCGTCAGGTTCCTTCCATGAAAACGGTGGGTAAGCACCTTCGACACCGACGCGAAGCTTTTCCGCCTGAGCGCCAGCACTAAAGGCTGCTAGCGTGATAGCCAGTATGAATAGTTTCTTGATGTTCATTTATATATTCCTCCAAAGAGTTTATTTTTAATCCGATCCGGTAGCCGAATCGCTAACCTTTTGTTAACTCAAAAATCTACTGCAACGAACGCGCCAGAAATTGACGAAATCGCTCCGACTCTGAATTACCAAACATTTGCTGCGGAGGGCCTTCAGCTTCTATTTGCCCTTCGTGCAGAAAAATAACTTTATTCGAAACGTCACGCGCAAAACCAACCTCGTGGGTCACGACGATCATGGTCGAACCTTCATTGGCGAGATCGCGCATGACCTTCAGCACTTCACCGACGAGCTCAGGATCTAGCGCCGAAGTCGGTTCATCAAACAGCATAACTTCGGGCTCCATCGCCAGGGCGCGCGCTATCGCAGCCCGTTGTTGCTGCCCACCCGATATATGTGCCGGATAATATGCCTTGCGATCATACATGCCAACTTTTTGGAGCGTTGCCTCAGCACGTTCCTGGGCTTCTGATTTCGACATTTGCAATACATGAACCAAAGACTCAGTGACATTTTGCAAAACGGTTAAATGTGACCAGAGATTAAAGCCCTGGAAAACCATACCCAGTTTGGCACGCATGCGGATGACCTGCTTCATGTCTTCAGGAGCCGGTTGACCGTACTTGTCCTTTTGCATGCGAATCGTTTCACCGTGAAGTGTAACGCTACCGATATCCGGGGTTTCAAGAAGATTGATGCAGCGCAAAAAAGTGCTCTTACCGGA
Source organism: Gammaproteobacteria bacterium (assembly GCA_024224415.1). GTDB lineage: Bacteria > Pseudomonadota > Gammaproteobacteria. Next base: position 652 of record JAAENK010000017.1, on the reverse strand, counting down.
GCCTGATGCGCCAAGCATGGATATGACATCGCCTTCGTATGCTTCGAGATGCACACCTTTAAGCACCTCTACGTTGCCGAAGCTTTTATGCAGGTTTTCAACGGTCAGAGCCGATGCCTTTGTTGATGATTCCACGCTCTCGATTATTCCAGTGCTATTGCAGGATGTTATTGTATTTGAGTACCAGGACGATTCTACATTAATTAATGATCGAGAGTACAGTAAAGAACTAACCGGCTAAAACTTCCGGTAAAAGCTGTGGTTGGCCACCGCGAGCATGGCTGAATCGCCGGAACTGTCGCCATAGGCATAGATTGCTTCAAAGCTTTCGATGTCGACCATCTGCTTAACCCGCTTTAGTTTCTCTTCACCATGGCAATTAGCGGTTTCGAACTTTCCGGATAGTGTATGGTTGCTAACAGCCAGCCGGGTCGCCAATAACTCAATCTCTCTGGTATCACACCAGGGTTTTAGCCAGTCTTCCATCGAGGCCGATACTACAATCACACGATCACCTCTTTGTTGGTGCCACTGGAGTTTGTCGATCGCCTCAGTGCGAAGCATGGTGTCGATTTTCTGATGAGAATATTGCTCGGCGATTTGCTGAAACCTGTCATACCGCCAACCTTTAAAATGCCATGTTAATAGTTTT
>JAAENK010000016.1 GCA_024224415.1 Gammaproteobacteria bacterium | reverse complement strand
GGTAATAACACCCACACGGGAGCTGGCGGCGCAGGTTGCTGAAAGTGTCATCAGTTACAGCCAGGGATTGTCCTTGAAATCGGCCGTTGTTTTTGGTGGGGTTAGCATCAATCCGCAAAAACAAAAGCTGATTCGCGGAGTCGATATTTTGATAGCTACACCCGGCAGATTACTCGACCATGTGGGTCAACGATCGGTCGATCTGTCAAATGTGGAAATACTGGTGCTCGATGAAGCTGATCGTATGCTCGACATGGGGTTCATTCACGATATTCGTAAAGTACTCGCACTGATACCAGGGCAAAAACAAACCCTGCTGTTTTCGGCAACCTTTTCCGACGAAATCAAAAAACTTGCCAATGGACTATTGAAATCACCGGCACTGGTAGAAGTCGCCCGAGGCAATAGCACGGTGGATGCAATCAGCCAGATGATTCACCCGATCGATAAATCTCGAAAGCGTGAATTGCTGTCTTATCTGATCGGTTCCCAACGCTGGCAGCAGGTGCTGGTGTTCAACCGTACCAAACACGGCGCTAATCGTCTGGCGTCTCAATTGATGGCCGATGGTATTAATGCCGCCGCAAT
>JAAENK010000015.1 GCA_024224415.1 Gammaproteobacteria bacterium | reverse complement strand
CGATCTCATTTCAAATAACGCGGTGTAGTGCTCGCGCATATCCGACATTGCGCCAGCATTGTCGGAATCATGGGATCCTTTCGAATAAGGGGGGTGGTGAAAATAGACAACTGTCCAGTCCTGGGTATTCGCTACCAGGTCTGCCATCAACCAGCTATACATCGCTCCGGTAGGTGAGCGATCGCTAGTCTCCGAGTCGAGAGATACGAAATGAATATTCGAGTAATTAAACGAATAATACGACTCGGTGCCGCTGGGAACGCCACCCGTTTTTCCGTCGCGCGGTAAAGTGAAGATATTACGATAAGGTGAGCCACCATCTGTCTCGGCATCATGATTGCCTATAGTAGGCATTAGCGGGGTTTCCGCAATGGTCGACGGGTACATATCAAATACAGCCTTTTGGTACTCACAATCAGCGCCGCTATCGTAGGCGTTGTCTCCCAGCATGAGCAGCAGGTCTGTCGCACTACCCCCATTAAATTCCTCAAATGCATTTTTGACATTTCTTGCATTTGTATCGGCGGTTCCCGAATCCCCCAGAACCCAAACGCGGGTAGGTCTGACTACTCCTTCAACCGGAGGCGTCCTGAAGGAAAATACAGTTTCGGTAGAATCGTTTACCTGGTAGTAATAGCGAGTATCGGGAATGAGATTTTTGAGCAATACTTCATGATCAGAGGAACCAGAGTCTTTTTCCACTTTCTCAAAT
>JAAENK010000014.1 GCA_024224415.1 Gammaproteobacteria bacterium | reverse complement strand
TTACGGTTTTTAACCCCGGGACGGGTAATTTCATAAGCTTGTCCCATGCCGTATTAGTGAAAGTGTAGAGACTTGACGGCTCCTGCCTGGGTTACCGTTTCGGTGATATGGCAAAGAGAAAGTCCAGACCACAAAAACAATGTCGGTTATTGTTGCGGCGAAAGCCGTAGTTGGTAAGAAAATCCCTCGACCGAAAGGTCGTGCCGGTTCGATTCCGGCCCCGGGCACCATCACCTTGTTTTTTAACTTCCAATGACATTGCTGGTATAAACAGAAATATAAATCAGATCATTATTTATAAAACAAAAGGATAGCCGACTTAATCAGAAAGTATCCATACAACGTAGTTACAAAACCTACTGCCGAGTAATTCGTAATAAATCCTCAAGTCGGGCAATCTCACTTCGCAGTTGTATGGTTTGTTCAGAGTTACCGACAGACTGTTCGAGTGCCCATAACTGCTCACTTTTATCGACAATTTCTCTCACCAGATTTGACTGATTCATAACCTGATTCAGTTTAAGCAGTAGATCGTTGGTTGCTGAGGTTTGGAGGGGGATTTGTTCGTGTACCATGAGTCTTCCCTGATGTTTGATGCTACGGACGTTAAAAATACCAGTATTTTAATAAAACTGGTACCGTTGAACCTATATAAAAAATTTATGTTCGGTCAGGTTTCGTCTGTTTTCACCTGATACTGGTCTGGCCAATGCTGTTTAACCACGGGGCTGTCGGCAGCAAGCGCATGACAGCTATTGATAAATGGTGATTTTAACCCCTTGCGTGTTTCTTCTGTGGCCTTCTTGTGTTTCATGCGTTCACTTGCCATGGTCTGTATCGCTGTAGTGGCTACTGGGCCAAGTAACTCACTCAAATGCGTGCAGCCATGATTATTACCCATCGCTACTTTGGATTTATTTGTCCACCCCGGTGCTATTTTCAACCCGACAAGATTTTTTGCTACCGATGAAATGCTTTTACAGTAATTATGAGGTGCCTCGTCAATAATGGCTTCAGCATCGACGACGTTTAGTTGTGCATCGACGGTGATTCGAACCGACATGTCGTGTAGCCCTTCATCGGCTTCAATCCAGCCACCGCGATCCTGGTTGGTAAAGCCATAGGGCTTGGTGTCGACGATGCGACCCTCAATATCCCACAAACCGTCTTCCCGCTTATAACCATGGCAGGTGACGACGCGCGTGTGGGCAAGATCGCGGTTGCAGGCGGTAGATAGTGGCATAGCGTTTACTCAGGTAATAATTGGTAAGACGGGGATTAAATAATGGTTCCACTGACAGGTTCAATTGGTGGCATTTTTTCACTCATAACTGTAATTCTCGACTGATCTGAATTTCTTATAACATCGAAATCTGGCACAATCAATGAATAGCTATCCAATCCTCAATGTATTCACAAACTTCACGCTATGGCGATACAGGCAGTTTTAAAAATGGGAGAGCGCAGCTTGCTGCAAAGGTCCCATGAAGTCGACACCTTTAATTCGAGGCAACTCGAGCAGTTAATCGAAGACATGTGGGATACCATGACTGAAGAAAAGGGTGTTGGTTTGGCCGCGCCACAGATAGCGGTTAACCAGCGGGTTGTTATCTTTGGTTACGATCACAATCCACGTTACCCTGATGCACCAGCGGTACCCAAGACCGTGCTAATCAACCCAACCATTACTACAATTACCGACGAAATAGATTATGTCTGGGAAGGGTGCCTCAGTGTACCTGGTATGCGTGGCCTGGTGCCGCGTTTTGTTAATATTCGTTACCAGGGTTACGATCAATTTGGCAACAAAATTGACCGGGAAGCGAGTGATTTTCATGCGCGCGTGATCCAGCACGAATGCGATCATCTCGATGGTACTTTATACCCGCAGCGAGTCGAAGATATGCAATACTTTGGCTTCTGTGAAGAACTGGAAAACAATGGTTATTTAGAGCCACAACCCTGTGATGAAGCCTGACCGGGATAGAACGTTATTTTTCGGCACTGGTGCTTTTTTTTCAGTCACAGTACTAAGCAATTTAATCGAACTGGGGCACAGGCCGATCAGTGTTGTAATACCTGAATATCCCGGAGTCATCCCAGAAACGGATAACCTCTTGACCGAACAGAAAGGCAGTAAGAACCCTTTAATCAACCTGGCTGAGACTAACGAGATTGGAGTAATATTCGCACCATCCGGTCATACCCCAGAACTGGAACATAAAGCCTTTGAGTACATTTTGGTAGCCTGTTGGCCATACTTGTTGAGTCCCGCCGCATGCCAGCTGGCCAATAAAGCAGCATTAAACCTGCATCCCTCGCTGTTACCCAAATATCGTGGTGCAAACCCTGTTGATGAGCAGATTGAATATTGCGAGAATCAACTTGGAATAACTCTGCATGAACTCGATCAGACCTTTGACACAGGTCCAATTGTTAAGCAGGCCGGTTTTAAACTGGATAAGAAATCATACTACCGAGAAAATTTAGAATATCAGGCTGCAAAATTGGGTGCAGCGTTATTTATTCAGATGACAGAGAATAATTATGTTGGGAAACCATAACTTACTGGAAATTGATAACAGTCACATCTGGCACCCATATAGTGCTATGCATAGCGATATTCCGGTTTACCCGGTGGCATCGGCGCAGGGTGTGCGCATCAAATTGAGCGATGGCAGGCAATTAATTGATGGCATGGCATCCTGGTGGTGCGCTATTCACGGTTATAACCATCCCGTGCTAAACACGGCGATAACCACCCAGCTCAAAGACATGGCACATGTGATGTTTGGTGGATTTACCCACCAACCGGCAGTTAAGCTGGTGGAAAAACTGGTCGAAATTACACCGACGCCGTTAACCTCGGTGTTTCTTGCGGATTCGGGTTCGGTATCGGTTGAGGTCGCGATGAAGATGGCGATTCAATACTGGCATGCAAAGTCGCGGCCATCGAAGCATCGCTTCCTGAGTCTACGCAATGGCTATCATGGCGATACCATGGGTGCGATGTCGGTTTGTGATCCAGTAACCGGTATGCATAGCCTGTTTTCTGGCGTACTAGCGCAACAATTATTTGTCGATTCACCCAGTTGTGGTTTTGGCAATCGAGCACGAGGTGAGGATATCGAAATACTCGAATCTATGCTTAAACGTCATCACAGGGAATTAGCCGCGCTGATTCTTGAACCCATCGTGCAAGGAGCAGGCGGAATGCGGTTTTATTCGGCGGATTATCTGACAAGCGCCAGAGCATTGTGTGACCAGTACGAGGTTCTCCTGATTGCCGATGAAATTGCTACCGGTTTTGGCCGCAGCGGAAAACTTTTTGCCTGTGAACATGCCTTGATTTCACCAGACATTATGTGTATCGGCAAATCCTTGACCGGTGGATACATGTCCCTCGCGGCGACATTGGCAACAGAGCTGGTGAGTTCGACCATCGACCAGGGCAACCCTGGCGTATTCATGCATGGTCCGACATTTATGGCCAATCCGCTAGCCTGTGCAGTGTCCCTGGCGAGTATTAATTTACTACTTGAGTCTAATTGGCCAACCGATGTTCACCGCATTAACCACGGTCTCGAAAAAGGCCTGGCTCCGAGCCGCGATTTCGATCAAGTCTCCGAAGTACGCACACTCGGTGCCATTGGCGTGGTAGAACTCAAAACAGCGGTTGATATGAAATCTATTACCAGTCAATTTGTCGATGCCGGTGTCTGGGTCAGGCCATTCGGTAAACTGGTATATCTGATGCCTGCATTTGTGATGAATGACGAAGATCTGGCCACGCTTTGCGACGCTATTATTAAAATAGTGCAAAACCTGCCTAAATAAATATATACATTGGTCGATAATTTAGAGTGATATGTTCAATCAATCACTCAAGTTCTGCGGCTATGTTTTGATAGCGGCATTAATCACATCCTGTACCCATCCAATACTCATGGTCGGCGAAGCGGTTAATCCAGTTGAGGCCGAAGAAGTCAGGCTATATTACAGACAGCGACCACTTTGCGAATTTGAAACGATAGGATATTTGAGAATCGAGGGTGGCCACTATTCAATGAACTCCCTATTCAATAAAATGCGCCAACAGGCCGCAGCGGTCGGTGCTAGCGGCCTATATGTAACAGAAACACACCGTTTAGATACCTTTGAGTATACCGGTGTTGCAAAGGCTATCCGCTGCCCTGTTAGTTAGACCCGTCTAGTCCTCGTCCTCGTCTTCATCGTCCATGATTTCTTTTGGCAAATCGTCCAAGATTTTGTCTTTTTCCTCTTCTGTCAGTACGACTGTATCTTCATCTTCCATCAAATTTACCCCACTACTTAAAAAAAAATGAAATTAGAGACTAATTTTATATCACTTTTGGCCAATCAGCAC
>JAAENK010000013.1 GCA_024224415.1 Gammaproteobacteria bacterium | reverse complement strand
GCTCGACGACGCGGTGGCCGAAGAAACACATCAGTCGACATGGGTTTGACTGATTTGTTTCAAGTCAAAAACAGTGTTTGCCATGATTTTGTCATGCGTCTGGCCGAGGATCGCATCCCGATTTCATTCTATGAAGAACAGGCACTCAATGAAAATGTTCCACTATTTCTCGGTATTGGTGCAACCCAGATAGACAGAAACAGTATCGCTGATCAGTCTACCGCCAAAAATGATACAGCAGTGTTTAGCAGAGAATATGTAGAAACCATAAAACGCGTCGCCAACAAAATCGCCGGCGCCGGTTACGAATCAAGAGAACCGCCCTGGCCAGGCAATATTTATTTCGAAGATATTAGTGCTGAATCCAGCTTCGAGCTGATAGAAACGATAGTAGGTGCTACGCTCAAGTACGGCGGGGTATCTCATTAGTAGCGAGACATTACATGAAATTACCAAACCTTTGTTATACTTGGTGGAAATTTTAGCTGGGATAGATAGTGGGTCATACCGAAAAAGAAACAACCGTAATGTTTGCCGACATAGCTGGTAGTACCCGGCTTTACGAAGCAATGGGTGATGAAAAAGCTGAGGCGTTAATATCAAACACACTTAAGCAACTTTCGATAGTAGTCACCAGTTTCCACGGTAAAATCATCAAAACAATTGGTGATGAACTTATGTGCCGCTTTCCCCGGGCAAGCGATGCCATTTCAGCGGCAAAGATAATGCATGAATCCCTGGCAGAGAAAACCACCCCTTCCGGGGAGAATAAACTTTCTATTCGCGTCGGTGCCCATCAAGGATCAGTAGTTGAAAATGATGGCGATATATTTGGAGACACCGTAAACATTGCCGCAAGAGTTACCGCCCTTGCCCGTGCAGGAAAAACCATGATCACAGGTTACACCTACGAACAGTTAACGGGCTCATCGCGAGAAAGTTGCCAGCGCATAATGCGCACAAGCGTCAAAGGCAAGGAACAACCGATCGATGTATACGACGTCATCTGGGAGCAAACGGAAGAACTCACCTGTATCATCGACAATGTAAATAAGGCCGCCGTAGAAAAGATTTTAGCTATCCGGTATGGTGACGATGTCATCAGAATGTCTGCTAATACAGTGCCCCGTATAACTGTAGGTCGTGGTAAGGAATGCAATTTGGTAGTCCCCTCTCCCCAGGCATCGCGCAAACATTGCAAGATCGAATGCAACCGCGGCAAGTTTATTTTCTCCGATAACAGTGCGAACGGCAGCCATGTCAAACAGAATCAAATAGAATTGTTTTTCCATCAGGAGCAGGTGCCACTGCTAGTAGACGGAACGATTAGTCTGGGAGAACCTGCTGCTGATAATCACGATTTTTTGTTACATTACTCTATTTCGCTAGCCGATACTGATTAAGCAATCGCCAGGTCTTGCGAGCTACGCCTTTCCAACTCCATAACTAACTAGCCAATAGCAGCGATTCCTCAAATGGGTAACGTGACAACACTATCGGGCCATCCTCGGTGATGAGTAGTTGATCTTCGAGCTTGACACCCTCGACTCCACCAGGCTTTCCCACATAGCTTTCTACACATATCACCATTCCTGGCTCCAGTTCACCTTCCAAAAATTCTGGGTGCTGCGGTGAGTGCAGGATTACGGGCCACTCATCGGCCATGCCGAGACCATGAGCCAGACAGGGATATAACTGCTCACCATAGCCATCGGGCAAAATGTGACGATTTAAAGCGATATCAGAAAAGCTTGCACCGGACTGCATGAGCCGGGTATTTTCCATTATCTCAGTCCATGCCAGTGTGTAGAGTTTTTTCTGTTCGTCCGACGGTTTTCCCGGACCACAGTGATAGGCGCGCGAAATATCCGCACCATAACTGAATGGACCAACCATACCGCAATCGAATACAACCAGATCACCCGCTCGAATCATGCGCGATGACGCCTCTTGCTGCCATGGATTGGTACGCTCACCCGATGCCAGCAGTCGGTAATCCAGCCACTCACCTCCAGACTCTATCAGTGCTGTCCACATATACGCCCAAAGTTCCTGTTCTCGTATACCGTTACACAAACTGTCACGCATGCGGGTCATACCATCTTCGGCTACTGCAATAGTCAGATTCATTGCAAGTATCTCTTCGGGTGATTTTATTTTGCGAGCTGCGGCAAGCACCGGGGCGACATCCGATAAATGATGCCCCAGTTCTGCCAATGCCATTTCGGCGTGAAACCCTACCCTCTCAATGCCGATACGTTTCGATGCTTGTCCACAATGCTGACTGATCAAATCATCCATTTGCTTTGCCCACTCAACTGCCCACTCCTGTTGTCGATAACCCGCAAACATATAGCCCAACGGTATAATATCGTTACGGATTTCATCAATTGTTTCGAGTTGCCTGCCAGTCTCACGCCCCGGTACGCTGTCGAAATAAATCACCGGTCCCTCGGCTGGAATAAACAAATAGCCCGCCTGAATATGCATTTGAAACAGGGCACAATTACGTACACCAGTGGCGTAACGAATAGATAATGGCTCAGCCAGGATAATTGCATCGAGGCCCTGTTCGACAATCTGTTGTCGAAGACGGTTTTGCCTATAACGCCGCAACCTGGGTACATCGATCATCGCTTCGGTATCTACCGCTTGAATGGGTGGCGTAATCCGGGCAGCCTGTTGTAGCGTTAATGGCTGGGGTTTTGCTGCGAATGAATGGGAGTAGTCGGTAGCGTCATTCATAGTGTCATCTTTTCAGGCTTTTTGTCGTGCATTACTGGCATCCCAGGCGGGTTCGGACAATAACTTCATGGTTCTACGTTCACCGAGTATAACTACTTCCAGTCCATCAGACACTTCTGGGTCGAGATAGGCAAACGCCAGGCTTTTACCAGTAACATGACCATAACCACCAGAAGTACAAACACCTACCACCCTATCACCCTGCATAACAGCCTCACCACCATAAATATCGCAATCGGTGACTGCCACTTCACCATACACGAGTCGGGTTACAACAGCTTTTGCCTTGGCGGCTTCGGTGGCATCACGCCCGATAAAGTCACCTTTGTCAGCTGCATAAAACCGTTCGCAACCAGCCTCGATCAGGGTTATTTCGTTTGTCAGTTCAGCGCCCAGTCCGCGATAGCCCTTCTCCATTCGCAGAGAATTGATTGCATAGCCACCAAAATCTGAGATACCAAAATCTACCCCAGCTTGCCAGATGGCTTCGTAAAGCGTTTCTAGTTGTGCCATCGGTGCGTGTAATTCCCAGCCCAATTCACCGACATAGTTGATTCGCAAGGCTCGTAACTGTACGCCAGCAATAGTGATCTGCTGCCCACTAAGCCAGCGGAAGGCTGCATTGCTCATGTCAGCATCAGTCAAGCCTGCCAGCACGTCACGCGCCTTCGGACCGGCAACGACCAGCATGCCGAAGTCATCCGACACATTGATTATGGTGACATCACTACCTGCGCTGCGATGCAAATGATCCAGTGCTTCGTGCTCGGTTCCTGCTCCGGTTAGCACATAGAAGTGATCATCAGCCATGCGCGTAATCGTCCATTCCCCTTCGATTCTGCCGCCTGCAGAAAGAACATGGGTCAGACAAATACCACCAGGTTTTGTTGGTAATTTATTCGCCGTCAACTTATCGAGCAAGGCTTCGGCTCCTGCTCCTGTCACATCAAATTTGGCAAAACTCGATAAATCCATGATGCCGACTCGCTCACGTACTGCGCGACATTCATCGCCAACCACATCAAATACGTTGTTGCGACGATATCCCAGTACCTCCTCGCGACCATCGGGCGAAAACCATTTTGGCCTTTCCCAGCCGAACACCTCGGTGTAGACCGCTCCCTTTGACTTCAGTTTTTCGAATAGTGAGGTTACCCGATTCGGCCGACCGGCCTGAATTTCACGCCCTGGCAGGGGAGTTTCAAACATATGCTCATAATCGTCGAAGCTCTTACTGCGGGTGTAATCGGCATTGGCATAAGTGCCGAAGCGGCGCGGGTCAAATTCACGCATATTGATGTCACAATCACCATGCACCATCCATTGTGCCAGATACTTACCACTACCCGCACCTTGAGCGATACCGATAGATGAACCACAACATTGCCAGAAGTTTTCAACCCCATGCGCTGGGCCAAGTAATGGATTGCCATCCGGAGTATGAGGGATAGCACCATTGATAATACGTTTGATACCAGCATTGGCAAAAACTGGCATACGTTCCAGGGCTTTCTCCAGCCAGGGGGCGATGCGATCTATATCGCCTTCGAACAGTTCGTTTTCTGACTCCCACTCCGGGCTACCGCCACGGTGCGACCATGCCTCGCGACTACCAAAATGTTCATAAATTCCGATCAATCCAGCCTTTTGCTCCTGGCGATAATATCCAGCGGTAGCCGGATCACGCATGACCGGTAGTTCAGTAGCATCACCATCAAATTCGCCCAGAGGTTCGGTCACCAGATATTGGTGTTGCATATTGGTAATCGGGGTTTCGACGCTGAGCATCGCGCCTACCTCACGTGCATAACAACCCCCGGCATTAACGACATGCTCGCAGCGTATACTGCCCTGCTCGGTGATCACCTCAAATTCACCTCCCGGCATACGCTTGATATCGAGTACACGGTTGCGTCGTATCACCGTTGCCCCCATCTGGCGAGCACCAGTAGCCATCGCATTGCAGGCACTCGATGGATCGACATGCCCATCCATAGTTGTCCAGGCACCGGCCAGTACGTCGGTAGTATCTAGCCAGGGATTTAATGATTTTATTTTGTCGGCATCGATGAGCTCCATGTGGAATCCGACATTGGCTGCAAAACCAGCTACATGCCTGAACCAGTCAATCTCTTCCTGAGTAGTGGCCAATCTGATTCCCCCGCAGCCATGCCAACCAGCCGACTGCCCGGTAATTTCTTCCAAACGTGGGTAAAGCGTGTTCGAGTACTGGTGAATCTTGGCCATGTTATAACTGCCGACAAACGATGGACACTGGCCTGCCGCATGCCAGGTCGAACCCGAAGTTAATTCCCCTTTCTCAATTAATATGGCATCACTCCAGCCTTCCTCGGCCAGATGATAAAGCAGGCCGACACCCATCATTCCGCCACCAATGATTACTACTTTCGCTTGTGTTTGCATTTCAATGCCCTCTGTTTTTACGTCACCGGTCGTCATTCCCCACTCGCAAGCGCTCATCAGGAAGAATGATGTTATAGTTTTGCAGTATCCAGGCGCCTGCATCCGACTTTATATGATCAGGATAATGATGTGAAAGAATTTTTTGAGACGTATTTAGCGATAAAATCCTGGCGATGCCACCGACTCCGAAAAAATCTAACATATATTCGTAGTTTGATTTTCTCTCATATGTCGTTAACATGGCGTTGAGTAAATGGGAAAGGAGGGTTTATGATAATTTTGTATGCACTGGCTGGCTCCGGGGCAATAATCCTGTTACTTCTATATCTCTGGCTCAAGGAACGCAAACAGGCCCAAAGAGAGTATATTGCTTACGGATTGAGGTCGGGAGATGACAGCGATGAAAACACCAAAACCAATCTCAACATGATGGAAGCCGGGTACCGCGAAGCCCTGAATAGACTAGAAGACCTCGGAGAAGTTGGACAGGATCAGTGGGGACAGTGGGTCTGGAAAAAATCAGGCAAACCCCTCGGCGATATTCTCAGCAGGAATTAGTAAACTGAATCTACAGTTTACCAGATCTATTTGGCTATTAAGACTTTGTTCTGCCAATCGCAAACCTGACGAAGAAGGGCGTGAGAAATTCGTTGATCAGGGTGGCCCCGATAATAATCGAGACCATGAGATCGGCATAATCACCCATGACTCCGGCAAACTCATCTCTGGCATTCAAGGTTAACCCAATCATTACCCCGGCAGCAGGTAGCAAGGCCAGGCCAAGATTTTTATTTAATTCCGGTTCGGTATGGGCGATTTTGCCACCCAGCAAGGTACCAGAATACTTGCCGGCGAATCGCGCCAGCGTTAAGGCCAGCGCCAGACCAAAAGCGGAGAGCGCCAGTGCGATATTCAAATGCGCACCCGCCATAAAAAAAACACGCCGAATACCGGCTGTTGAATGGTATGGATAATATCCATGGCTTCGTCGGCCAATTCGTGTTTAGCGATGTTGGTCACCATAAAACCCAGCATCACGCAGGTGAGTAACGAAGAGATACCGAACGACAGGCACAAACCTGTCACCATCATTATGATACCGAGCAATAAACCCAACATGCTGCGATACTCGGAAAAGTAAAACAGCGTCTTGGCCACAATTAGGCCAATCAGCAAGCCCAATGCAGTTTCGGTCAATATCACCAGGCTAGTCTGACCCAGTGCAATATGGAGCTGACCATCGGTCTGAGCTAGCAAACTCCCTGCAACTGCGATGGCAACCGAATATAACAGGATAGCAATCACATCATCGAATGCCACGATGCTTAACAGGGCGGCCTTAAAATCACCTTTGGCCTCATACTCATCGACCAGACTCAAAATTGCCGCAGGCGCAGTAGCCGCAGACACAGCACCCATAATTATCGCGATAACCAATACATGAAGGGATGAAGCATGATCACCAAACGGTAATAGCCACCACATCACTAGAAAAACCAGCACACTGGCGAAACTGGCCTCGAATAAGATAATCCAGGCCAGGCTTGAGTACATTCTTTTCAATACCGGCAACTCAAGCGAACCACCGATAGAGAAGGCTATGATGGCAAGCGCAAAATCGCGAAAGAATTGCAGATCCTGCTCGATCAGTGTCTGGCCGTACCAGCCAATCACGTAGGGACCACAGAGAATACCGGCGCTAATGTAGCCAATCATGCGCGGGAGTTTGAAATATGTCGCGAGGTTACCTGCGATCTGGCTGATGATGAACATCAGGCCCACGTAAAACAACAAGTGCAAACCATCCAACATATATTATTGCTCGAATGGCTCCACCGTCGGCAGCTCGGCAGCAGACAGCGTTTCTTTGCTCAGTAACAACATCGCCGTTTCATCGAGCAGTGGCTTATGCAGTCTTAAAATGGAACTTGCTTTCTCGAATGCCAACTTAACAAGTTCACGTACCGCTTCATCGATTTGCCAGGCGGTTTTCTCGCTGTAATTGCGTATCGGCGGTGTATAAACTTCGGTTTGCGCCAGAAACGGTTGTTGCTCCTTATCGTATGCCACCTGCCCCAGAATTTTGTTCATGCCATAACGCGTCACCATCATACGGGCAATATTTGTTGCCTGGCTAAGATCATCCGCGGCACCGGTCGAGAGTTTATCGAACACCAGTACCTCGGCGGCGCGCCCACCCATCAACGCGGCCATCTTGTTCATCAATTCGGCTTCGGTCATTAAATAACGGTCTTCGGTAGGTCGCTGGATATTGTACCCAAGCGCACCAATACCGCGCGGAATGATAGACACTTTATGCACCATCTCGACACCCGGCAGGGCAAGTCGCACCAGCGCATGGCCGGTTTCATGATAGGCGACCACTTCGCGTTCGTAGGGATTGAGCAGGCGATTCTTTTTCTCCAGACCGGCGACGATGCGTTCCACCGCCCGCGTAAAATCATCCATCGTGACCAGTTCGGCGCGACGGCGCGTGGCCAGTATCGCGGCCTCATTGACCAGGTTGGCAAGATCGGCGCCACTGAACCCCGGTGTGAGTGCAGCCACCTCTTCCAGCATGGTTTCAGGATCCAACTTTATCTTTTTGATATGCACCTTGAGAATTTCCACGCGCCCCAGTTTGTCCGGGCGGTCAACCAGCACCTGACGGTCGAAACGCCCCGCACGTAGCAGCGCCGGGTCAAGTATTTCCGGGCGGTTGGTTGCCGAGAGTAGCACTATGCCCTGCTGCGGGTCGAAACCATCAAGCTCGCTCAATAACTGGTTGAGGGTCTGCTCTTTTTCGTCGTGACCGCCCATCATCGGTCCAGCGCCACGAGCACGCCCCAATGCATCGAGTTCATCAATAAAGATAATGCAGGGCGCACTCCGTCTGGCCTGATCAAACAAGTCACGTACCCGAGCCGCGCCAACCCCAACGAACATTTCGACAAATTCGGAACCGCTGATCGAGTAAAACGGTACACCTGCTTCGCCGGCGACAGCTCGGGCCAGCAAGGTTTTTCCGGTTCCGGGCGGGCCTACCAACAACACGCCTTTAGGTACATGCGCGCCCAGTCGACCGTAACTATCGGGCTCTCTCAGAAACGCGACAATTTCCTCAAGCTCGGCTTTGGCTTCGTCAACACCGGCGACATCAGCGAAAGTGACCTGGGTATCCTTCTCGACATAAATTTTAGCCTTGCTCTTACCAACCGACATCAGGCCACCACCGAATCCCTGTTTCTCGGCCATTCTGCGAATAAAAAATAACCAGATACCAACAAAAAATACCGCCGGTAATATCCACGACAGTATCTGCGCCAGCCATTTGCTTTCGATAACACCAGAAAACTCAACATCGTAATCGGCCAGCTGCGCAGCGAAATCGGGTTCTATGCGCACCGTCTCGATATACTGATGACCTTCAATATCGACCGATTTCAGCTTACCGCGTATGCTGGTCGCCGAAACACCGATAGATTCCAGCCTACGTTCCTTCAAGAGCTGCTGGAATTCGCTATAAGGGATTTTCTCGACACGCTGGGACTGCGCCCACCAGGATTGCAACATCACAATGAAAAACATCGCAAATACGACATACCAGAAATTGATGTGCGTGTTCTTGTCCATATAAACCTGGCCCGCATTAAAAAATTAACAGGCCTGACTTTGCATTTAGAGATATATACTATACTAATCGTCGCACATAAAAATTGAGCTGAATCAGTTTTACCTACTCAAAATGCCCCGAAGATCAACTACATTGCTGGAGATCGTTGCCCTGGTACTGGCCGTTTCATTATCTCAAACCACCAGGGCGGAGCAAATACAATTCACGCTGAACCACGATGGCTTATCGCGTAGCTATCAACTTTACCTGCCATCGTCATATCGGGCGGATCAACCATTACCACTACTGGTGGTGTTACATGGCCGTGGCGGCACAACCCAACGCATGGCGGATTTAACCGATTTTGATTCTCGCGCCGAGCACCACGGTTTTGCCGTTGCTTATCCACAGGGTCTGGAAAATAAATGGAACTACCTGCATGGCATATTCGGCTACCAGCCTGAACCAAACGACTCGGCATTTATTCTTAAAGTAATCGACGCCATTGGCCTTGACCACAACATTGATCCAAATCGTATCTATGTCACCGGCATTTCAAACGGTGGCTTTATGGCGCAACGATTAGCCTGTTATATGCCGCAAAAATTCGCCGCAATTGCCTCAGTGGCGGCAGGTGGATATGCGTATATGCCTGACGAGTGCATACCCAGCAAACCGGTTAATATGCTTTATATACACGGCACTGCGGATAACAAAGTTCCCTGGGGCGGACTAAAGATGAAAGACGCGGATGGCAATCTACAATCCATCACTATGTCGGTTAGTAGGTCGCTAAAGTTTTGGTCGGAACGAAATCATTGCAGCACAAAAGTAAACAAAGTGGACATCGAATCATCCGGCAAATCTCCCCGGACACGTGTTCAATTACTCAAATCCAGCGGTTGCGATAGCGGCACAGAAGTAATGCTTTACGCCATCATTAATGGTGGACATAACTGGCCCGGAGTGGAGAATTTTATTCCAGCAAATATCGCAGGTCAGGTGAATCTGGATATCCATGCCAGCGATGTGATCTGGACATTTTTTAAATCAAAAACACTCGCCAGATAATGCAAATAGCAAGCTACCAATGTACCCTTTATAAAGCGATTGAGTTTAATCAGGAGTGAATTATGGCAGGCGGTTGGGCCCGAGATGGGGCGGTACAGGATCAAATCGACGCCAGTGTCGAAGACGCGGTGGAACTGGCGCGCAGCCAGTTGCCAAAGGGCGAAAGCCTTAGCCATTGTGAAGAATGTGGCACCGACATTCCACAGGCCCGGCGTGAAGCTGTACCTGGCGTGCGACTCTGCATCAATTGCCAATCCGAACTCGACGAACAACGATCCAACTCGAATAACTTCAATCGACGAGCGAGCAAGGATAGTCAGTTGCGTTAAGAATATCGATCAATACAGTGCGGTATTTACCCTCGGCTTATTATCTCGTTATTAATTGCTACAATAAGGCGACTCACTCATATTCTGCGGGGAAACAGAATGGACTGGTCGTTAATTATATTTGTCGTTGTCGTCATGTTTTTTGGCTACCGTGGTTATAGGAAGGGCTTGCTTAAATCTCTATCCAGAGTACTCAGTTTATTGGCAGGCTATGTGGCCGCAGTACTCTATACCGGCCAAGTTTCTACGATTATCGAAGCAATCATTCCAGTGCAGGGCTTCGCCACATTAATTGTGGCGTCTTTATTTTTGTTTTTTGCAGCGGGTATCGCAGTTAATACTTTATTCTGGATCGTGGAACGACTGATCCCCGAAAAAGAGACAAGTTCTTCGGCATCATCCTATGCCGGCGCCGCAATTGGATTATTCTCTGGGCTGGTGATAGCCATCATCATGATCTGGACAGTTGCATTTATTCGCGATACGCGACCACTGGCAGTTACAGAGGCAGTAACAACCCACCGAAGCAGTGATATAGAAATTTTCACTAATCAACTCGCCAGCAAGACTGTGAACACCGCGATGTCACTGGGTTCGGTCAAACCTGTTGTCACAAATTTCACCGTCGCACTGATTGAGAACCCTGCCGAAATAACACTTCAAGCACAAAGGCTCGCCAGGAGTAACGACTTAAGTATATTCCTCAGTGATATCGAAAATCAGGCGGTATTAAATTCCGGTGATGCTGAAGCTGTACAAAACCTGCCCACCTTCCAGCAACTAGCCAGGAATCCCGATTTAATCATCCTGGCCCGGTCAACCGGGATGGTGCCAGATTCTGCTGTGAATAGTGAATCGGTTGAAGCTATGGTGGCAGAACGGATAACCGACATCTGGGGACGCGTACAACGCGCTCGAAGTAACCAAAGGGCGCAGGAAATAATCAGCGACCCAGAATTCCAGCAAAAGATTCAGTCGGGTAACCCGGTGGAATTGTTAACAAACGCCAAATTACTGGAGCTGGCAAATATTATTTTTGCTGATGAACAGAGTTAATGGAAGATTTTATTATTCAAACATTTTTTTAAATTTTCGCAACATACGATAATGGGTTTTTTCTAATGATTTTTCCTTTAGATCGTCATCACTGTTTAAATATTTATAAATCTCACACCTGGTAAGAAACTGCATTTTGTCGTCTTCATTGTCGATAGACTGAATTGTAGTTGTATCGTCGGACAGGATCATATTTGCTTCTTCTTTCTATTAAACTGCAACCAGAAATTACTAATTTCTCTTCGCCTGGGGTTTCGCAAGACTAATTTTACTACGAAGTTATACTTTAGTTGAGAAATAGGGAAACAATATGACCAAAGCGTTATCTCGCTCACATAATAGTTGTCGGAATTCTAAATTTGGGATCATAGTGTCGTGTTCTCTGACCTTATTCCAATTTACTGAGCATAACGTTCAACAAAACGCTTAAGCAACTCTTGCGCATAAGGTGTTCGTTGCCCACTTACTGCATCGATAAGTTGCTGAGCCTGTTCAGGCTTGAAGTAACCATGATGCTTATACGCCTGGATCCGCAAAATAAAACCTTCGCTATCACCCTCTGGGTGAAACTGCGTGGCATAAACATTACTGCCAACCCGAAACATTTGCACCGGACAGTCTGCACCTGTCATTAATAAAGTGGCTCCAGCCGGTGTCGAGTCACAGGCCTCCTTGTGTCCGAGCAGAACGGAAATCTGATCGGGAAAGCCCGAAAGCAACACATCATTTTTGCCAGCACTGGTGAGACTGATAACAGCACCTCCAACCGCTTCGGCATATCGGCTGGATATTGGAGTATCCAGGTAAGCCCCCAATAAACCGTTACCCGAGCAGGCACCCAGGAACGGAAAATCCTGAGTCACTATTTCACTCAGTAAAACGTCAAAATCATGCTCGATTTTTATTTGAATAGCCGATTTCGCATCCCTCGGCATGCTGATATCGAAGGGGCTACCACCAACAATAACTGCAGAGTAATCATCAAGATTCAAATCCGGTATGCCTGTTTTTTCAATACGCATACGGCATACGTTTTGTTCAGCCAACCCTCCATATTTGAGAATCGCCTGGAACTCATTATCCGAAGTATCGTCTTCGGGTCGAAGCTGCAGGACAAGGAATGGTTTGGTGATATTCATTGGCAATAATCGGTTTATTACTCGGGTACAGGAACTTGCCAAATTCTGACATAGTTCCCAAACCGAATGTAAATAAAATTCGAGTCAGTTTCTGATATGATTCAGACTTGGCTGTATTAAAAGGACAAACTCATGGCACTAGGCAATTTCTTCAAATTCATTCTTGGTGACAAAACTCCCGAAGCCAGTGAACCGATAACCTACAAGGGTTTCACCATTGAAGCAATGCCTTTGGATGAAGACGGTAAATTCCGTAGCGCCGGTTATATCAGTGGGGAGCTCAACGGCGAGACCAAACGCATACAGTTTATCCGTGCCGACCAGAACGCTGACCGACAGGCCGCCATCGACCATTCAATCGCCAAGGCGCAGCAGATTATTGATGAGCAAGGCACCAGACTGCTGGAACGGGATTTGCTTTAACACGAATTATTAATCTTCATCATCATTTTGACAAATCAATACAAACTGACATTTAATAGCTGTCTGGAAATAACAGGAACAGGACAAGTTGCATGAATGATGGTAGCAATGGAAACCATGTTTCGTTCAAATTTAACGGGAATGGATGGGAATATTTCAAAATATGGATTGTTAATATCGTACTAACCATATTAACTCTTGGCATTTACTCAGCGTGGGCAACTGTTCGCAAACGTCGTTATTTTTATGGGAACACGGAGTTTAATAACACTTCTTTTGAATATATGGCGACTCCCTGGATGATCCTTAAAGGACGGCTTGTTGCAGTCTCCATGATTATCATATTTTCCCTGGTATCCCAATTTTTTCCGCCCATAGGGATGATTTTTGCCATCATTTTATTTGCAGCAGTTCCGTGGATAGTCTGGAACTCTTTTCGTTTTAGAGCACGAATGAGTGCTTATCGAAATGTTCGATTTGGTTTTAAAGGTAAACTGGGATCGATATTCATATATATTTTTCTCCTACCTATATTACCCCTCCTGATCACCGGCTTAATTGCAGCCATACTAAGTTTTTCTCAAATCATAGATCAGGAAACTACCATCCTGTTGCTTGGTATTGGCATGGTAGGCACTTACCTGATATTTCCCCTTATTCAGGCAAAGTTTTCTAATTATTATGTTAACGGCACGGCATTTGGGCAAGGTGGCTTTGATGCAGATATTAGCGCTGGCACTTTTTATACCACCTACCTAATAGCCTTTCTCATAATAATTGGGTTAAGTATCACAATCGGTATTTTAGTTTTTCTAATTTTTGGTTCAAATAGCCTCGAATCTTTCCAATCATCAGGATCACAACCAGAAAATATTGGCTCACCAGGTGGTGTTATCATCGCTGCTTACCTGCTCTTTATCCTATTCGGTCTCTGGCTTAGAGCCTATATCAGCACAAATATCCGGAACTATATATACGGCAGCACCTGTCTCGACAGCAAAGTCCAGTTACAGTCCTTTATGACTACGAATGGATTATTCTCGCTATATCTGGTCAATACAGTGTTGCTAATATTTACATTGGGACTTGCCTATCCCTGGGCTGCTATTCGAGTAGCACGTTTTCGCGCTGACAATACTTCTGCAATGGTTCAGGGTGACTTATCAGGCTATGTAACTGAACAGCACGCTTATCAGTCATCGTTGGGTGACGAATTAGGCGATGCTTTAGATCTGGACATGGATATCACCCTTTGATCGAATTACATGGGCTTTGGTACCCGTTAAGCAGCTCCTCCCAGGCCGCAGCCAGACTAAAACTCGAGGAAGATCATTTTCATCTGCAGATGGAAGGACAGATCGACCAACAAGGGGCCCTGGCCGGGCTTCAATTTAGCCAGCGAGTCGGCAATATTCCTCGACATATAACATTTGCTGATGGATCGGTATTTGTCTGCAATACTAACGATGCTATCGATCAATGGCTATCAACCTCAATATATGCAGGAAATGAATATCACTGGCTGCACGCACTTGAGTCACGCTGGCACTGGGTTGCAGCTTCGATTGTTATAGTTGTGATTTTTGGTTTCGGCTTTATCTGGAAAGGATTACCCTGGATTTCTACCGAAATAGCTAAATCTTTGCCAGCAGATATCTACCAGGAACTGGGAGCGGGAACTCTCGAAAGTTTTGACGAATTGCTACTTTCCAAAACCGAATTACCCGAACAGAGACAGGCGGATATAGTTACTCGTTTTGAAAAACTACGATCCCTCGTCAAAGCTGAAGAATACCTATTTGAGTTGCATTTTCGAAAAATGAGTGGCGTGCCGAATGCTTTTGCCCTGCCTTCAGGCGATATCGTAATAACCGATGCACTAATAGAACTAGCCGAACATGACGAAGAAATAGAATCAGTATTACTACACGAAATAGCACATGTTGTAAGACGCCACGGCCTCCAGCAAATTATCCATTCGTCAGCCATTTCGATTATTGTGTCACTGATACTCGGAGATGCTACCGCCATATCCAATATAGCGATAGCTTTGCCTGCTTTTCTGCTGGAATCGAGTTACTCACGTGACCACGAAACCGAAGCCGATGAGTATGCTTTAAATCAAATGCTAAAAGCAGAAATAGATCCGATACATTTCGCCAATATGATGAGAAAGTTTATGCAATATGAATCGATGGGCGATGCTAATACCACACCCAATCAAAACTCTGATGCAACTGATGAAATCTTTAACTACCTTTCCTCGCATCCCACCTCAAGCAAACGTATTGAATATGCGGAGGAATTCGCAAGGAAATTTAAGGACAGCAGAGTTCTCACAGACTAATTCTCAAACTGCTGGCCATAAATTGATACAACATCATCGTTACTTCGCCATTGAAACCATCGGTTCGACGAATTCATAATCCAGGTCTTCGGCAACTTCCCTACAGGTTATGTCACCCTTGTGAACGTTTAAACCGTTCCGTAAATGTGGGTCATCGCCTAACGCCTGTTTATAACCCTTGTCTGCCAACGCTAGAGCTCCGACCAGGGTAGCGTTATTCAATGCAAAAGTGGAAGTGCGCGGTACTCCACCGGGCATGTTGGCAACGCAGTAATGCACAACTTCATCAACAATATATGTAGGGTTGCTATGCGTGGTGGCATGTGAGGTTTCGAAGCAACCGCCCTGATCGATGGCAACATCGACCACTACCGCGCCGGGTTTCATCGCTTTGACGTGTTCGGCAGTAACCAGCTTGGGCGCCGCGGCGCCGGGGATTAGTACACCGCCGATCACCACATCGGCTTCCAGCACATGACGTTCGATCGCATCACGCGTCGAATATACCGTATTCAGTGAACGACCAAATTGAGTCCATAAACGCCCCAGGGTTTCATTCGAGCGATCCAGCACCCAGACATCGGCGCCCATGCCAACTGCAATATGCGCGGCGTGGGTGCCGACCACACCGCCACCGACCACCACCACCTTGGCCGGATCGACGCCGGGTACGCCGCCCATTAACATGCCGATACCACCATGGGTTTTTTCAAGATTATGTGCGGCGGCCTGGATCGACATACGTCCGGCGACTTCGGACATCGGCCGTAATAACGGCAGACCACCGAGTGGTGATGTCACTGTCTCATAAGCTACACAGACAGCACCAGAATTCACCAAGTCTCGCGTTTGCTCAGGATCGGGGGCAAGATGTAAATAGGTATAAAGAATCTGTCCTTCACGTAACATGGCGCGTTCCACTGCCTGCGGCTCCTTAACCTTGATAACCATCTCGGCACGCGCGAAAACTTCTTCAGCGCTATCGACGATGTTGGCGCCTGCTCGACGGTAGGCATCATCATCGGAACTAATTCCTGCACCAGCATTAGTTTCGACAATCACTTCATGACCATGCGCCACGACTTCACGCACCGACTCGGGCGACAGGCCGACACGATATTCGTTATCTTTAATCTCTTTGGGTACACCTACTAACATGGTTATCCTCGCAGTCATAAGGGTTATTAAAATTACATAATAATGTAGTGTTAGCAGGCCACGCGGCCTAGTACCACTTGAGTAGATCACTTGGTCCAGATAGCTGGCCTGGATACGATAAATCTCGCCCCTAGGTTGAAATCCCCCTACAATCGGTAATAAACACCAAACCAGTGATATGACTAGTAGAATCACCCAACCAACCATCGAAATCGAGTTCGATAGAGGTCGACACCATCGCGCTAAAATTGGCTTCGTGTTGCTCGCCACTGAGCAAACCATTGAAGACGATGTAATGAAACTACGTCCCGACGGTGTCGGCATTCATTTCGCGCGTGCGGCGATTCCGGATTCAATTACCAACGCGAGTCTCGCGGCGCAGGTGGACTTACTTGCCGATTGTGCATCGACACTACTACCCGATGGCAGCCTCGATGTAATTTGTTATGCATGTACTTCCGGCAGTCTGATTATTGGTGAAGAACGCGTTCATGCCGAACTAAACAAAGGCGCACCGCATGCCAGGGCCACTTCGCTGATTCGTGGTGTTATCCGTGGGCTCAACGAAGTTGGTGCAAAGAAAATCGTGGTCGGTACGCCGTACCTGGATGAAATCAACGCGCGTGAAGTGGCATACCTCGAAGAGGCAGGTTTCGAGGTATTATCAATCTCTGGCTTAAATCTGGAGAAAGATAGCGATATGGTTCGAGTCAGGCCGGATTTTATTGCTCGTTTTGCACAGTCTATCGACCGAGCCGATGCAGACGCAGTTTTTATTTCCTGCGGCGCACTTCGAACCCTTGACGTGGTCGAGCAAATCGAGAGACAACTAGGTAAACCTGTGATTACCAGTAATCAGGCAATGATCTGGGATACTCTGCGCCTTGCGGGTATCGATGACAATATTTCAGGCTACGGCCAACTATTGTCACAACATTAAATACCATGAATTTTTCACTCTTTCACCACCCCAGCGGTGACCGGCCATTGATGGCTATCACTCTATTGATAATCGGAGTCTTTGCGTTGGCCTGCCAGGATTCGCTGGTCAAACTCTTAGCGTCGGAAACCTCATTCTGGCAATTTCAAACCCTGCGCTCGATCTGCAATATCGGTTTCATCGTATTCCTGGCGGGAATCAGCGGCAGCTTTATACTGTTGCGACCGGTTAAATGGAAGGCGGTATACCTGCGCGCGGGTTTTCTCACAGTTTGCATGTTTTTCTTTTTTTCTGGGGCACCATTTCTTTCACTGGCGCAAATGGCGGCTGGCATATATACCTACCCCATCTTTGTCTCACTGTTAGCGGCGCCGATTCTTGGTGAACACGTAGGCGGCTGGCGCATAGCCGCCATTTTGCTGGGCGTCACAGGTGCGACTGTTGTTCTCAGTCCCTGGCAGGAAGGTTTTTCCAGCGTGCAATGTCTGCCCGTAATTGCGGGATTTTTCTACGCCTGTAATATACTCACGTTACGACGAAACTGTAGAAAAGAGAGCCCGCTGGCACTGGCATTTGCAGTCGGACTAGTATTTATCCTCAGCGGTCTTGCCGGCATTGCGGTGTTGTCTATTTATCCACTCAGTATCAGTCTGCAGGAAAGCATGCCATTCATTGCCATCGGCTGGCCTCAGCTAAGCTGGTTGATTACTGGTTTTGCAGTACTGGCGTCGGTACTTAACCTGACCGGTAATATCTGCATGTCGCGCGCCTACCAAACCGCCGACGCCAGCCTGCTGGCGCCACTCGATTTTGTTTATCTTTTATTCGCGGCTATCTGGGGCAAGTTATTATTCGACCAATGGCCCAGTTCGCAGGCATTGTCAGGTATGATATTAATCGCTGCCGCTGGCGTTATAACCGCCTGGCGTGAACAGCTTGCTTCCCGTACCAGAGTAAACAGGCAGGTACGGGCTAGTGTTTAGCAACAGTGTAAAAGTTGCACTGACTGTCCAAATGATCGCTGGCACATTCCCCCATTTAAAGCCAATCAACCAGCTTGAGCGCAGTACTTAGCAAGTCGTAAGGGCCCAATCCCTGCTTGTTGAAGTGATCTGCCCTGTACTCCCCATATCAAGGGTGATTCAGATTCACCTACGCAAACTGCACCGCCACCAAACTATTTATCAAAATGAATTTATTTGAAATTGAAATTTCGATGATAAACTAAGGCTATGCAATACGATTTCGTCATTATCGGTGGTGGTATTGTCGGGGTTTCCAGCGCCTGGCAATTGCAGACCCAATTTCCCGGTAAAAAAGTATTGTTACTGGAAAAAGAGTCTGCCCTGGCGCAACACCAGACCGGTCACAATAGCGGGGTGATTCATGCCGGTGTTTATTACACGCCCGGCAGTCTGAAAGCGCAGTTTTGCCAGCAGGGCGCAATCGCTACAGTGGATTTTTGCAAATCCAACAATATTCCCTTCGATCAATGCGGAAAGTTACTGGTTGCTACCGACCGCGAAGAGTATCACCGCATGTTGGCGCTAGCCGAACGCTGCGAAAAGAATGGCATCGAACACGAATTACTCGATTCTAAGGCGCTGGCGAATCTTGAGCCACAGATTTCCGGTGTTGCGGCAATACATGTTCCAACATCGGGCATTGTCGACTACCGACTGGTCACCGAAGCCATAGCCCGTCAGTTTGTTGCAGCTGGTGGTGAGATCAGGCTGGGTCATCATGTCACAGGGTTGTTCGAAGATGAAAATCATATTCGTATCGATATCAAAAGCCAGGCGGGCAATTTAAGTTTTAGAACAGGTTACCTGGTAGCATGCGCAGGGCTTGCTGCAGACCGCATCGCATGTCTGATGAAGCTACCCATTGATTTTCGCATCATTCCATTTCGTGGCGAGTATTACCGCCTTGCCGAAGGCTGTGAAAATATTGTGCAGCATCTGATTTACCCAATACCCAACACCGAGCTGCCTTTTCTCGGCGTACACCTGACGCCTATGATCGATGGCTCGATTACCATCGGTCCCAATGCAGTGCTCGGATTCAAGCGTGAGGGTTATGATCGTTATAACTTCGATCTGCTCGATAGCTGGGAAACGTTGAGTTTTCCCGGTTTCTGGAAGCTGGCCCGTCAGCACTGGCGCAGCGCAAAAGAGGAATTTAAAAACGCCTGGAAGAAAGTCGATTATCTGCAACAGGTGCAGAAATATTGTCCACAACTGGAAATTACCGACCTCGAACCGTATCCGGCTGGCATACGTGCGCAGGCGGTAATGTCGGACGGTACACTGGTGCACGACTTCCTGTTTGCTGAAAGCCCACGCAGCCTGCATGTTTGTAACGCTCCTTCACCGGCTGCAACATCGGCGATACCGATTGGGAACCACATTTGCGACCTGGTGAAGTCTAAACAGGCTTCAGATTGAATTCACATGACCACTAAGATTGGATTGATCAGCGACGTACACGGCAGCCCCGAGCCGCTACGGCAGGCGCTAGTAATATTCAAACAGGAAGATGTAACGAAGACCATTTGTGCAGGTGATATAGCCGGTTATTTTGAACAACTCGCAGAAACCATCAATTTACTTGAAAATCATGATTGTGAAACTATTATCGGTAACCATGATCAGGAATTCCTCGAGGAAAATCTAGATTTAAAAAATAGTGATGACTACCTGTTTCTTCAATCGCTACCGGAAACACGCGAGTACGAAATCGAAGGTAAGAAGCTCTGCGTGGTGCACGCCCACCCACCTGCATTTCAACACGGTGGCATCAAATTGCTCGACCAGGGCGGCAAAATAATCCCGCAGCAGAAAGACTATTGGAACGAAGAACTCGCGGGGTTTAATTATGATGTACTAGTTGTCGGTCACACCCATCAAGTGTTTGCCGAATACCTCGGTGATACCCTGGTGGTTAATCCCGGCAGCACCCAGTTCAATCATAGTTGCCAGGTTTTGTCGCTACCCGATATGACAGTACAGACATTTGCATTGGGCAATAAAGAAATTGTTAAATGCTGGAACTTTAGCTATTTGTTCAGACCTGATAATGATTATCCGCCAATGAAGAAATAATCAAGGCGAAAGCCTGCCAACCTCCCAATCTCCCTCGGCATTGAGGTTATATTCAAAGCGATCATGCAACCGACTGACGCTGCCCTGCCAGAACTCCATTTGCCTGGGCACAACGCGGATACCGCCCCAAAAATCGGGCAGAGGTACCCTGCCATCGGCGAATTTCTTTTTCATGGAATCGTATTGCATTAATAGAAATTGCCTTGAATTAATACGCTCGCTTTGGCGTGACGCCCAGGCGGAAAGCTGGCTCTCGAATGGGCGGCTGGCGAAATATTTAAATGACTCGGCCTTGGGTATTTTACTGGCGATACCTTTTAGATGAACCTGCCTATCCATTTCATGCCAGGGAAAGTGCAGGCTGACCTGTGCATTATTTTCAATGTCAGCCGCCTTACGGCTGCCATAATTGGTATAAAACACGAAACCTGCTTCGCTAAACTGCTTCAACAGCACAATGCGCTGCGCGGGCTGACTTTCGCTGTTCACTGTCGCCACGGTCATCGCGGTAGGGTCCGACAGACCAAAACCTATAGCGTCTTCCATCCATAACTCAAATTGCCGGAACGGGTCGTCATCGAGTTCGTCCAATGGCAAGCCGTCTTTATGGTACTCGCGCCGAAGAAAGTCAATATCCATGGTTTGATTCCAGATAAATTCGATTACTCATAAACATCATCGCATTGAAACCTGGCCAAAATCAAGAGGCTAAAATGGTATGAGAACCGGTTGACCAGCTTCAAAAATGAATCATGTAATTAATCCCACCCCAGGTCTGGCGTCTGGAGTCGATTATTAAATCTGAAGTTTTGGTATTGGCGGAAAAAACCAGCTGTGATTCACGAAAGCCCCAGGTAATACCAATTGCCGCATCGTACACCAGCCGTTCGATTTCATCGGCGTCAAAAGTGACTTCACTATCCCGGAACTGACCTTGCAGCAATACATCATAACCCACCAGGTGAGCACGCACCGCGCTCCAGAAATACCATTCATTTCTGGCCTGCGACGGTATGAAATTGCCACGATTAACGGGGTCGAATGGCAGGCTCCAGAACGGACTCCTGATTTTGCCAATGCGAAAAGCCGCGCCAGCGCTGGCGTTGGTCTGAAAGCCCAGAGATAAACCGATCGTCGAAGACAAATCCCAGGAACCCGGTTCAGAAAAATTCAATCGAGAGTTAGATAAACGTATGCGCATGGTCAATTCGCCGCCATCCGATATTTGATGCGACCAGCCCATGGGTTCGACTGGCGTATCGGAGTCAGCAAGATCGCGGTAAAGCTCATGGAATTCAGTCTGAAATTCTTTCGCCAGATCGAGACCTAATACACCTACCGACACCTCGGCAGCAATGGCATTTTTACCGTCGGTGCGGACGCGCTTGTTGCTCAGGTAAATTATGGATGAATAAGGCCGATCATCGTAAATCGGTTGGGTATCTGACAAATCGTCTGGTGTGAATGCCAATGCCCCCAACATGAAACTATAGACAACATCGTTGTTCGAATCCTCAATGCCCAGCCACTTGCCAGCCTTCCGCACCATACCATCGAGTGGGTACAAGCCCTCCTCTTTAGCCCAGAAAAACTCCAGTGCAACACCCATGGTGTAATCACGATCTTCGTTCGTAAAGGGTATAAAAAAATCCTGATCGACATAAACTCCAATACCGAGATCCTGATCGGGGTTTGATTCCTGGGAGTAAACCATCGCGTGGAAACAGCTAAGAACGCCAAGCAAAATTAAATTTACTTTATTTAAGCGTATCGTCATTTTCAGCCCAGTCATTATAAACTCTGTTAATCAGAGTTTACTACCTGTCGACTAACGAATCATCCGGATTTAACCTTGTGTCGCCACGTGTCTGGTGAACACCTTTGCCCAGTTTGTTTTACTGGTAATCTGCATCAATACCGCCAGCGTCACAATCGATGCGATAGTTACCGTCAGGCCGGTCATACCAGTAACGAAAAACGAATAGGAAAACAAAATGAGGTAAACAAGTTGCCCGACCGCCGCAATTTTCCAGGGAAATGCTTCCCCAAGCGCGCTGGACAAATAGCTGACCACTATGGTCACCGAAACAATCGAGGCTATCGCAAAGGCCAGGTGTACATTGATTAAGTCGATTGTGTATGCAAACAGTAAATGAAAAGCGAAGAACCCTGCATTGACGAACAGGTAATGCATGGGGTGAATATCAATTTTGCGTGTTATGCAAATCGCGGTAATTAACACGAAGAAGAACAGCAGGCATACCGGTGCGAAGAAACTCATACGTGCGGCCAGTGGACCTGGGTTGAGTTTTTGAGGCAGTTCGATGCCAATATCCTGACTGGTAATTAACTCGTTGGCTTGCCAGTGTATAGCCAGGCCGGTTTCTGTGGTTTTGGTTTGCATCGGTGAGAGGCTGGCTTCGATAAAATCAACCGTGTCGAAGTTTGTGGTAACAACAACATCGAGGCCGCTAACCCTGCCACTAGCCGTACCCAGTTTATATAACCAGCTACCGACACCGCGTGTCTGATAATGCATTTCAACAATTTCACTGCCTTGCGGTGATAAAGGAATAATTCGTTGGAAACCATAGCCAGTCGAAGCGCTAAAACTCTCGGTCTTGTTGCCGATCTTAAGCACAACATTTTCATAAGTCGCCTGTTTCGACGGCAGCTGAAAATTGAGCCGAATATCCTGTGCGATACGGGCTTCGTTGGTGACCTTGTATACTGCGGTAAAATCGACGGTATAAGTAGGATACCAGACCAGACCCTTACGGCGCTGTTCAAGTTTTATATCGGCCCTGATCTGGTTCCTGGTCGGGAAGATATGACGCTTACGCTCTGTACCGGGTACCTTAACCGTGAGCTTAGGCGCATGTTGTATTATCGGTGCACCCCAGAGTGATTGCACCGAGGCCGATAGCATCGACGATGTGTCGTGAGACCGTACCCAGTTAACTTGCCCGAGGACAAACCAGCCTGCGGCGCCAATGAAAAATATTAATGTAATTGCAAGTATTCGTTTAAAAGTCATGTTCAACGCTCCTTTAAGGATTAACGGGTTCTTGGTAAATAACGGATGCTGAAAACGCTCGTCCGCGATAAAAAGGTTTTGAGAAAAAATGAGGGCGCCCGCTAAAACTATCGAAAGTGGCCCAACCGCGACCACTGGCTGGCTGCAAATCGCTATCCATTGCGAGCATATGCATGCGCTCAGGCAGACCAACCACCAGATTAACTTGCCGGGCAGTTAAACCGGTTTCAGGAATATCAAAGTCCAGCCGACCTTCCAGCCCGAGCTTTTGATTACGCGTCAAGTAGGCCAGTACGATTTTTGATTTCACTTTGGGGTCGAGCGGAACCACCCACCTGTCAGCAGCCGAAACATATAGTGAACGCGGCTGACCATTCACGTGCAATGACCAAACTTCGGCTGCTTCGATGGGATCCAGCACAAGCTGGTTTTCATCATTCGGTGGCAACTCCAGTTGCATCGCCGATAGTACGGTACCGTCTTCGGCAAAACTGGTGAAAAAGGTAACCGAATGCAACACGGCGCTCGGCGTATCTACCTCATCAAGCAACTTATCTTCAGGCTCTGAGCCGGTCAGCGGCTGACCAACATGCTCGAAAACCACATTAAGCTCAGACCGTGGCGAAAAGAAATAACTGCCATCAATTTTATGTAAGCTATCGGATTGACGTATTTCTAAGCTCTCATCAGTTTTTATTTTGAGCTCATTACGGACTGCAGCTGGAACATCGAATACCAACCTGGGCTTAACCTGAAAATCGGTAATCGGAATTGAAACTGTAAATCGAATTGAGAATATACCCGACTCGACAGTATCTAGTTGGTAGCGACCATTTTTCGCCATCAGGATGGCGTTCTGTGCATCTACGATATTGGTTACCGCGATATTATGACCAAACAGAGGTAGCGGTTCAGGATCACCGCTAAGCACGCTGCCGTTAACCGATACCGTACCTGTAACCTGTGATTCATGAACCTTCAGGTCGTACTCAATATTTTCCAATACCATAACAGGGGCCGGTTCGGTTACTTCTTTGGTTTTTAAATCCTGCGCAATCCGTTCCTTATAAATCGTATCAAATTCCGGCCAGGGTACGGTAACGGTTGATTCAACTGCATGAGACCAGCTGCTGAATATCAGTCCAGCTATTAAAATAAACTTGTTCATACTGCGCTCCGACGATTAGATAAAACAGAATCTAGTCGGTCCGCATGAACGCATTAAGTAGCTTTTGTGAATATTGTATGAAGAAATCAGCCGGTATTAATTACCTATTGGGAAACCTGTTGTGATGCCGCATTAAGGCGATCAAACCTGGACTAATACCGCCAGTTTGAAGATGGCCCGCGTCCTCTCCTCCTCCCGCGCAACTTGAATCGACCCACCATGCAGCTCAGCCACCTCTTTAACAAAATTCAATCCAAGCCCGGTACTTTTCTGATCTGTATCCGGTCTCGGCAGAGAATAAAAACGCTCAAAAATCCGATCCTTAGCATAGTCGGGAAAACCGGGTCCCTGATCGCTGACAATAATCTCAATGATTCCATCTTTCCTTTGTGCAGAAATTACAATTTCACTTTCCGCTGGAGAAAAATCGATCGCATTCTGTAACAGATTGGCAACCGCATGGCGGATTAAAAATTGTTCACCCCCAATTTTCAGGTTTTCATCCAGCGCCAGTTTAATACTCAGATTATTTTTCACTGACTCAACATGAAAATCTTCCACAATTTCTGGCAACAATAATCTTAGATTGATTGTTTCAACATTTTCCAACGATACCCGCTTCTCCAGGCTGGCAAGCTGTAACATCCTTTCAACAATGTCTTCCAGGCGTTGAGTTTCGGTTTGAATATTTTGAATAAAACGTGAGTGCTGATCGGCAGGTACGCCTTCATGCAATAACTCGGCTGCACCGCGTATTGCACTCAATGGACTCTTGAGTTCGTGTGTCAGACTTTGCACATACCGTTCTGAGTATTCCTTGCCTTCCAGCGCCTCGCGCATTGATTGAACGGCTTTACCGACATCACCGATTTCGTTATCACCGAGATCGGGGGCATCGACTCGTTCACCCTGACTGACCTGATTGGCAAAACTGGCCAGCTTATCCAGTGGTCTACTCACCCAGCGATAAACAACGAAACCAAGAATTAGCGTGGATAGACCAACAATTACAGCGGCAATGATTTGATTATTACGCGCCTGACTAAGAAAGCGCCTGACGTTGTATTTGGGTTTACCAATGCTAAGGACACCGACAATTTCATCATCTACTAGTATCGGAGCAGCTACAAAGGCAATTACATCGACTTCATCACCTTTTTTCAGGCTATTCGGTATTGGTGATGAGCGTGCACCATATTCACCTTTAAGCGTTCGTGCCACATCATTCCACTGCGAATAGTCTTCGCCTATTTTAGTAATATCAAGTGAATCAAATACTACAATGCCCTGACTATCAGTAATATAAAGCTGCATGTCGACATTGATTTTTTCAAGCTCAAATATCTGTGCAGAAAACTGGCGTTGATAGCTTCTATCAAATAACCCTTTCAACTGTTGCGGGTTTATTTTTTCGCTCAACAATTGGCTACCAATTATTTCGGCGAGAAGGTTGGCGACATCAACCAGTGGCTCTTCAACCGCCTCGTTGTATCGAGATTTTAAATCAGCCGATAGCCACCGCGTAAAGGTAAACATGCCAATGCTAATAATGACGATAAAAACAATAAATATACGGCTGCGGATTTTCACGGCAGCAGGTGGATATAATAGCCGACACCACGTTTAGTACGGATCGGGTCATGTTGGCTGTCAATCTCGCGAAGTTTTGCGCGAATATTCTTGATATGCGCGTCTACGGTTCGATCAAGCCGATGCTCTGGCGACTCCCAGGCAAGGTACAGCAGCTGCTCTCGTGAGAATATCTGACCGGGGTGTTTTAAAAGTGCACTGAGGATTTTGAATTCGTGATGCGTTAAATCTAGTTCGCTATTTTTATATGAGATCACCCAACCAGGATAATCAATATGAAATGGCCCTGCAATATATCGATTATTATCTGTATTGTTTGCTTCACCATCATTTACACGGCGCAAAACTGCCCTGACCCGAGCGGTTAGCTCGCGAGGGCTAAAAGGTTTGACCACATAATCATCAGCGCCCATCTCCAGCCCTGTTACCTTGTCGACTTCGACATTACGCGCTGTTAGAAATATAACCGGTGACGATACGATTGCTCGCAATTTACCAAAGGCGTCAAAACCGTTCATATCGGGCAATCCAATATCCAGAATCACCAGGTCTGGAGCCCCTTGCCTGACTGAACCAAGGCCTGCTTCTGCTGTGCTTTGCCATTCAACTTCATAACCCTCTGATTGCAGCGCATATACCACCGTATCGGCAATAGCGGGTTCATCTTCGATTAGTAGAATTTTCATTGTCTAGTCATCAAATCCTGGCCTCAAAGTACTCATCCATCCGTGCCCTGGCATCTTCGCCAAATAACTTTTCACAGGCTTCCTGCAAGCCTGTGGCGTTTTTTAGTTCTTCAGGCGTAATCAGTAATTCAATTTTTGATCGACGTCTGAGGAAATCAGCCAACTTGACGATTAATTCATTTTCCACAATATAATCAATTTCGCAGCGACGGATGCCAGCACTTTCAATTAATGGTTCACTAAGCGATGGATCCTGTTCGATGGCATCGAGCATGACGTTGGCGTGTAAGGCATAGCGACGCCAGAGACGCTGGCTCATGATTTCTTCGGTGTCTTTGGCTTTGATCGCGTCGAGTCCCAGTTTTTTTGCACGCTCAAAATATGCCTGTCGCTCGGCAGTCGATGGCTCGCCGTACCATTTACTTTCAACTTCCGCTAACTGTACGCCAAACTCCGACACAGCCTGGCACACTTCGTCACCGACGTTCAAACAGTCGGTTAGCTTGCCACCAAAGATACTGATATGCGCCATCTCGGCTGAAGCTTCCACAACGTGTTTGCGTGATAGCTGTAGGAAGTCGGATTCTGCATCCTGACCTTTCCTGGTCGCCAATGGTCGCACGCCGCAGCGTTCGGAAATCACATCATCACGACTTAAAGGTTTCGACAGATCCAGCCAGGCATTGATATTTGATAAAACAAAGTCCCGGTCTTCATCGGTCACTGGAGCGTGTGGATCGGTGACGCGGGTATCCGTGGTACCGATACAGGTGCGGTTAGCCATGGGAATAGCGAAAAACAAACGCCCATCGTCAGCAAAGAAAGCAAGCACGCGTTTAGCTTTCGATATCTGCGGCACGATCAAGTGTATGCCTTTTGAAAACAGATGAGAGTAGTCCGTTCGAATACCTGATAATTCGTTATGCTGATCGACAAAAGCGCCGGCGGCGTTGACCAGGACTTTGGCGTGAATATCAAATTTTCGACCACCGATTTGGTCTTCGGCCTGAACAATCCATTGACTATTTTCGTCACGCTTCGCACCCAACGACTTTACATAGTTCGCTGCAATACAACCTTTGTCCATTGCATTACGAATAAAATTAAACACAAACCTGGCATCGTTATCGTGCAGGTAAGCGTCGGAGTACTCGATACCACCACGACTTGGCTGGGTATTTATCAATGGTTCTTTTTCTTCAATTTGCTGCGCCGACAACAGCTTCGGAATACGCGTCTGACCACGTCCTATGAGCCAGTACAGCCAGCTCCCGGCTATCATTAATAACGGGTGGTATCTAAAGTTTTTTGAAATAGTTGTGAGGAAACGGATTTCCTTGACGGTCGACGGAAAACTACGCAGTAATTCATTACGC
>JAAENK010000012.1 GCA_024224415.1 Gammaproteobacteria bacterium | reverse complement strand
GCTGGAAAACTTGCCAGAACGACTTGAGAGACCGACCAGAACAGAGCCAGGCCGATGATGGAGTGGAAAATCGTCACATTCGCGCGCAATATCTTCATGTTGTCTTTTAGATATGAGCCTGTGTAGTATTTTTTAAACACAAAACGGACATCACTTTTGATATGAGTATTGGGAAGTCTGTATGTCAGCATCATCTCAATTATTGAGCCGGCAACAAGCACCCAGCCCAGAGGTGCGATATGCTTTAAGATATCTTCAGACTCTGTGAAATTCGTACCGTCCAGTGAATTTTGGAATAAGACCGAATAAAAAAAGATTCCGCCGAGTATGGAAACTGTCGTCACCGCCTGAACGATTCCATTTCCCAGGGTGAGATATTTGTTGCCGACCAGTTCTTTGATATAGCCATATTTTGCCGGAGAATAGATAGCCGACTGCGCCGCCATTAAGAAGGTCAAACTAAAGGCAAGTTCAAAGGCGCCTGCATAATACGAGGTGGTAATACCCAGTGTGATAAATATCGCAGCCCAGGCAGATACGCGCATCACTATACTTTTAGAAAACTTATCTCCAATAAATCCAGAAGGAGAGAACAGGAAGATAAAAGGCAAAAGAATGAGCGCATTCACAATCGCCGTCAGAATGATCTGTGTTTGTCCGTCATGGATCTTAAAGACCGTATTTTGAATAATGATCTTATGACCCAGATCCGTAAACGCATTTAAAAATATGACGATTATATAAGGGTAAAGACCCTTGATCTTCCATATGCTAGGCATACATTTACCTTCCATCCTAATTCTTTATCTGAAGATTAAAGATATAAGACTTTAAGAGCAAGACCCTGCCGCTGATCGTCGCGGCGGCGTTGAGCCAGTTTTCGGCGACCGTCGGCAGAAATAAGGGAGATAAGGTGACAGTTAACTTATCTCTTAATCATAACAGCAATGAAATAAGTAAACTGTCACCATAATTCCAATATCTCGTTCGCTTCACGGAGCAGAAATTGTGCCTCGGGCGCGGGCTTCAGGCGCATGCCCTTGCGGATGAATAATGCTATACCAAGTTCGTCCTCCAACGAAGAGATAACCGCACTCACTGCCGGCTGCGTACGATGCAGGCGACGAGCCGCCTCAGACACTGAACCGGTTTTGACAACTTCCGAAAAAGCACGCAATTGTTTGAGATTCATGAGACCTACTATAAATTTATTGGATAATTTTAATATATTTTCTAATGTTTATTAATAGTCAATATCGGTTACTATTCTTCTAATCTTTATTTGTCTCTGTAACTTCAAGTTCCACTGAGACAATCAGAGATCACAAAACCTATAAAACTTTGGAGACTAAACAATGAAATTAACTAAGAAGTTGATAATTGCAGCACTGGGCAGTCTATTGATTACCGGTACCGGTATCGCCCAGGACATGAAATTCTTCCGCATCGGTACCGGTGGCGCGGGTGGTACATACTTTCCAATTGGCGGCATTATTGCCAACGCCATCTCAAATCCACCCGGTTCACGCGCCTGTGAAAAAGGTGGTAACTGCGGTGTACCCGGACTGGTAGCCATGGCGCAATCGACTAATGCCTCAGCGCATAACGTGAATGCCATCCAGGCCGGACAGATGGAAGCCGGTTTGTCAGGTGCTGCCACTTTACATTTCGCCTACAATGGCGTTGGCAAGTATGAAGGCAATGCCAAACCCGATCTCCGTATCATTGCCAATCTATACCCGGAAGATTTACACCTGGTGTTACCAAAAGGCGGTAAATTAAAAAGTATTGCAGATTTGAAAGGCAAGCGTGTTGGTATCGCACAGGCCGGCTCGGGAACGCAGATTGCTGTCGAACTTATTCTTGCCGACCATAAAATCAATCGTGGTAATATTGAAGAAGCCGAACTAAACAATTCGCAAAGCGCAGAGCGTATTGCTGACGGTCAACTCGACGCCTATTTCTACGCTGCCGGTACGCCAGTTGCCGCGATTATTCAGCTGGATAACACCAAAGGTTTGGAGCTTTATAACTTCACCACGGCTGAAGTTACGCAGGCTAACAAATCGGTACCTTACTACATTCCTTCGAAAATACCGGCTGGTACTTATCCTGGCGTCAGCTACGACGTTAACACGGTTGCCGTAAGCGGTATTTTTGTAACCAA
Organism: Gammaproteobacteria bacterium; assembly: GCA_024224415.1. GTDB lineage: Bacteria > Pseudomonadota > Gammaproteobacteria. Next base: position 1,678 of record JAAENK010000012.1, on the reverse strand, counting down.
CGCCAAACAGGATGACGATTTGATTTATGAAATCACCAAGGCACTCTGGTCGAAAACAGCTCGCAAGTTGCTCGATAACGGTCACGCCAAGGGCAAGGTCATCACGCTTGAAACTGCACTCGACGGTGTTAAGGGAATTGGTGTACCACTACATCCTGGTGCGATCCGTTTCTACAAAGAACAGGGCATGCAGTAACAGTCACATAACCATTAACCTGTCAATAATCACAGGGCGGTAGAACAGAATCTCCGCCCTGTTTTGTTTCTATGCTTTGAAGGGGTTCCCTGGTAATGAATACACCTGACGCGATTGACGTGGCAGCTCTAGATGAGCTCGAAAAGAAATACGATTCCGGACTCAATGTCCGGGATAACGGACCCGCCTTAACCACTTTCATCTATTGGGCTTCGGTTGCTTTTGCGCTATATCACCTGTGGACCGCCGGTTTCGGTACGCCTGTCGACTATGCACACATGGGCATTCATCTATCAGGGTTGTTTCTATTTATATTTGTTGGTTTCCCTCTACTTCACACCGCTACTTCGCATACTTATTCTGGTAAAAGCCTGCTCAAGCCCGGGAATGTACCAATTTATGACTGGAGCATTATGCTGCTGGCGATAGGTTCGACCATGTTTCTGTGGGCGAGCTGGAATGGCATTCAACTGTTTGGTCTGGAAATCCCCGAACAAATGCTACGCCAGGGAAACCCTACCGACCTCGATGTTTTCTTCGGCTCGGTACTGGTACTCACCGCACTCGAAATCGCAAGACGTACGATAGGCTGGGTGTTACCGATGATTATCCTGATATTCGTTACTTTCGCCCTGTTCGGCCCATATATGCCGGCCCAGATACTGCAGCATCCCGGTGTCGACTGGCGTCAGTTCATTAATAATATGTATTTCCCATTCGAAGGCATTTACGGTATTACTCTTTGGGTTGTATCGACCGTGGTTTTCCACTTTGTGTTATTCGGCGTGGTTGCGCAGCGTATGGGGTTAGGCCAGTTTTTTGTCGATAACGCAATGATTGCAGCTGGCCGTTACACCGGTGGGCCGGCTAAGGTCAGCGTGGTGTCCTCGGCATTTTTCGGCACCATTTCCGGTTCATCGATTGCCAACACGGTATCGACCGGCTCTTTAACTATCCCCAATATGAAACGCATGGGTTATCCCGGCCATTTCGCCGGCGGAGTCGAAGCAGCAGCGAGCGCAGGTGGGCAAATCACACCGCCGATCATGGGCGCAGCCAGCTTCCTCATGGCCGAGTACCTCGAAGTGCCTTACACCACCATTGTTATCGCAGCCATTGTACCGGCGACGATGCACTACATCGGTGTGTTATCTATTGTTCACTTTACCGCCAAGAAACTGAATCTGCCGACTTACCCTAAGGATCAGTTACCGAATTTTTTCAAAGTATGGCGCGAAGGCTGGTTTACTATCATTCCGCTGATTGCCTTACTAATCGTCTTATTCACCGGTTACTCACCCAACATGGCGGCTTTCGTCGGCTTAAGCCTTTGCGTCGTAGTCGGCTTCTGTTCATTCCAGAAGTCCGCAACGTTAATCGTGCCATTCGCCCTGCTTGGATTTATTTTCTGGAAGGCATCACCCTATAGTGGTGAAGGATTTTCGCCGGAAATGGCAGGTATCATGGCCGCGCTAACCATCG
>JAAENK010000011.1 GCA_024224415.1 Gammaproteobacteria bacterium | reverse complement strand
GCTATATTCATATAACTCATTGATTATAAAGCCTAAATAGTTGGCGTCCCCAAGGGGATTCGAACCCCTGTTACCGCCGTGAAAGGGCGGTGTCCTAGGCCGACTAGACGATGGGGACACTGATTTACCAGTCAGGAAACTGGTGGAGCCAGGCGGGATCGAACCGCCGACCTCAACACTGCCAGTGTTGCGCTCTCCCAGCTGAGCTATGGCCCCCGGAGAACGCGCGTACTTTAATGAAGCGTGCCGGGAGTGTCAAGCGAAAAACCGATAAATTCAGCAAAGATTTTAATCAGCAAATCAAGGGCTTAACCAACTACTGATAAACCTGCTGAATGTAGATATTGACGTCATTGCCTTTGTATATTCCGAAGGTGGCGGTGGCTGATGGATTGTCATCGAAAACACCATCACCGTCCCAGTCATATTGTAACCATGGATAGTCTAAACCAGTGGGAGAAAGGTCGACTTCTACATCGATATAACCGGCATTTCCCGAAGTCGGGGTACAGGCGGGGTTTCCAGGTGGGCAGAATGACAGACCACCATACCCGGATGCTACCGGATCAAAAGCTATTGTTGCATCTGAGGTTTGTCCTGCCAGCACTTGAATATTCCCATCGGTTTGTGCGGTTTCCACATCATTCGATAAAACTAAATCACTGGTGGCGATACTTGTACAGTTATCATT
>JAAENK010000010.1 GCA_024224415.1 Gammaproteobacteria bacterium | reverse complement strand
TTCTTTTTGCAATTCCATTTTAAGTGCCTGTTCACTCAAGGCAAGTTTATGCTGCTCCAACAGTGACTGTTTAAGCCTCGAAGAAAAATGCCAGACTAGCATTACAATAATCGCCACCGCCAACGCGGCAGTGCCGAAAATTATCTGATGTTGTTGAGTCAATTCCATATTACCAAGTCTAGCGGAGTTGCCTGTTTACCGCGAGTGAAACAAAATTCAAACTACGGATTCAATGCCGGCAGGCGATCACTATCTTCCAGCGGTGCCGAATTCCTGGCTTGATCTATCGATTCACAGCTTTGCCAGAGCGTACTTCCCTGCCAGTCGCTGATATCGGCGCTGTATAAGCTCTGATTCAGGCTATCAATTTGCGACTTGATCGGTTCACCAAAAGCATCAGCAAGCCGTGTCAGATTATCGAAATCCATCGCCCTGGCCCAATTTAATAACGCAGCTCTGGCAGCAGCCGCATCGTTTGCCTCGCAGGCCTGTTTCAACGCTTTACTGGCGATACCAACATTAGTTTTCTTATGCGGGGATTGAACCGTGGTTTCACGCCCCCGGCTGCGCCTACTAAACCCCCAAATCAGACCGCTTACGAGCCAGCCAACGGCGAGGAACAGGCTGAGCCAGATCCAGAAATGATTAGTTTGTTCCACTACTTCAACAACCGGAGTTAGCTCTGCTAGCGGCGTCACCACCTCAGGTTTTGATTCGACAGCCGCATCGCCAGCCACCTGTATGGTCCGCGAGGGAATACGCGCAATTTCCTGCCTCTGAGTTTGTGTGTTCCACCAGGGTACGCTTATTTCGGGTATTTTGTAGGCCCCACCCCCAGTCGGAATCAATGCGATTTTCTGCTGACGCACCCCGACAATGCCGCGCTCAGAACGCTGATCGCTCAGTATCGGTTTATCTGGGTACTGCTTTATCCCATCGACATCCTGTTGTTGCAGCGTTGGCAACTGCGCAGCGGTCAAACCCTCGGCAACCAACATGAGTGTGCGCGTCACCGGCTCGCCTGCGACCAGCTTGCTGAGGTCGCCCTGCCAAACATCACTGAGCCGCACATTGGTAGCAGGCAACCAGTGCTGACTGCTAAATGCGGCATCGATAGCCTGCACTTCTATGTTTAATAGCGGTGAGTTGACACGCTTAATTTCTCCCCGGGTCTGGAAGGGATCAAAGATTGAAGTCGATTGCGATACCAGTCGCACTTCTCCGGGCACAGGGTCGATGGTGAGCCTGCCGTTTTGTTGCGGAAACAGCGCGAGTTTCTTTTCCAGCACCAGATAAGCCTGATCACCAAGTCGGGTTTGAAAACGTTCAACTTCACCCAGCGGTTCGATGACAACATCCATATTGTTGACCACCAGATCACCGAACTGGTAGGCCGAAATATTGGTGTTGCTCATTAAACGCATGGTAATAATAACCTGACCCTGCACCGGCACGCTATCCCGGTCTGCGCTTAGTTCAAATATCAAATCGCTATTCGAATCACTTTTGCTCGAGGATGCCGGTTTTACTGAAATTTGAAATGGTTCGGTTTTGTCATCCCCAAAATGAATCGTTGGCACCACAATTTCGCCCACCTGTTTAGGCATTATCTGCAAAGTCCACCTAATACTGCGCTGGTAATCACCGTTAATGATGCTAATGCTATTGTTTTGACTGGTATTCAATACCACGAAATGCTGCTGTAACGGCGAAAAATCGGGGTCATCATCCGGTGACTCATCGCTTTCAAAAATCATTTGAAAAGATTCGTTAACATGCACCGGATTGCGGTCTATCGACACATTAATCGCTGCACTGGCCTGCTGCATTACCAGCAAGAATATAAACAGAAAAAAAAGATATCGTTTCATAGCTGAAATTACCACGGATTTTGTGCCTTGCTGTTGTCGCCGCGTTGACGGTACTGGTAGAGAAACTTACGTCGCAACAATCCACCCGGATCATCCGGGATTTTTCGTAACCATTGCTCGGCAGCCTGCTCGGACATTTGTTCTTCCAGTTCGGCCTGCATCTGTTGTGGATCGCTGGGGAGTTGCTCGGGTTCGTTGTGTGGATTTTGATCGTCTGATTGTTGCTGTGAACCTGAAGGCTCTTTTTGAGTCTCTTCACTTTGCTGCTGATCGGCCTGGTTTTGCTGATCCCGACCTTGACTGGAAGACTGCTCAGATTCGCCCTGCTGCTGGCCTTCTTCCTGGTTCTCCTGTTGTTGCTCGTTTTGCTGTTTGTCCCGTTGCTGCTGTTGCTGCTTGAGCAAGTCTTCAGTCACTTTCCTGTTATAGATGGCATCTTCGTGACCAGAATTTAGTTCCAGGGTCTTATCATAAGCCTCTACAGCTTCTTCCAGTCGCCCGAGTTTAGCCAGCGTATTACCACGATTGTAATGCCCACGTTCGCTATCGATGCCTTCCCAACTTTGCAAGGCTTTCTCATAGTCGCCTGTACGATAATGCGACGATGCCTTCCACTCTGGCTGGTCAAACAATTCTGCGGCGGACTGGTGCTCTCCCTGCTCGAATGCTTCGCTGGCACGTTGATCGACATTCTTCCAGAGTTCGTCCCAGCTCAGCGCATGGGATTCGGGTGATATTGGTATCAAAAGCAATGGTAAAATAAAAATCCTCCCGCGCCGGAACACCAACGCCACCAGTGGCAGCAACATCAGCACCAGCCAGGGGCCAAGCTCGCGCCAGACATCGGCCTGCAAATCACTCTGTACGGCATCATCTTCGAAAGGGTTAGTTTGCATGGCGCTCAACAATCGATCGATATCATCGTCGTTATTACTGATTAACTGAAATTCACCACCGCCACTATTTGCAACCTTCTCCATGTCGTCGCCATTCAGGCGCGAGATAACGATAGCACCGTCATCATCCTTGAGAAAGCCACCGCTGGACATTGGGATCGGCCCACCATCGCTGGTGCCAACACCCAACACAGAAACCCGACGCGCTGAGTTCTCCTGTAATACCTGTTCGATAGCTGCCAGCTCCAGATCATTAAAACCATCGGTGACCAAAAGGATATCACCGTTGTTCAAACCTGCATTGTCGAACAATGTGAAAGCCAGTGTTATCGCCTTTTCCACATGACTACCCTGCGATGGCATGATCTGGGTCGACAGACTGGGCAACAATGCATTAATAGTTGCGGCATCCTCGGTCAGCGGCGTGACCACAAAGGCATCCGCAGCATAGGTCACCAGGGCGGTCTGACCTTCCTTACGCAATGCGAGAATATCAGCAATTTTATGTCGCGCGCGTGTCAGGCGACTGGGCTTGATATCACCAGCATCCATCGAGCGCGACAAATCCAGTCCAATCACCAGCGCGGACTGTTGACGAAAAATCGGTTGCGGTAGTCTTTCCCAGACTGGCCCGGCCAGCGCGATAATCGCCAGCAGCGCAGCAAGAACCAGCGCCAACCACAACCAGCTCTTACGTCCCTGGCTCTCGCCATTTATCAAATGTGGTAACAGCGCAGCATCGACTACGGCCTGCCAGCTACGACTAGCAGAGCGATGTTTATACCCATACCAGAGCACTAGCGATAGTGGGATGAAAGCCAGCAACCAGGCGGGGCGTAAAAAGTGAAATTGCTCGATCATGCGCGCCACCGCCATTGCGTGACCAGATAAACCAGGCTGGCAAGACACAAGGCCATAGCCAGAGGCCAGTAAAACAATGCATTGACCGGGCGCAGGCTTTGCTGATCTAGACCCAGCGGTTCGAGTTGATCGAGTAGTTCGTAAATCTGTTCGAGTTCTTCGGTATCGCGTGCACGAAAATACCGTCCACCGGTAGTGTCGGCGATAGCGCGTAAAGTGGCCTCGTCAAGTTGTGACGATGGATTGATGGTACGCACGCCAAACCAGGTAGATCTAATTTGTTCGTCGGCACCGATACCGATGGTGTAAATTTTCAAATTTCGCTCAGCAGCTAACTGCGCTGCTTTCAAAGGCGTGACTTCACCCGCAGTATTCGCACCATCGGTGATTAGAATCAGAACACGCGAGCTTTGCGGACTTTTATCCAGACGCTTCAAGGCCAGGCCTATGGCATCACCTATCGCGGTGCGTTCCCCAGCCAGCCCGATAGTCGACTCCAGCAGCAACTGGTTGATGGTGCTGACATCGAAGGTCAGTGGCGTTTGCAGATAAGCCTGAGTTCCAAACAGAATGAGTCCGAGACGATCGCCCTGGCGTTTTTCGATAAACTGGCTGGCGACATATTTTGTCGCCGTGAGGCGGTTCACTTCGCGGTTATTAATCTTGAAATCACCAATGCGCATACTATCTGACAAATCCACCGCTAACATCAAGTCTCGGCCACTGATATCAATGCTCACTGATTCTCCCAGCCATTGTGGGCGTGCGGCTGCAACTACCAGCAAGATCCACACCAATAGGCTCAGGATTAATATCCATAACCGACGGTTTGGTTCACTAGTGACTGTTTGTGAGAGTCGAAAATCATCGATAAAGGGTACCCTTAAAGCGGCTTCGTGATAGTCGACTCTGGCGGGAAACAAATAATAAACCAGAACCGGTAACGGTAGCGACAGCAATACCCAGGGCCATTCAAGCTGAAACACGTGTCTGACTCCGTGGCAGGGCCTTGATCCAGTGCTCACAACTATCGAGCAACGCATGGCTGTCGAAATCAAGCTCGCGTTTAAACTGCCCCCGACTCAGTAAAATTTCCTGCTCTTCACTAAAACAGTTTTCATGGGCCAGTGTATTAAGCTGCCGTATCCAGTCATCTCCGGTGACAGCGGCGGTGCTGTTACGTCCCTGGTAACTCATCAATATTCGACGTAACAAGGTCGAAAGCTGGCTTAGCAGAAGTCTGGTATCCTGCTGTTGGTTAAAGTTTTCGACGATGCTTTTTAGCTCCATATCCGAGAGTTTTCTCAACGACTTGTGTTTCACCCACCGCCATAAAAAAACTGAACCCAATACAAGCACAACCAACATCATCAACAATAACCACCAGCCTGGTGCTGGAGGCCACCACGACACTGCCTCCGGCAAGTGGATATCTCTGAGTGGAATTTCATTCATGATCGCTTTCTTAGGCGTCGCAAACCAAGGCCGGCCTGGAGCGCTTCGAGCATGTCATCAGCGGTAGAAATATCGATCAGGAACAATTGCAACTGATTGCATAGCTGTTCGATCGTTTCATGGTGCTGGCTGAAACGCTGTTGGTACTGCGCTCGACTAGCTCGATTGGCGCTATCGATTGCGAGTTCACTAATGCCGTCGGTGAGGCGATAATAACCCGAGGGCGGCAAGGCTTGTTCCAGTGGGTCATGGGTGAATAGTAAAACAACGTCGTTATGCCGCGCGAGCTGCGCCAGATGCCTGCGACAGGTTTCGTCGAGGAAACGAAAATCGCTAATCAACACAACCAGGCTACCAGGTCGCGTCACATGGCGTAAACGATTTAGCGCCTGCGCGCCGGTATTTTCTTCGACTGCCTGCGTCGACCTGTCACCCGACCAGGCGCTATGCTCCACGAGTTGGCGGATGAAATGCAGGGCAGCGGCTTTACCTCGTTTGGGACGTGCCTCAATGTGTTCCTGTTCGGAAAATATCAACCCGCCGAGCCGATCGCCGTGTTGTACGCTACTCCAGGCCATCAACGCGGCGAGTTTCGACGCCAATACTGACTTGTAACAGTTGCGCGTACCGAAAAACATCGACTGCTGCAAATCTACCCAGAGCAACACCGGCCGCTCGCGTTCTTCGCGGTATACTTTGGTATGCGTCTTACCACTACGCGCAGTGACGCGCCAGTCAATGGTACGTATATCATCGCCTGGTTGATAAAGTCGCGATTCATGAAACTCCATGCCGCGACCACGAAAGGCCGACAGAAATCCACCGGCTTTATGCGCCTTGATTGAGTTTGAAATCAGCGGAATGCTGTTGGCGTCACGATTCAGACCGATCAGGCTGGATAACCTGACACGGACGATATCGTCACCATTTTCCCGTGTTCGCTCCATTGCAGTACCAATTCGATCAACTTAAGGGACAGCGACACGCGAGATGAGTTCCTCGATACATCGATCCGCAGTGACCCCATCGGCTTCGGCTTCGTAACTGAGAATTATCCGATGGCGTAATACATCGGGTGCAATCATCTGAATATCCTCGGGTGTGACAAAATCGCGTCCATCGAGCCAGGCGTAAGCCCGTGCACAACGATCCAGCGCCATGCTCGCACGTGGACTCGCACCGTATTGAATCCATCCTGACAAGTCTTCGCCGTATCTACCGGCATTACGTGTCGCCAGTACTATTTCGACTAAATATGCTTCGAGATTATCCGCCAGATAGGTATCGAGTACGGCATTACGCGCATGCAACAATGTGGCCTGACTTAGTTGAGTACTTGCTTGTGTCAGCGCTTGCTGACCGCCGCGGGCTTCACCCCGGGTCAGTTGCAATATCGCCTTTTCTTCATCGACATTAGGGTAATCTACGCGCACATGCATCAGGAAACGGTCGAGCTGGGCCTCGGGTAAGGGATAAGTACCCTCTTGCTCAATCGGGTTTTGTGTCGCCATAACGAGGAACACTTCGGGTAGCGCATAGGTTTCGGAACCCACGGTAATCTGGCGTTCGGCCATGGCTTCAAGCAGGGCAGATTGCACCTTGGCTGGCGCACGATTGATTTCGTCAGCCAGTACCAGGTTATGAAACAGGGGGCCGCGCTGGAAAGTAAAGCTGCCATCTTGCGGACGATAAATTTCGGTGCCGGTAAGATCGGCTGGCAATAAGTCGGGGGTAAATTGAATACGATGAAAATCGCCTTCGATACCTTCACCAATCACCTTAATGGCCCGGGTTTTGGCCAGACCGGGTGCTCCCTCGACGAGCAAATGTCCGTCTGCCAGAATGGCGATTAGCAGACGTTCGATCAGCGCCTGCTGGCCTATAATTTTCTCACTGGCGAATTGCTTCAGTTGTAGTATTTCTTGTTGTGACAAAGATAACCTCGTTTAATTACTGACTAGTTTTGGGCATCAGGTGGCCGGTTTTTACCCAGATCACGGTTTCATCCTGCACGTAAGGAAAATGTTCACTATTGTGCGGATTGCGAACCCAGGTACCCGCCGAATAACTGCCCCATTCATCCATAAAAGTACCGGATACGACGAATATTTCTTCGCCTCCAAAATGCCGATGCGGTTGAAACTTGGCATTCTTCGGCCATTTTACCATCGCGACGCTTTCATGGCCGTGTTCGTGCAATGGCATTACCTGCAATTTATCGGGTCCAGGTAACCACTCGCTACAATGAGTATCGACGCACAAAGTTTCGTTGTCGTCGCTATCGAACTGGTCGAGTTTGACGAATATCTTACAGCCTTCCTCACTAAAAGGCTTATGGCTGGAACCCGGCGGATGGCGCAGGTAAGAGCCTGCAGGATAGTCGCCATGTTCATCCGAAAACACGCCTTCCAGCACCAGAATCTCCTCACCAAGCGGATGCGTATGCGCGGACAAAGATGAACCGGCCTCGAAACGTACTACACTGGTGGTATGGCCCTGTTCTGCTGCTTCACACGCCAACGGCTTACGCCATACGCCCGCCATCGGGCTGGCTTCCCATTCCTGTTGGCTGGTATCGACAACAATAGTTTCGTTAAAGTTCATATTTAACATAAAAACCACCATTCAAAATAGGTATGCACGCGTGTATTTCAAGTCCTGATTCAACTGGATTATTTACCATTTTTTCTGCTTATTCTGTCCAGACAATCGGCAAAGTTTTTTCTATCTCTCTGGCTCAGTGGCGCTGGCCCACCCGAATCGACACCACTGGCGCGTAACGATTCCATAAAATCACGCATGGTCAGGCGCGCAGAGATATTATCGGCGGTAAAAATTTCGCCTCGCGGGCTTAATGCCAGGCCACCTTTTTCGATAGCTTCCGCGGCTAACGGAATATCGCTGGTAATCACCAGGTCACCCACTGTGAGGCGCTGTACGATTTCATTGTCAGCAACATCGAATCCAGCACGAACCTGGATAAACTTGACCCATTTAGAAGCCGGCAATGGCAGGGGCTGGTTAGCGACAAAGGTGGTGACAGTCGAAACACGTTCCGCTGCCTTACAGAGAATATCGCGTATCACCACCGGGCAGGCATCGCCATCGACCCAAATTTTCATCAATTGTTTTCCACCACACATGATACGCTATTTCTCCCACAACAGCTTTGACCAACATGTCCGAAAACAAGACCAAAGACTGGTTTGTTTATATCATCGAAGCCGATGATGGCTCCTACTACACGGGCATCAGCACCGATGTCGAGCGTCGGTTTGACGAGCATAACGGAAAACTCTGTGGTGCAAAATATTTCAATGGCCGCAGGCCCGTTGCAGTGGTACACAAGGAAGCTGGTTTCAACCGTAGTAGCGCCAGTAGACGCGAAGCCGAAATTAAAAAAATGAATCGCCAACAGAAGCTGACGCTCATTAAAGCCTGAATTTTATTCGGTGGCCAATTCAGCCACACCGAGAGTCTTCAATATCTGGTTCTGTGCGACGTTCAAAATGTACCGACGCTCATCTTCGCTTTGAATGCTCCTGGCAATAGCAACCGCACCAACCAGTGAGGCAAGAATGGCCCGCGACTTTTCGCTTATTGAATGCTGGTTTTGAGCGAAGGAAAGCTTTTTCAATTTACCCAGCGCGGCTATACGTTTTTCCAGAATTTTTAGTACACCGAGATAAGATCTTTCATACAATTGCCTGATTTCGACACTATCACTACCAATTTCATTGAATAGAATATTTTCTGGTGATGGACGGGATTGCTCGGATAATGCACGCAGATTTAGCAAATTACTCGCAAGTTCGGTCAAGTGTTTGGTTGAAAACGGCGCTTTGGCTAGCCGCCCTGTACTACTACCATTTAGCGTTTGCAGGAAAGAAGCCTTATATAATGCCTCTTTTGATTCAAAGTGGGCGTAAAACGCACCATGCGTCATCTTTGCCAGTTTCATTACCTGGCTGATCGATACCTTGTCGAATCCAAACCGACAAAATAGCTCGGTGGCAGACTCCAGAATACGCTCCTTCGTTCTAATTTTATGTTCAAGTGTGTAGGGCATACCCATCTCCGGTACTGAATACATCATCGTATTCAAAAAATTATCTTGATCATATTTTACATGCGATTAATGTTTGTGGCCAAATTTCGCAGGCTTAATATCAAGATATGAGTGAAAAGATTGTAATCACCGGCATGGGCATCGTCAGTCCACTAGGTTGTGGTATCGATCAGGTATGGCAACGGCTAACCGCAGGTGAGAGTGGTATCAACTTAATCGACCGCTTTGATGTCGATGAATTCCCCATACAGATCGCCGGCCTGGTACCAGGCCATGAGCAGGATCAAACCGCAGGCCTTAATCCCGAGGCTATCGTCGACCGCAAGGAACGCAAGAAAATCGACCTGTTCACACTTTATGCCCTGGCCGCTGCCGAACAGGCGTTAAACCAGGCTAACTGGTTCCCTTCGGAACGGGCCGAGCAAATGGCGACTGCTACCATCATCGGTACCGGAATCGGTGGTTTTCCAACCATAACCGCCGCACAGAAAACACTTGAAACCAGAGGCGTAAAACGGCTCTCACCATTTACTGCACCGGCATTCCTCGCCAATCTGGCGGCGGGCAACCTGTCGATTCGCTACGGTTTCAGGGGACCGATTGGCTGTCCGGTAACTGCCTGCGCTGCAGGCTTGCAGGCGATTGGCGACGGTATGCGCATAATTCGCAACGGCGAAGCGGAAGTTGCGCTGGTCGGTGGCACCGAAGCCTGTGTCGACCCCCTCTCCCTGGGCAGTTTCCATGCCTTGCATGCGCTCTCGAGTCGCAACCATGAACCAACCAGGGCTTCGCGTCCGTTTGATCAGGACCGGGATGGTTTCGTCATGGGTGAAGGCGCTGGTTTGCTGGTCATCGAGACCGAGGCGCACGCACTTGCACGCGGGGCGACGCCACTGGCGGTGCTCAGTGGTTATGGCACCAGCGCCGATGCGCACCACATTACCTCGGGACCGGAAGATGGCGCTGGCGGTGCGGCAGCGATTGAACTTGCATTGTCGCAAGCCGGGCTATCGCCAAAAGATATCGCCTATATCAATGCGCATGCGACTTCGACACCGGTAGGTGACCGGGCTGAAATAGCGGCACTACGCAAGGTTTTTGGCGAGCAGTTGCCCAATATTCCCATTTCATCCACCAAATCAGCCACCGGCCATTTACTCGGCGCGGCGGGCGGTATTGAAAGCGTATTTTCAGCACTCGCAGTACGCGATGATAAACTGCCGCCGACCCTGAACCTGGATCAGGCGGATGACAATTTTACTGATTTAAACCTGGTGCCTAATAGCGCGATACAGCATAAAACGCCGCATGCGCTTTGCAACGGCCTCGGTTTTGGCGGAGTGAATGCAACACTGATCGTCAGCAAAACCAGCTAATCAATGTGACATGATGACTGGCACAGTCATGCTGGCCAGCAGGGTTTGAGTAACGCCACCAAAAATCTTCTGTTTCAGGCTTGGAGTTCCGTAACCACCCATTATCAGTACATCGATATCGTTATCAGAAATCTCATTGAGGATTACCGTAGGTACATCAAAAGTACCAGCTGTACGGCGATTAACAACCGCGTTAACACCATGGCTTTTTAGATGCTGGGTTAGATCATTGGCGAGCAACTCCCCCTTGGTGGTTTTCTTTTTGCCTTCGATAATTAATATCATTACCTCATCCAGGCCTACCAATAAAGGTAAGGCATCGTGAAGCGCACGTGACGCTGCCGGAGTACCGTCCCAGGCAACTGCGGCTTTTCTGCAGGGAATGCGATGGGCACCAATATAGGGCATAAAAAATACAGGGCGCCCGCTGAGTAGAACAACCTGTTCAGCAACATCTTCCACCAGCGCTGCGTTTTCCCGGCTGGGATTCGATTGACGTAATACCACCAGGTCAAAATTCCGGGCATATTGGGCTAATTTTCGCGGTGCCGAACTTTGGCCGCCATAAATGATATGTGCTTTGACCGATATATCCGCTGCCCTGGCCGCCTCCACAAAATCATCTAGTCTGTCCTGGGCGCATTGATCACAAATATCCTTCAGCGCATCGGCCCCTGAGACCCTTACATTCGCAGGTTTGATAGCAGCAAGGGTTACACCCGTCACTGTGGCACCATGTTCCCTGGCCAGTCCAAATACTGCTTCGACTCGGGCCGCGTTGGAATCTCCATCATCGATATAGAGTAATATATCTTTGTATTGCATTAGTTTATCTCGTCAAATTAAATCGACATGTATTATACAGCCGATAGTGCTGCCACAAAATGATGCAAATCATTCTTTGGGAAAATACTTTTACCGTATCTGCCATTCTATCTTGCTGATATTCATATTAGACTTGTGGTAAATCAAAATGCGCCTGGAAGGTGGCAATGGAATATCACGACATTTCACTATTATTGCGCTCACACACACCGATTCTG
>JAAENK010000009.1 GCA_024224415.1 Gammaproteobacteria bacterium | reverse complement strand
GACAGCGTCAAAGTCGCCGAAAATGCAGGCATATTGCTGGAAAAAATGGTCCCGGATATCGCCAGAACAGCAGAGCTGGTACAGGAAATCTCAGCCGCTTCTGAAGAACAGGCCGGAGGCGTCGGTCAGATCAACGGCGCCATGCAGCAACTGGACCAGGTCACCCAGCAAAATGCAGCTGCTTCAGAGGAGCTTGCGGCCACATCCCAGGAGATGCGCGGTCAGTCACAATCGCTGCTTGAAATGATTTCCTTCTTCCGCCTGTCTAACCAACAACCTCCTACAACTAAATCGAATGGTAAATCGCCAACCAATGGTAACGGATCACATACCGTAATGGATTTCGCAGGGGATCAAACTGAGGCACAACAGATTACGGCTGGCAACACCAGCAAAATTGACGAAAACCAATTCGAGCGTTTTTAATTAAAAAATGATATTGAACCGAAAATATCCATAAAGACAGGAAGCCTGATCAATGAAATCACTAACAAATAAATTATTCCTGGGAATCGCGCTGGTGCCTCTTTTTTTCTCGGCAAATCTTGGTGCGTTAGAGGATACAGATACCAAACAAGCCATCGCTGTAGCGGAGGCTATCGATGCGATGGTGCGATCGACCCGCTCGATGTATACCAGGACGGTAGTGACCAAGCTCAAGAAAGACGGCAAAGGCGCGAAACAGAGAAGCGAAATTCTAAGAGGATTCGTGCCCTTGCCCGCGCAATTCGTGCGCAATGTGGCGTTACATCTGGAAAATTCTCCAGCTTCGGAAAAATTCAAGATTGAATTACGTAGCAACTGGAACCTGAATCCCGAGCAGGGTCTACAGGACAATTTTGAAATGGCTGGGTGGAAGTACCTGATGCGACAGCAAGATGCTGCTGGCGGTAACCTGCAAGGAATAAAATGGGACCCCTATATCAAAGTAGAGTATCAGGGCGAAAAGCAAGTCTTACGTTATTTCAGTGCCGATACCGCCGTTGCGCAAGCCTGTGCTGGATGCCATAACTCCTGGGAAAACCGCGCTTCTGTCAAGAAATTGAGAGGGGAGGCGAATATGGAGCCGGGTAAGACCTTTAGGCTGAACGAACTAATAGGCGCCGTCTCGATCAGCGTCGCACTGAATTAACACGGCTCGAGTCCAACCGAGGTCCTCGACCCTGATCATGAGAACACGAGCAAAATCACTGTCAGATGGAAATGCCGGAGAGAATTAAAATGTTTGAAAATATTAAATTAAGAAGTTTATTGATTACCAGCATGATGATGGGAGGGTTGTTACCTCTATTTGCACTGGGGATTTTTGCGCTCAACTCAATCAGCAACGAGCTGCACCAACAGAGTTTCAACCAGCTGGAGTCGATAAGGATCATCAAGAAGAAACAAATCGAAGATTACTTCGCGCAAATCCATAACCAGCTATCAATCTTGTCCGAGAATACTATGACGATCTCGGCGATGTCTGAACTGAAGTTTGAATTCGGCCAATTATCGTCGATCATGGACGAAAATACCGACGGTTTTAAAACCAGCGTGTCCAGATATTATGCGCAGGAATTTACCAGGGAATATATCAACCAGACCGGCGAATCTCCAAACATCGATCAATTAATACCTGGTTCCCGCGATAGCATTCTGGCACAGAACCTCTATATAGGGGAAAATCCGCATCCCCTGGGTAGCAAATCGGAACTAATGGATGCCGGGGATGGCAGCGATTACAGCCGGTTCCATGGTCTGTATCATCCCTGGTTTAAAAAATATCTGGAAGAGTTCGGTTATTACGATATCTTCCTGGTCGAACCGGAGAACGGATATATCGTCTATTCGGTTTTCAAGGAACTCGATTACGCTACCAGCCTTGAATTTGGACCCTACAAAGATACCAACATAGCATCGGTATACCGCAAAGCGCTAAACCAGCCGAAGCATAGTGATCCCGTAATCGAGGACTTCAACAATTATTTGCCCTCTTATAATGCGCCTGCTTCGTTTATTGCGTCGCCGATTTATGACAGGGATGTCTTGATCGGCGTTCTGATATTCCAGATGCCTGTCGGCAAAATTAATGGGATTATGCAGGTTAGCGATGGTATGGGTGAATCGGGTGAGAGCTACCTGGTCGGCGGTGACAAGCTGATGCGGTCACAGTCACGATTCAGTGACGAAAATACGATTAATACTCAGCCAGTAGATTCCAAAACCGCTGATCTGGCTATCGCTGGTGAATCGGGTTCATTAATTGTGTCGGATTATCGTGGTGTATCGGTACTCTCTGCTTTTGCACCACTCGATCTGCCAGGGCTGGATTGGGCAGTACTAGCCGAAATTGCCGAGGAAGAAGCATTCGCAGGTTTAAACTCGATTCAGATCGGTATTCTGACAACTGCGGTCGCGGCAATCATTTTTATTCTGATAGTCGTAACCATGATTATTCGACGGGTGATGAGCCAACTGGGCGCGGATCCGCGAGCTGTCAAACAGATAGCAGAGAATATAGCCGGCGGGCAACTGGATATGGACTTATCAGAACATGGCAGCAATCAAACCGGCCTGTTGGCAGCGATGGTGCAAATGCGTGACAACCTGAAGGTGAGTATCGAGACGGATGCGCGCGCGGCGAAAGTCAATGGGCGCATCAAGACGGCACTCGACAGCGTCAGCGCCAACGTGATGATGGCCGATACCGATATGAATATCATCTATATGAACGACGCTGTGACGAAGATGATGAAGGACGCCGAGACGAGCCTGAGAGAAGCGATTCCAGGGTTCGACGCTGATAACCTGATCGGTGCCAATATCGACAGTTTTCACAAAAACCCGTCCCATCAGCGCTCTTTAGTCGATGGATTGCAATCGGCCTATGAATCGACTATCGAAGTCGCCGGTTTGACCTTTAACGTGGTCGCCAACCCGGTATTCGGTGATAACAACGAAAGACTGGGCACTGTCGTAGAGTGGCAAAACCTAACCACCGAAGTCGCCGTTGAAAACGAGATCTCTGAGATTGTTAACGCAGCAGCAGCCGGCGAGTTTAGCGACCGCATCGATATGACAGGCAAGGAGGGCTTCTTCGCCCGCCTGGCTGAGGGTATTAATGAAATACTCGAAACTAGCGAAGTTGGTTTAACCGATGTATCGCGGGTTATTCAGTCACTCGCCAAAGGTGATTTAACCACCACAATAGATGGTAGCTACAGCGGCCTGTTTGGTCAGTTAAAAGAGGATATCAACGAAACCATGATACGACTGAGCACGGTGATGAATGACGTTAAGTCGAGCTCCACCTCAATTGCATCGGCCTCTGAAGAGGTCAGCGGAACCGCAGAAAGCCTGAGTCAGGGTGCCAGTGAGCAGGCTGCGAGTGTTGAACAAACCAGTGCCTCGATCGAACAAATGGGCGCTTCGATTAATCAAAACAGCGAAAATGCCCGGATCACCGACGGTATTGCAACCGAGTCTTCGGACGCTGCTAAAGAAGGTGGTGAGTCAGTGGTCCAGACCGTGCAGGCGATGAAAGATATTGCCGAGAAGATAACCATTATCGAAGATATCGCTTATCAAACCAATATGCTGGCACTCAACGCAGCAATTGAAGCAGCTCGTGCCGGGGAGCATGGTAAAGGTTTTGCGGTAGTCGCAACCGAGGTACGGAAGTTGGCGGAACGCAGCCAGATTGCCGCCTCTGAAATCAGTGATCTTACTGGCGACAGTGTCAAAGTAGCGGAAAAAGCAGGCACATTACTGGAGAAAATGGTTCCGGATATCACCAAAACTGCGGAATTGGTGCAAGAGATTACCGCAGCCTCTGAAGAACAGGCCGGAGGCGTCGGTCAGATCACCGGCACCATGCAGCAACTAGATCAGGTCACCCAACAAAATGCAGCCGCTTCGGAAGAGCTTGCGGCTACATCCCAGGAGATGCGCGGTCAGTCACAATCGCTGATTGAATTGATTTCCTTCTTCCGCCTGTCTAACCAACAACCTCCTACAACTAGATCGAGTGGTAAATCGCCAACCAATGGTAACGGATCACATGCAGTAATGGATTTCGCAGAAGATCAAACTGCGGCACAACAGATTATGGCTGGCAACACCAGCAAAATTGACGAAAGCCAATTCGATCGTTTTTAAGAAAAAATGATAATGAACGGGAAATTAAAGATGAATAGCCTTACTAAAAACCTGAGCGTCGGCCAGAAACTGTTTATATTACCGTTGTTCTTTTCTGCAACGTTAATTGGTATTGTCGTCTATACCGTACTCACCCTGAACCAGCAAAAAGCAGATTCAACGGTAATCAATATTGCCGGACGACAACGCATGCTGACACAGAAATTCACCAAAGAATTACTCGATGAGTTGAATGCTGGACAGGTGGATACGGTTAAAAACTCCCCCAAAACCGCAAAACTTTTTGAAACTACACTCAAGGCGCTACGCTTTGGCGGCATTACCTATGCAGATGGGGCAATGACTAAGGAAATCAGTTTACCGGCCAATCATGATAGCATTATTGAAAAGAAACTGGCCGAAGTTGAAGCGCTTTGGACGCAACTACAAGGTGCAGTACAAAAGATTACCCAGTCAGAAGTGAATTCCAGTGACTATCTCGAGCAAGTTTCGATTATACGTTCAAGTAATCTTGAAACACTGAAAGCCATGAACGCAGCTGTTGGACTCTTTGCCAGTAATTCACAGGGTAATACCGTGGCAATGATGTATGTGGAAGCTGTCATTCTACTCATCGCACTGGCTGTCGGTATATGGTTTAGCAGGCTTGTCAGCCGGGCCATTACCGGTCCACTTGCCCAGGCGGTCGAGACCACCAACAGCATCGCCGAAGGCAGGCTCGATATGCCAATTCAAATTGAATCCAGCGATGAGACGGGGCAGTTGCTGGAAAGTCTGAAGAATATGCAATCGCGTCTTTCAACTGTTATCGAACAAGATATTCAATCTATCGTCGATTCAGCACGAAATGGTGATTTAAGCCGCAGGGTTAGTTTAAGCGGCAAAGCAGGTTTTTATGAAAAACTCAGTTCCGGCGTGAACGATGTGGTGGAAGCCAGCGACAATGTCATCACCGATACTGTGCGGGTATTTGGCGCATTGGCGGATGGTAACCTCAGTGAAACCATAACCAGAGAGTACAAGGGTTCTTTCGATCAGCTAAAGCATGATGCTAATGCTACTGTTGAGAAAATCAAACAGGTCATCGAAGGCGATATTCAGGATATCGTCAACGCCTCTAAATCGGGAGACCTGAGTCGCAGGATCGACACGAATGGTAAAAACGGATTCTTCCGCGATTTGAGCGAGGGTCTCAACGAGTTACTTGCCACTGTCGATCAAAGTCTTAACGATGTGAGCCGGGTTATGAAGGCCATGTCAGCTGGTGACCTGACGGAAACCATCGAGACCGACTATAGTGGTTTATTCGCGCAGCTTAAAACCGATATTAATGACACCATATCACGGCTGTCTTCGGTAATGAATGATGTAAAAGACAACTCGACCGCAATTGCGAGTGCCGCAGAACAGGTCAGCGGCACCGCAGACAGCCTGAGTCAGGGCGCCAGTATGCAGGCCGCGAGTGTCGAGGAAACCAGCGCCTCGATTGAGCAAATGGGCGCTTCGATTAACCAGAACAGCGAAAACTCTCGGGTCACCGATGGTATCGCTACCGAATCATCAAATGCAGCGAAACAGGGCGGTGATTCGGTCATCAAGACTGTGCAGGCCATGATGGATATTGCCGAGAAAATAACCATCATCGAGGATATCGCCTATCAAACCAACATGCTGGCACTCAACGCCGCAATCGAGGCTGCGCGAGCCGGGGAGCATGGTAAAGGTTTTGCAGTAGTCGCAACCGAGGTTCGAAAGTTGGCAGAACGCAGCCAGGTTGCCGCTTCGGAAATCAGTGAACTCACCACAGACAGCGTCAAAGTCGCCGAAAAAGCAGGCACATTGCTGGAGAAAATGGTTCCAGATATCGCCCGAACAGCCGAGCTGGTACAGGAAATCACCGCCTCTTCCGAAGAACAGGCTGGAGGCGTCGGTCAGATCTCAGGAGCCATGCAGCAACTGGATCAGGTCACCCAGCAAAATGCGGCAGCCTCGGAGGAACTCGCGGCCACATCGCAGGAGATGCGCGGTCAGTCACAATCACTGCTTGAAATGATTTCCTTTTTCCGTCTGTCTAATCAAGCACCTTTGGTGGCAGCGGATGCTACGGACCAGGTAGATTTTGATATGCCGGAAGACACATCACACCAAAACCAGATACATTCCTTCTGAGGATACAAATATGTTAGAGAAAATTAACGAAGCAGGTGCGGAAATTGAGGATCACGTCACCTCTGGTCATGTTCAGCAATTCCTGACTTTTGTGCTTAGCAACGAAATCTACGGCATCGGCATTTTACATATTCGGGAAATTATTGAATACGCCAATTTGACTGTTGTACCACTCATGCCCGATTTCATATCCGGCGTTATCAACCTGCGTGGCAACGTCGTACCGGTCGTCAATCTCACGCGCCGATTCGAGCTGGATCCAAAAGAAATCAACAAACGTACCAGTATTGTCATTATCGATATCAAGGATGATGAAGATGAAAGTGTCGAAGTCGGCATTGTCGTCGATATTGTCAACGAAGTGATTGAATTGTCTGATTCTGAAATCGCTGCACCACCAACTTTTGGCACCAGGATACGCTCCGATTTTATTCAGGGTATGGGCAAAATCGATGACAAATTAATGGTATTGCTTGATGTTAATCATGTATTGTCAATCAACGAGTTATCAGCTGTAGTCGATATTACTGACGACATGGATAGTCAATCGGTCAGCAACGGATAATTTTGTCGATGAATCAGACTGCACATAACCTGTTCCAACAGCAGGCAGTTTCTGCTAGTGCCTATCAGTCAATCAGGGAATTCATCTACCAGGAAGCCGGTATAGACCTGGG
>JAAENK010000008.1 GCA_024224415.1 Gammaproteobacteria bacterium | reverse complement strand
TATCTGCGTTTCGAATACTTCAATCGTTTCTTCATCGTTCATGGTGTCACCTTTGTGGTTGGATTAAGTCGCCCGGGTCCGTCAACGTTACCCCGAGCTCGGTTGAATAGTGTTTATGTATCTCGTCCATATACTCCGCCATCTGGCTAGTGGTAAATTGTTCTGTGTGGACGTGATGGGACACGAAGTACCTCATTTTCGCCGGGTCGCCCTTGTATTTATTCGAGTACAGCAGAAACAGACTAGCGAAATTCCCATCATCGCGTATCCAGATCGGCAGCGCCCATCGCCATTTGCAAGCCAGGTCGAGTGATTCCCTCGTTGATTCACGCTCACCCCCGATGCCGCTGTTGACGATATCCGAATACCAAATATGCTGCAGCCCGCGTTGCCTGGCTGACTTCGTTGCCGTTTGCGCGATAGTTACTTGCGCTTTGCCGGTAAGCTCGATCGCGTTGATGTAAGCCAGGCAGTTGCGCCTGATTTCGCCGTTGAACAAAACAAACTTTTTAGCCTTCATCGCATGCCCCTTCTATATCGAACAGATCAGGCAGCCCTGGCCCGAATTTTCGTGCCGGTCCCCTATGCCGCTTGTCCAAATGCTTTTGCCTATCCGCACCTCAACCTGGCGCACGGCCTCGCGCTGACTGCGCCCGAAGTCATCGTGCTCAAACGCTTTAATCTTCCAACGGTCGCCGCTTGCCAAGCAAGGGAAGCAGCCGACCCGGGCGAACCCTTCGCCATACAACGGGTTTTCTTCGCCGTCTAAATATTTGAAAACCTGCTCTGTCACCCAATCGAGTACCGGTAATTTAAACCGAACACCCATCTCCCCTAGATACTTCGGATATTTACGCATAATTTCGTGCGGGTGGTAGAGTGTTTCATCAACCTTATTAGCATACCTCTTCGCCCTTTCACTTGATTCATCCGAGCGCATGCCATACCAAACCTCGAACCCGCCTTGCCGTTCCGCCATAGCCTTTAAATATATTTTAGTCTCGCGTATTTTTAGCTCGTCTGTACAGTGCCGAGCACCGCCACCAGGAAAGCGCCCATACTTAATGCTTTTCTCTAATACAGAGCCGCCATTCACGGTCACGATATCAACTCCGTACAGCTTGGCGATATCATCGATGTGCTTGTATGTTTTCGGGTGTTCAAATTTAGTGTCACAAAATAATCCCAACACGTTATCAGCGCCAACGGCGGCCACGGCTAATTTAAGACACGTCTGGCTATCTTTGCCACCACTCACCGGAACCAGTATTTTATAATCTTTTTTAGCCTTCATCGCATGGTTCCCTGTATTGGCACTTAAGCAAGTCGCTCGTTTTTTTCGTAAGGCAGGTTGCTAGACCATTGCGCGGCCAGCTTCTGAACCTGTTTTAAAATCGCCGCTGTGTATTCTTTGGGCAGCAATCCGTCCGGCGCTTTGCCGTGATTGCTAACAAACTCCCTCATGACGCCAGTGCTTTTGATTACCTCGCAATAGAAATCCATATTATCACCACACCACGGATAACCCGCCTGGATATTGTCGATCACAAAACCCTGGTCGTTCGGGGTAAGCGTTAAGAATTTCCGCAGGTTGTGGTGTACTCGGTCAATATACGGTGTTTGCCAGCCGCCAGCGTGCGGGTCGGATGGCGTGCTTTTCGATAACCACTCCGGCCGCTCCCGTTCTTTGGGTGGTTCCTGCATTGACGTCCAATAATCAGCGGCTGCAAAAGGCTCTCTAGGCATCATGCGCGGCCATTGGCCTTTGTGGTTGTGAAGAACATCGCGCAATACGAAATCAAGTTTCGGTGGTGGCGGCCTGGTTGCAGGCGTTTCTTTTTCGTCTGGTGTATTAAAATTAGCCATTGTTGTATTTACCCTCCTGCGTTTTAACAATCACATCTTCACGGATTAGAAAATCAATGTCAGCCATGAATACCTTTCGCCCGTTTGTGGGGTGCGCCTGGCCGGTTAAAAATTTACTCCTGCCAACATGGTTAAAATAATCCTCCCAGAATTTCAAGTTATCTGCGTCGCCTTTCCATCGCGACCGGATATGCGACTTTCGTTTGTCTGTGAGTTTTACCACTCTCGGCAGGGTTGGAAGTATTTCATGGTAAAGGTCGACAATCTTCTGGTACGGGCAGGGCGAAACGCTGCTGGGTTTCGACATACCTGCGACAGCAGGTATTTCTTTATCTGCTTCTGCTTCTGCTTCTTCTTGGGTTAACTGCGGTTCACAAACCTTAACATTGTTCACGCCAGACTTAACAAAACCCTCTTTTTCAGCCCTTTTCTTGCGCATATACTCCCGGTGATAGGCTTTCCTTTCCTCCTTGTCGCGTATTTTCCTATACTTTGGATGGTTTAATATAGCCCACCCCCCATCGATGCTTTCAATCCGGCAGCCATCGTTTTCGCTGTTCCTGCTGTACGGGTCCGAGTTTAAAAACTTGTCTAGCGCTTTCTCGGTGTCGTCCAGTGATACCTGAGCAATGTTCGCTAAACCTGGAACGCTGGCATAAACAAACCCTGCAGCGTCAGCCATTGCCAGCATAGTGATCCACACAACCTTAGTCTCAGGCGACTCGCACCAGATAGTTGACGCTGTAATCGATGAAAATAGTTTTGTAAAGTTTGTCTCGCTCAATGTTAATTACCTCGTTAAGACATTTATTAACTGTGAGATTAACAGTAATGCAACAATGCGTTTATTTCAACTTCTTTTTATTGGTCCAGTTCTGGGAAGTCATTGGTCCAGCTCCCGGGCTTGCTTGTCTTGTGCTAGTCATTAGTAGCCCACCCCATAGGTGTCCAACATAGTATTCAATGCCTTAAGGTTTTGTTTCAGTGTCAAGGCAGAAAGCCTTAGATCACTTCCAGCCCCGCCTGCGGCAACTGTCACTTCCAGCCCCCGCCGCTTGACTAACCCAATGTCTAACAGCATCTCGCCCATATCAAGGGTAATTTGATCGGTCAACTCGCATAACCTATCGTCGATCTTATAGTTCATTGCTATTCCCCGTGCTTGCTTGTCTTGTGCCAGGCATTAGTTATTCTTCGCTATAGGGCCGCAGTTGCAGCCGGATTGAGTCATTGACCCGCACCCCATACACCACGGGGTTGGATCGTATTCATCTCTGCTTACCCTGTAATGGCCCTTATCGTTACGTTCCAATACACCGGCGGCAGTTAGTTTTAAGCATTTCGGTGAAGCCCATGCGCTGTGATAATTATGCCACTT
>JAAENK010000007.1 GCA_024224415.1 Gammaproteobacteria bacterium | reverse complement strand
TTTCTTCTGACTGATTTTTTTCGAAACCCTCACGCCAGGTGGCGACGAGTTTTTCCTTATCGACTTCTTTATATATAAAATCCATCTGAATACGAAAGGCTTTTTGCGATGACAGGATATCACCAACCTGGCTAGTTTTGGCGGTCAGGTAAAGCGAACCTACATAGACATCAATCCAGAATATTTCCCGCAGTCCTAACCCGTTGAGAACCAGGGTGTCACCGTTTTTAGCAGCAACCACATTGTCTACATTTACACCAGCTAGTTCCGCAGAACGGGCTAACGGTGACAGTAATAATAAGGCACTAAGAAAAAAGATTTTGTTTATCATTGTAATGTTCCAGATTTAGCATGCCTGTTAGTGTATATCTGACAGTTGTTAAATGAAACCCTTGGCTCTGTCGCGCAGTTGTGTGCTAGCTATGAATGCCGTCTGGTTTGACATACTGGATAACGCCAAGTCGGATGAGTTCGGCGTGTAAAACTACCGCCCTGTCGTTGCAATCGGGTACCTCGAGCAGGCGCTGCTTGAGAGTAGCGCCGAGTGGTAATAGATAAATCAACTGATACATAACAGCGCTAAAACTGATCTGTCCGGGTTGTGACTCGCCTTCCTGTGCATTGATGTGATCGAGTAATTCCTTCATGTAAGAAAATTGCTCCGGGGTTTCAAGTGATTCAGGTTCGTTCAGAATCTCGATATCGGCGGTGGTCAGTCCGTCGGCCTGGGTATGTGTTTTTTTAATTTCAAAACGCTCGACACCCAGGGCAGTGATGCCTAGCAGGCCGTCGGCACGATTTTGCCAGTCGTCTATGTTTGCAGTGGTACCCACCGAATAGATATCCGAGTTGCCGGGGGTCTCTTCACCTTTGTGGATTAAAACCACACCAAAACGGGAATCTTCACGCATGCACTGTGCGATCATATCGAGATAACGTGGCTCAAATATCTTTAGCGACAGTTTGTTGCCGGGTAACAGGACTGTTTTGAGGGGGAAGAGGGGTAATTCGATCATCGAATAACAAGGTTTTCTGGTTTGACTCTACTATACATTTCTCAGCTCGTTCCGTCCTCCCCCCAGCGAGGTGATAACTGGTTATCTATACCCAGTTGGTCGAGTATACGCGCAACAACAAAATCAATCAGATCGCTTACCTGGTTAACGCCCTGATAAAACCCGGGGTTAGGTGGCAGGATGGTGACGCCGAGATTGGAAAGTTTCAGCATATTTTCAAGATGTATACTGGAAAAAGGTGTTTCTCGTGGCACTAAAATGAGTGGTTTGCGCTCCTTGATGATCACGTCGGCAGCGCGGTGAATCAGGTTTTCGCTGGCGCCGACGGCAATACTGGCCAATGAACCCATAGAGCAGGGACAAACCACCATGGCATCGGCTACCGAAGAACCGCTGGCAACTGGTGCGATCCACTGGTCTTTGGCGTAGACCTTAATGAGGTTGGCATCGACCTCAAAATATTCGGCGATATGTTGTTGCATTTTTAGTGTATTGCCGCTGAGAGTGAGGTCCGATTCCATGCCAAGCACGATCTGACCTGGTTGCGAGGTTAAAAATTGAACCTGAATAGCGTTTTGCAGGCAGTGCTGCATGAGTCGCAGTGTATAAGGCGCGCCTGAGGCGCCCGTCATCGCCAGCGTCAGTCGTTGGATGCTCATATTTCGGAAAGTGCCCTGTCGCTATCGATCAGTTTGTCAGTTGCCTGCGATAAGCGCGAAATCAGGTTTTCGAGGAAAATCCGATAATACTGCAACTGGGTCTCGGTTGGTGCCTGTTCCATCAGTGATGTGCTAACGCTCATCAGGGTAACATCGGTTCGTGCGAGTATGGTAGCCACCCGCGGACGACGCGTAATGAATGCGATTTCACCGAAACAATCGCCCTGTTTCATGACACCGATGACTTTGTCCTTCTTGACTACTTCGACACCACCTTTGGCAATAATATAAAAAGACGTTTCCTTCTCGCCTTCGGTGATGATCACTTCGCCTTTTTGATATTCCTTCCATTCGCTGGCGTTGACTATTTCGGTGATCTGGTTGTCGTTAAAATCCTTAAAAAAATACAGGTAGCGCAAGGTTTTCCACTTTTCCTGCATATCGATGCGTTCACCCACTTCGCGCAAACGCCCGAATGCCTTACCCAGATCTCGCGCCAGCTCATCTGCTGTTTCGTGTCGATCGTAAATCATTTTCTGCATCGCTTTGCTGACGATATTGGTGACATGCTCGGGTGCTTCAGGGCAGGTTTCGAGCAGGGGTTGGGGTTCCAGATTGCTTATTTTATAAATCAGTGAATCCAGATTGCTGGCTTTAAACGGTGACTTACGCGCCAACAGGGCATACATTACCGCGCCGAGTGAATAGATATCGGATTGAGGCACCAGGCGCTTTTCTTCAGAGAGCTGCTCGGGTGGCATATACATGGGTGAACCTTGAACATCGCTGTCATGACCATCCCAGCCAACATCGACGTGGGCAATACTGAAATCCATTATTTTTACTTCCCCTTCGTTGCTGAGCATGATGTTGCCAGGTTTGAGATCGCGATGAATTACCCCCTGACGATGCACATAATCGAGTCCCTTGGCGCATTGATAAATGACGTCGATGACCTGATTGTACGTGAGTTTTTTCTTGCCGGTAACATAATCCTGCAATGTCACGCCATCGACAAATTCCATAACAATATAGTTCATATCGCCTTCCTGGCCCGCATC
Organism: Gammaproteobacteria bacterium; assembly: GCA_024224415.1. Taxonomy (GTDB): domain Bacteria; phylum Pseudomonadota; class Gammaproteobacteria. The sequence continues at coordinate 45 of JAAENK010000007.1, read as the reverse complement.
ATAAACGCTGACCACCGAAGGATGTTGCATTTTTCCGGCGCTATA
>JAAENK010000006.1 GCA_024224415.1 Gammaproteobacteria bacterium | reverse complement strand
CGCCTTTTTCAGCCAATGCCTTTAATGTATCGATCATTTCATCCGAATCCCATTCAACACCGCCAAACAGGGTGTATCGAATCTTGCCCTCGGGGCCAATGATAAAGTTCGATGGTGCAGCAAATACCTGCCAATCTGCAATACTTTTCCCGGATTCATCCATCAATATGGTGAACTCAGGTTTCACTTCATCGATGAATAAACGCACCTCTGCCTTAGATTCACCCATATCTACCGCAAGAATTTTAAACGCCGTGCCCTCCATTTTTTCTATCATCCTGTTCATCGACGGCATTTCCTTGCGGCAGGGGGGGCAATAGGTAGCCCAGAATTGAAGTAATACAATTTGACCTTTGTAGTCGTTCAAGTCGTGCGTGTTTCCCTGTAGATCCATTAATTTCAACGGTGGCGTGGTGACTTTGCCTGTATATGGCTTTAAATTGGTGGCCTGCGATGCGCCGACAAATAGAAGTAGCACTACAAGGCTGAAAAAATACCTAGTCATTATGGGTCTTTTCCTCAAGATAAAATAAACTGACTTTGATAAGGCCCGCCAACTGTGAGGTCACAACGGTTTCTGATCGATTGCTATCCTGTCGTTTAAAGAAATAACCGCGCACCATCGGGATGACTTTTGCGCTCACCTGGCTACCACCTGCCTGCAAGGCCTGACTCAGGCTGTTAATACCCCAGCGATTAGGAGTGCGCTCACCTTCCAGCAACATAATGGGTAGACGGGTTTTACCAACAGCATCGACATATTCAGGTTCCTTGCCTGGCTCTGGTGCAGTCTTAAATAATCGAGGAAACATTATTATCATACCGCCAAGCACATTATTATTTCGGCTGGCTTCATATATGCTGGCCGCTCGCAATACCAGTTCGGTATCGGGGCCACTGGCAATCAGGTATACCTTTTTACCGGTTCTGGCAGCTTCATCAATTAGTGCCAGTAGCACATCGTCGGCTATTTCCGCCAGACTGCTACGTACTTTAGGCAGCATAAATGCGGACAACATATCGGGCATCCAGACTTCTATGCCATCTTCTGACAGAGATTTGGCTGTTTTTTCTTCGGCAATACTTTTACCTTCGTCGCAAGGGAATCCAAGCAATAAGGTATCACCCCGGGCAGCAAACACGCGCACCTCTATTTCGGTAACATCGGTTTCAATGATTCTAATTTCCTTTGCTGATAGCAGTGTCGTAAATGCCAGAAAAGCGAAGAATACAAATCCAGTTTTTAAATACATATTAATTTGATTTGAGTTAAAAAATCGGCATTTACAACTGCTATGCTTTGCCCATGAAAGTTCGAAAATTAGTAACAAGCATAATTTTACTGCTAAGCGGCCTGACACCGATTTGTTCTTTATCAACTCCAGATCAGATATCACAATTGCTGGCTTTAAACCCCAATATTAAAAACGGTGAGGAAATCTATCCCTTATGCGCAAGCTGCCACATGGCGACCGGCTGGGGTAAGAAAGATGGTAGCTTTCCAGTCATCGCCAGTCAGCACCCTCATGTGCTGATTAAGCAGATGATCGATATCCGTGAAAAAAACCGGGAAAATCCTACCATGTACCCCTTTACTGACCCAGATTCCATTGGGGGTATACAGTCACTTGTAGATGTTACCGCCTATATCTCGACCCTCGCTGAAAACCCGGAACCGGGTAAGGGCAACGGCAGGCAACTAGTACTTGGCGCAGCAATCTACCGGAAACATTGTTCGCAGTGTCACGGAGACAAAGGCGAGGGAAATAATGCTGCCTTTTCCCCCCGGCTTAAGGGGCAACATTATGCCTATTTATTGCGCCAGATAAGCTGGATCCGGGCCGGCTACAGAAAAAACAGCAGCCCGGTCATGGTCACCGAAGTTAAGCAGCTATCTGAAAAGGAACTAGACGCGGTTGCGGATTATTTATCCCGCCTTTAGCAAGTTAGTTAATCCACTAGAGTTCAATTGCTCCCAAATTCAATCCGAATTCACGTGCACACTGTTTGGCTTCTTCATAACCGGCATCGGCATGGCGCATGACACCGCTGGCCGGGTCATTCCACAAAACGCGTTTAATACGCGTAGTTGCCGCCTCGCTACCATCGCAGCAAATCACCATGCCTGCATGTTGCGCATAACCCATACCGACGCCACCGCCGTGATGGAATGAAACCCAGGTGGCTCCACCTGAGGTGCTGAGTAGCAGGTTCAACAATGCCCAGTCAGATACCGCATCAGAGCCATCCATCATCGCTTCGGTCTCACGATTCGGACTTGCCACCGATCCCGAATCGAGATGGTCACGACCAATCACCACCGGCGCTTTTAGTTCACCCGATTTCACCATCTCGTTGAAGGCCAGACCCAGACGATCACGGTCACCGAGCCCAACCCAGCAGATACGTGCCGGTAAGCCCTGAAAGCTGATGCGGGATTGCGCCATGTCGATCCAGTTGTGTAAGTGTGGGTCATCAGGAATAAGTTCTTTGACCTTGGCATCAGTTTTGTAAATATCTTCGGGGTCGCCCGACAATGCCACCCAACGGAACGGGCCAACACCTTTGCAAAAAAGTGGGCGGATATAAGCCGGGACAAACCCTGGAAAATCGAATGCATTTTTGACACCCTGATTAAACGCTTCCTGGCGAATATTGTTACCGTAATCGACCGTCGGGATACCTTGTGCGTGGAAATCGAGCATGGCCTGCACATGCACCGCCATCGATTTACGCGCCTCACAGGCTACCAGTTCGGGGTCGGTGCTTCGCTTCATTTCCCATTGCAGCATACTCCAGCCAATCGGCAGGTAACCGTTTACCGGGTCGTGTGCCGAAGTCTGGTCGGTTACCAAATCGGGTTTAACGCCACGCTTTACCAGCTCTGGTAAGACTTCACCACCGTTACCGAGCAAGCCAATCGATACCGCTTCACCTTTCGCACAGGCGTCACCAATCATTTGTAGCGCTTCATCGAGCGAACCCGCTTTCCTGTCCAGGTATCGCGTGCGTAGACGGAAATCAATACGGTCTTCGTCGCATTCAATACACAGCATACTATAGCCCGCCATTGTCGCTGCCAGCGGTTGTGCGCCACCCATGCCGCCAAGTCCCGAGGTCAGAATCCATTTTCCTGACGTATCACCATCAAAGTGTTGTCTACCAGCTTCAACAAAGGTTTCGTAAGTGCCTTGCACAATGCCCTGGCTACCGATATATATCCACGAACCGGCGGTCATCTGCCCAAACATCATCAAGCCTTTGCGGTCGAGTTCGTTGAAATGCTCCCAGTTGGCCCAGGCGGGCACCAGATTGGAATTGGCGATAAGAACTCGTGGTGCATCGACATGCGTCTGGAACACCCCGACTGGTTTACCCGACTGGATTAGCAGGCTCTGGTCGTCCTCGAGTTCACGCAGGCATTCGAGAATTTTATCGTAGCATTCCCAATTGCGCGCAGCGCGGCCGATGCCACCGTAAACGATTAACTGTTCGGGTTTTTCCGCTACCTCGGCGTCCAGGTTATTCTGAATCATGCGATAGGGTGCTTCGGTGAGCCAGCTTTTGCAGGTTAGTTCGCTACCCCGTGGTGCACAGATTTTTCGGCTATCATCGATTCTGTCTAAAGGCATGTCGGTATCCTCTTTTCGGGCGCTTAAGGGCGCGGGTGATAATCATCAGTGGCGTATTTAGCGCCAAGTTCGTAACGGTTGCCGGGATAAGTCAGCGTCACCTGCGTGACCACCTGACTGTTAATCCAGGTACGGCGCTGCAATTGCAGGCAAGGTAGTTCGCGCTCTATTCGCAATTGTTTCTGCATCTGTGAATTGGGTATGACGGCTCGCACGATATGTTCCATTTCGTCGGGGCGAAACTGCTGCAGTAGATAAGCGGTGGATGTAATACGGTTAAAATCCTGTTGCAGAAATTCGGGTATTAGACCTGGATTGACATAACGCTGTTCGAGTTGAATGGGTATTTCATCTCGATAATGCACAGCGCCTAAATAATAGACTTCATCACCAGCAGCTATTTGCATCTGCTCGACAACTTCATCGTTTGCTTGCCGCTTTTCCAGTACCAGAATTTTCGAACTATGGTGTTTACCGCTTTGCTCAATTTCCACGGCGATGTCCTGCAATTCGATCAGGCTGGCATGTCGCGGTCGCTCAGCGACAAAAGACCCCAGGCCATGAATACGATTAATCAAGCCCTGTTGCGTGAGTTCGCGCAAAGCCCGATTAATCGTCATGCGACTGACATCGAGCGCCGATACTCGTTCGTTCTCTGAAGGCAGTTTTTGTCCCGCAGCCCACTCTGCATTGTTTATCTTTTGTTCAATGGTATTTTTAATTTGCTGATAAATCGGTTCGGGTGCGGACTTATCGATAGCATTAAAACTGTTGACCAGCGTCTGCATCAGGCGAACCCCCCGTCCGGAAATTTTCGCCATTGCCCGGCTTGCATCACCGCGGCACAGGGATTGAGCCCGATTTGATAAGCCAGCATCGAGGGTTTTTCCACATCCCAGATAACAAGGTCAGCCTGTTTTCCGGCTTGCAGTGAGCCGACGCTGTTTTGCAACCCAAGTGCTCGCGCCGCATTAATGGTCACCCCGCGCAAAGCTTCGCTCGGCGTTAAACCAAAAAGGATACAGGCCAAGTTCATGGTCAACAAAATTGAATGCAAAGGCGAGCTACCCGGGTTGCAATCAGTTGCGATCGCAATTGGAATATCATTTTTTCGTAATGCTGCTATCGGTGGCAAGCAGGTTTCACCGAGCACATAAAAAGCACCCGGTAATAACACTGCAACCGTGTTTGCCAGCTTTGCTACATCTTCTTCAGCCAGATACTCGATGTGGTCGACAGACAATGCGTTAAACTCCGCTGCCAATACTGCACCACCCAAGCTGCTAAGTTGCTCGGCATGCGCTTTGACCGGCAAACCTAGTGCCTTCGATGTTTCGAACACGCGCTGCGCCTGCGCATGGTTAAAGGCTATCGATTCGATAAACACATCGACTGCATCGACCAGGTCTTCGTGCTGCGCCTGGGGTAACATTTGATCACATACCAGCGAGATATAATCGTCTTGCTTGCCGATGTATTGTTCGGGTACGGCATGCGCGCCCAGAAAGGTTTTCATCACGCGAACTCCGTATTGCTCACCCAACTTCTTCGCCACACGCAGCATTTTGATTTCATTTTCGCTATCAAGACCATAACCGGATTTGATTTCGAGCGTGGTCACGCCTTCGCTTAACAACTGTTCGAAGCGCGGTTTAGCCAGTCTCAGCAATTCTGCCTCGCTAGTTTCGCGGGTGGCTGTTACGGTCGAGCGAATACCTCCGCCACGGGCAGCAATATCTTCGTAACTCAAACCTTCTAACCGTTGCTCAAATTCATCGGCACGATCACCGCCATAAACCAGATGTGTGTGGCAATCGATGAGTCCCGGCGTCACCAGCCGACCCTCGCAATCGATATGCGTGACGGCTTCAATATCCGGACAATCGATCATGTCACCGATCCAGCTTATTTTGTCATCCACCACCAGCAAGCCGGCATTGTCGCGTAAGCCATAGCCGGCAGGGTCGGTCATGGTGGCAAAACAGGCATTGGTAATGAGGATTTCAGGCATCAGTTTCAGACGGCTATACTTGTATATACAAGTATGCTACGCTCATTATCATCGTATCGCAAGCAGGATTAATCAATGACACAAACGCTCTGGTCAGCATCGGCATTACTCAGCGATGGCTGGGCAAAAAATGTCGAAATGGAAATTGACGACCAGGGCGATATTTTACGGATATCTCCTGAAGCCGCTTATAAACAGGGTGAAAAATTGTCTGTATTAATACCCGGCATGGGCAATGTGCATTCGCACGCCCACCAGCGCGCAATGGCCGGACTGGGTGAACGCGCTGGCCTGTCCTACGATGGTAGTCATGATAGTTTCTGGACCTGGCGCAAGGTCATGTACCATTATCTCGAACGCATCCAGCCCGACCATCTGTATCATATTGCTTCGCAGCTGTACCTGGAAATGCTCAAATACGGGTATACCTGTGTAGGCGAGTTTCAGTATTTACATCACGACCTGAATGGCGGCGTTTACCAGAACCGTGCGGAAATGACTCTGCAGTGTCTCCAGGCAGCCAACGACCTGGGACTCGGATTTACTGCACTGCCGGTGTTATACCGCTACGGTGGTTTCGGCAATGCCGAGCCACTCGACGGCCAGAAGCGCTTCCTCAACGATACTGACGGATTTGTCAAAATCGTCGATCAGCTGCAAAAGGCCTGCGCTAGCAATGCCAATAGCTCGGTAGGTATTGCACCGCATTCTCTGCGTGCGATTAGCCAGGATTTACTCAGGCAAGTCATCGAGCAACTGGGCGAAGGCAATCTCGCCGCTATCCACATCCATATTGCCGAGCAGACCAGGGAGGTCGAAGACTGCCTGGCCTGGAGCGGCAAGCGCCCGGTGGAATGGTTACTCGATCACTTCGATGTAGTGCAAAACTGGTGCCTGATTCATGCCACGCATATGAACCAAGCAGAAACCTCGCGTTTGGCGAAATGCGGCGCAGTGGCTGGTCTCTGTCCAACAACGGAAGCCAATCTGGGTGACGGTTTTTTTAACGCCATCGATTACCTTAAACATAATGGCCGCTGGGCCATCGGTTCCGACAGTCATATTTCTATCGATCCGGTGGAAGAGTTACGCTGGCTCGAATACGGACAGCGGCTTTTGAATCAAAATCGTAACCTACTGGTTTCAGCGCAGCGCCGGAATACCGCTCGAAATCTGCTCGAAGGCGCCTGGCAGGGCGCTGAACTGGCCTGTGGGCGAAAAACTGGTTGCATCGAAACCGGTTACCGTGCCGATTTTATCGTACTCGATGAATCCCATCCGCGGCTTTATGGCCGCAACGAAGATAGCCTGCTCGATAGCTGGGTTTTTTCCGGCAATGAAAACCTGGTCAAACACGTTTATGTTGGCGGTAACCAGGTGATCCGCAACGGTCAACATATTAATGAAACATCGATACAACAGCATTACCGACAAACTCTGGATCAACTCGCAGAATAAAACTCATGAACCAAACCCTCACTCTCACCCCAGGCCAGGTCAAGTTAGCCGACTTAAGCCGCATTTATCGCGAACCGGTAGATATTCAACTTGATCGGGCCTGCCAGGCACGCGTCGAAGCTGCAAGTAAAATAGTACAACAGGCGGCCGAGACCGATGCCGCGGTCTACGGTATAAACACCGGTTTTGGCAAACTCGCCAGTACCCGCATACCCGTCGCGCAAACCGAACAGCTACAACGTAATTTAATCCGCTCGCATTGCTGTGGCGTGGGTGAGCCACTGACGAATAATGTCGTGCGCCTGATTATTGTTTTGAAAATGATTTCGCTGGGTCGTGGCGCTTCGGGTGTGCGTTGGCAAATACTGGAACGGCTGGAAAGCTTTTTGAATCTTGATTTAATTCCAGTCATACCGGCACAGGGTTCGGTAGGAGCCTCGGGCGACCTCGCACCACTGGCGCATTTAACCGCGGCCCTCATCGGCGAAGGCGAGGTAAATTTTCGTGATGAATTCATGCCGGCGCAACAGGCGCTTCAAAAAGTAGGTCTGTCGGCTATTCAGCTCGGCGCAAAAGAAGGCCTCGGTATGATTAACGGCACCCAGGTATCCACTGCGTTGGCGCTCGCCGGATTATTCGACGGCTGGCGGCTGGCACAAACCGCACTGATTTCGGGTGCTATGAGTACCGACGCGTTAATGGGATCAACCGCACCTTTTCGTCACGAAATTCATGTACTACGCGGCTTGCGGGGCCAGATCGATGTAGGCGATTCGATACGCGCTCTACTACAGGGCTCGGCCATTCGCGAGTCGCACCGCGAGGATGATGAACGTGTGCAGGATCCTTATAGCCTGCGTTGCCAGCCACAGGTGATGGGTGCATGCATCGACATGTTACGTTGCGCTGCGAAAACCCTGCAGGTCGAAGCCAATGCCGTTACCGATAACCCCATTGTCGTGGTCGAAGACGGCTCGATTCTATCGGGCGGCAATTTTCATGCCGAGCCTGTGGCATTTGCCGCGGATCAGTGCGCACTGGCAATCGCTGAAATTGGCTCGATTACCGAGCGCCGTATTGCGACCACGGTCGACCCGGCGCAGAATTACGGTTTACCCGCTTTCCTTACACCAAACCCGGGTTTGAATTCTGGCTTTATGATCGCCGAAGTGACTTCGGCTGCGCTCATGGCGGAAAATAAACAGCGCGCAATGCCCTGCTCAATCGACTCCACACCGACCAGCGCCAACCAGGAAGACCATGTTTCGATGGCTTGTCATGGCGCTCGCAGGCTCGGAGCGATGAATCATAACCTGTCGAATATTGTTGCCATCGAATTGCTGATTGCAACCCAGGGTATTGGTTTTCGTGAGCCGGCAAAAACCAGCCCGGCGTTAATTGGAGTAATGGGAAAGATTCGCAGCCAGGTACCCCCGCTGGAAGATGATCGTTACCTTGCTGGCGACATCGCAAAAGCTAACGCTATGGTGGCAGATGGTGAAATTATCGATGCACTCGGCGATCAAAGCCTGTTACCCGAGCTGAGCACATGAAACCCCAGCTCACTATCGGCCATAGCCCGCTACTGCTAGCGCAACCGCACGGTGGTACTGAGGTTCCCGAAGCCATTTTTCGGCGCTTTAATACCACCGGCCAGGCGCTGGCCGACACCGACTGGCATATCACCCGGCTTTATGCAGACCTGATAGACGATGTCACTATCGTCGGCACACCAATCCATCGCTATGTGATCGACGCCAATCGCAGCCCCGACGACGAATCGCTTTATCCTGGAGAAAACACGACTGGTCTGTGTCCGACCACCACCTTCGATGGTGTGCCGATTTATCATGAAGGTGAAGAACCGAAGGGAGATGAAATACGTCAACGTCAGCTAGCTTTTCATCAGCCATATCACGATTGTTTGCAACAACAACTTGAGCGGCTACATCAAAAACACGGCTTTGTGATTCTCTATGATTGCCATTCCATCCGCTCTCTCGTGCCTTATTTGTTCGAAGATAAGTTGCCTGATTTTAATATCGGCACTAATGGCTGTACAACCTGTAGCCCTGAAATAGAGTCCTCAGTTGTTGAATGCTGTTCGTCAGATAGCAGGTTTACCCAGGTTATTAATGGTCGGTTTAAAGGCGGCTGGACGACTCGCCACTACGGCAAGCCGGACAGAGGTTACCATGCCATTCAAATGGAACTGGCGCAGTGTAATTATATGTTGGAGACTTCGCCCTGGACTTATCAGCAAGATCACGCTGAGTTACTTCGCGTAGTAATTAAAAAAATACTAAAGGCCCTGCTGTCGCTGGAATAGAGAAACTACTCGGCAAGCTGGTCGAGTAAGGCCATGACTTCGACGCTAGCGGTTTCCATCGATTGTAATCCATTCAGCATGCCTTGTTCATCGCCCTGATGAAATGCATCTAAGGCCGTAATACCATACTGATGAACCCCTTTGTGAGGTTCTTCGAGACCCCTGAACGACTGGTTATTTGCATACAGTCGATTACCGTCGCCCGTGTAATACCATTTGCCCAAACGGCACTGTGTATGGTCGGCAATCTCATCGCTTGATTTCTGGTTTATCCCCAAAATCGCTTTGTAGAGCTCGGCCTTCCAGACCACATGATCCATTTTGACGGTACGCAGAAAACTATCTTTGGCTGCTTTGGTGACGACCTGATTCATATGATCCGATACGGACAGCACCAATTCCACGCCTTTTTGAAAGTCCTTGGTATCTTCCGCAAGCAATGTGCTCTGGTTTGCCATATGGCTAATGTCACGATTGGCATCACTACTGGCCGTACCAATCTCATCAACCAGGCCACTAATTGACTGTGCTGCCTCACCTGCTTTTTTCGCCAGACTGCGCACTTCGTCGGCAACCACCGCAAACCCTCGACCCTGCTCTCCGGCACGGGCTGCTTCGATGGCGGCATTTAATGCGAGTAAATTGGTTTGCTCCGAAATTGCGTTGATGACGGAGACAAACTTCACCACTTCCTGGGTCTTGACGGCTAGTTCATTCATACTCGTACAGGAGCTCCTGGTACCTTCGTTGATTTCATTAAGACCGGAACACATACGCTCAAGCTCGTCAGTACTGGTTTCAAATGCCTTATATTTGGCTTCTACCTGCTCAACCTCTGACGTCAATAATGTCATATCCGTCACCATTGCTTCGCGTATCTGCGACAATGAATCGGTACTGGTCATCCAGATTTGCTGGATAGATTCATTCGTCGAATGCCCAGCAGAAGTATCAGGGGCACTGTCGAGCTGTTGCTGCAGTTCATTTTTCTGCCGCTCGAATTCGAGCTGTTTTTCTTCTAAGGCGAGAATTTCCTGCTTTAAGTTTTCACAGTCCGAGTTGTATTTTTTCTTTGAGACAAACACCGATTACCCACCATACAAAAGAATATGACTGGTTATCGGCGGTATGGTGATTAACTTAAATCGCCTTTAACTTCAAAATAGACCGATGATCGATGGGATCGGTTGATAAAGACGATTGAAACCTGTTTAAACATTCAGCTTATGCTCAGGTATATTAGTTCCGATCCGGACCTCTATGTTGCACTCCACTCTTTATATGGCTCAATAAGTAAATTTGAGTTGTAGTATTTTGGATCGCTTGTTACTTCACCTGAAACCCAATCGGGAAGATCGAACTCATCACTCTCCTCGTTTAGCTCTATTTCTGCCACGACAAGCCCCTCGTTGTCTCCGTGGAAAACATCTATTTCCCAAACATGCCGGCCATTTGGAATTTCAAACCGTGTTTTTTCGATGAATGGCTTTTGACAAAAATTTCCCAACATTTCCAGGGCTTCATCTACGGGGATCGAATATTCAAATTCTGATCTAACGGAACCAATATTTTCCCCTTTTATAGTCAGGTAAGCCTCATCGCCTATGATACGAACCCTAACGACAGTTCTTACATTTTTAGATACTGGAAAGTATCCCTGCTTTATCTCAGTTCCATTCGAAGGTAGCTCGACTTGTTCGAGATCGATCAGAAATTTTCTTTCTATTTCTTTAGGCATGAGTTTTTTCGTGGGACATAAGTAATTTCGTGTCACTTTCCGAGATTTTTTATGGCTTGTTCAAGGAGTCTATTGATAGTCACTTAGATCTTTTGGCGACTCAAGCAGGGTGCCATTATATTTTGTGAGCTCATCCTGCATTTCAAGCCAGGGAAGTTTGCTTTCATAATTGACATGAAAAGTTGGTTTAAAGTCTTCTGGATTGTCCAGGGATGCAGCGTATAGGTGCATGCCTCCTGCATAGTGATCTGCTTCGAACCCTATTGGAGAACCGCAATTTCCACAGAAGTGTCTACGAACGCCATCAGAGGTCTCGTATGTGCCTGGGGCTAATCCAAGCCAGGTGAAATTCTTCAGTGGTACACCTAACCATGCCACTACAGGTGCCGCACAGTTACGGCGGCAATCATCACAATGACAGTAGCATGACCAGGTTATTTCACCTTCAAACTCCCAGCCTGTTTTTCTACATAAACAATGCCCTTGCGTGGTCACGTCTCTCCCCTTTTGGTTGATTATTGATTGTAGCTAACAGCTTGAATTGATGGCGACTTACGGCATTCAAATACCGCAAATCGCCGTATAAGTTCCTGGGCTTATTTTCCTCCTGTCGAAAATAATCGAACACTACACAACCTCCAACTGAGCCACATCCCCTGCAATAACAACCCCAGTCCGAGACACCGCATTCAACACCGCCCGCAACGAAGCCCCAACTATATCTTCGCTACAACCGGCGCCGCAGATTCGATGGCCGTTAATGCTCAACTGCACATAAGCCATGGCCTCGGATTGTTCATTGTCGCCGAGCGTATGTTCGCTGTAGTCGACGATGACGATTCTTGAATCGATTTTTTGATTGATCGCGGTGACGAATGCATCGAGTATGCCTTTGCCTTCTCCGGCGATTTCAACCTTGCCCGAATCGGTGATCAACGTCGCAGTTAACTCATCACTACCCGACGACCGTGTCGCCTGGTATCTTTCTACCGTCATCGGCCGTTCAACATTGATGTAGGTGTCCCGGAATATTTCCCGGATTTGTTCGGTGGAAACTTCGGTTTCACTTTTTTCGGCGAATTGCTGCACATGCGGGCTAAAGTCGACCTGCATCCAGCGTGGCAGAATCAAACCATAATCCTGCTCGAGCACATAGGCGACGCCGCCTTTACCCGACTGGCTGTTGATGCGAATGACTTGCTGATAAGTACGCCCGACATCACGAGGATCAATCGGTAAATAAGCTACGCGCCAATGACTGTCTGGCCCGTCTACAACGCGTTGCTGCTCATCGATGGCGAGGCATTTATTAATGGCATCCTGATGGCTTCCGGAGAATGCGGCGAATACCAGGTCTCCGGCATAAGGATGCCGTGGATGCACCGACAGTTGGGTGCAGCGCTCGACCACGTTGATGACTCGGTCCATATCCGAGAAATTCAGTTTCGGGTCTATACCCTGGCTATATAGATTCATCGCCATGGTGACTATATCCATATTGCCGGTACGCTCGCCGTTGCCCAGCAATGTGCCCTCGATACGGTCGGCGCCGGCCATCACCCCGAGTTCGGCAGCGGCGACGCCACAGCCCCGGTCGTTATGCGTATGCAGGCTGATACTAACCTGGTCGCGATGGCTGATACGATCACACACGGTTTCGATCTGATCGGCATAAACATTGGGTGTCGCCACTTCAACCGTGGCGGGCAGGTTGATAATGATTTTATTCGCACTAACCGGTTGCCAGACATCGATCACCGCATCGCAGACTTCGACCACGTAATCCAGTTCGGTATTGGTAAAGCTCTCCGGTGAATATTGAAACTGCCATTCGGTTTCAGAATTTTGCGCAGCGCCGTCGCGTATCCACTTTGCACCCTGCACGGCGATACCCTTGATTTCATCGCGCGACATTTTGAATACCTGTTCACGTTGCACGGTCGACGTCGAATTGTAAAGATGCATGATTGCGCGACGTGCACCTTTTAACGCTTCGAAACTACGCGCTATAAGTCCCTCTCGCGCCTGGGTTAAAACCTGAATGGTGACATCGTCGGGTATCAGGTCCTGCTCGATCAACTGGCGCACAAAATCATAATCGGTTTGCGAAGCCGCTGGAAAACCGACTTCAATTTCCTTAAAACCAACATCGACCAGTAACTTAAACAGGCTCAGCTTTTGGCTCGGCGACATCGGCTCGATGAGCGCCTGGTTGCCATCGCGCAAATCGACGCTACACCAGTCGGGTGCTTGCTCGATAACGCGATCGGGCCAGCGCCGACTGGTTTTACCAATAATGGGAAAAGAGCTATATTTTTTATGATTAAACGATGACACGGTAGTTTCCACGGGCATTAATAACGATGGTGAGGACTATAGGAGAAAACTACTAGTTATTTATCGCGTATTGACCCGATATATATAAATTATTAGCGATTATTCCCTACATATTTACTAATTATTAGGTAATATACGCATTATGTTAACTTTGATTGCAGTATCATGACTATCTCCCTCGACAGAATCGACCGCCACATACTCAAGCTGATGCAGGAAAACGGTCGCATCAGCAACCTGGAACTGGCCGATCAGGTCGGCCTCTCGCCGACACCCTGCTCACGCCGTGTCAAACGCCTTGAAGAATCGGGCTTGATCGCTGGTCACGTCACTCTGCTCAACCCCGAAGCGCTTGGGCTGAACCTGACCGCCATCGTCGGTATTGCAATGGATCGACATACCCCCGACCGCTTCGCCGCCTTCGAGGCGGCAATTGCCGATATGCCAGAAGTTATCGAGTGCAGTATTGTCACCGGGCAGACGGCGGACTTTCTGCTCAAAGTCGTGGTCAGGGATATGCAGCACTATGAAAAATTCCTGCTCGGCCAGCTGACCCGCCTTGCCGGCGTCACCGGTGTGCATTCAAGTTTTGTATTGCGCAATCTGGTGAAAAAGACCGCCTTGCCGTTAGAATAACCTGCTATGAACATTTCGCGTAAACGCTTACTCCAAAGGCTCGATTTCCTCGCAAAGATCGGTACAACAGCCGAAGCTGGCGTCCGCCGCCTGGCTCTCAGTGATGCCGATAAACAAGGACGTGACCTCGTTGTCAAATGGATGACCGAGCTTGGCTTAACCATCAGCATAGACCAGATCGGAAATATCTTTGGCGTTCGTGCCGGTCAACAGGATATACCACCGGTGATGACCGGTTCGCATATCGATACGGTTGATAACGGCGGCAATCTGGACGGCAGCCTGGGGGTTGTCGCGGGGCTCGAAGTCATCGAAACACTCAATGAAAATAACATCGTCACCATACGGCCTTTAGTTGTCGCCGTATTTACCAACGAAGAAGGTGTGCGGTTTCAACCCGATATGATGGGATCACTGGTTTATGCGGGTGGTTATGATCTGCAACAAGCGCTTGCTACGACCGATGACCGTGCGCTGGTTCTCGGCGAGGAATTGCAGCGCATTGGGTACGCCGGCGATATGCCATGCGGTGATATCGTACCGAATGCATTTATCGAATTGCATATAGAACAGGGGCCGATACTGGAACAGGAGAAAATCACCCTCGGTGTCGTCGAAAACCTCCAGGGCATTTCCTGGACCGAAGTGATTGTTGCGGGTCAGGCCAACCACGCTGGAACGACACCGATGCATTTACGCCGCGATGCCGGATACTGCGCGGCTGCTATCACCACTTTTGTTCATGATCTGGCGCAGGAGATCGGGCGAGGGCAGGTGGCAACGGTGGGCGTTATCGAGCTGCAACCGAATACCATCAATGTAGTACCGAGTCGCGCTCATATGACGATTGATTTGCGCAACGCCAACAACGATCTACTCATCGATGCCGAGCAAAGATTGAATTCTTTTCTGATCAAACTGGCGCAAAATAACGGCGTCGATATACAGTCGAATTCACTGGCACGATTCGACCCTGTTGGTTTTGATAAAGCTGTAGTAAGCCTGATTGAAAACAGTGCCAAAAAACTTAGGCACTCCTATCGTCGCATGACTTCGGGTGCTGGGCACGATGCACAAATGATGTCGCGAGTTTGTCCGACGGCGATGATTTTCACACCATCGATTAACGGCGTGTCACATAACCCGGCAGAGGCTACGCATGCCGATGATGTGATGGCGGGTGCGAATGTTTTGTTGCACAGCTTGATAGCATTAGCCAATCAATAATCTGACAGCTTTTGCCGCATCAACTGCTTGCGTTCTTCACTGGCGAAACTGGCCTCTATACTATTCATCACCAATTGTTTGGCCTGAGCCTTGGTCATATTCAATGTCTGCGCCATGGCTTCGAAGTTCTCGGTCATATAACCACCGAAATAAGCCGGGTCATCCGAGTTCACGGTTACACAAACACCCTGTTCGAGCATGTCGAGAATATTGTGTGCCGACATGTTTTCAAATACGCGGAGTTTAGTGTTAGACAGTGGGCATACGGTTAACGGTATTTGAGTATCGACTAAATATTTCATCAGTTCCGAGTCATCGATGGCGCGCACACCATGGTCTACGCGCTCGACTTTTAAATCGTTAATCGCCGTCCAGATGTAATCCGCAGGACCCTCTTCACCAGCATGCGCAACTGTTAACAAACCCATGTCTCTCGCCTTTGCGAATACTCGACTGAACTTTTCCGGCGGTTGTCCTTTTTCGGAGCTGTCTAGACCAATGGCAATGATTCGATCCAGAAAGGGTTCAGCCTGTTTTAATGTATCTAAGGCAGCTTCTTCGCTCAGGTGTCGAAGAAAACACATAATTAATTCACTGCTGATGCCAAGCTTTTCTTCGCCATCTTTTAATGCCCTGGATATACCATTGACTACAGTGTCAAAAGCGATACCTCGATCGGTATGTGTTT
>JAAENK010000005.1 GCA_024224415.1 Gammaproteobacteria bacterium | reverse complement strand
CCGCCGGTCGATGTATAGAAAGTCTTCGGGTCGGTTATGCGCCACTTGACGAAGGAGTTGACGATGACATTCTTTTTCTCGGCCGTCAAAAAACGCTCGGACGGCGTATCCATGGTCAGGATGCGACTATCGAACTTACGCACATTGTTAATAAGAGGCACCTGGAAATAAATACCAGGCTCGTAGTCCGATTCGACGATTTCACCAAGTTTAAATTTAATTGCAAGCTCGCGTTCGTGTACGATAAAGGTCGACATCGATACCACAATAGCGGCTACAGCAAGTACGACAAAACCAAATTTCATGTTGCTATTCATTGGCGTGTCTCCCGACTTCTTGAACGACTACTGTTAAACTCGTCTATTAATGAACTATTGCTGTTACTGCTGCCAGATAAACGACTGGAAGGTGCCTGGCTGGTTGCACTACGACCCGAGAGCAACTGGTCAAGCGGCAGGAACATCAGGTTATTACCATTGTCGATATCAATCATGACTTTGGGCGAACGTGCCAATACCGACTCTATAGTGTCTATATAAAGACGTTCACGCGTCACTTCGGGGGCACGCTGATATTCAGCCAGTAACTGGTCGAAACGGTTGGTTTCACCTTGTGCTGATTTAACTACGCGGGTTTTGTAAGCTTCGGCTTGCTCCAGTAAACCTTCGCCCTCACCGCGAGCCTTCGGCACGACGTCATTACGATAAGCATTGGCCTCGTTAATAATACGCTGCTCATCCTCACGCGCCTTGATGGCATCGTTGAAAGCATCCTGTACTTCTTCAGGCGGTTGCGCTTCATCCATATTGACGGTAACGACATTGATACCGGTATTATAATTGTCCAGTATTTGTTGCATTATTTCTTTCGTTGCACTACCTACTATGGCGCGACCTTCGGTGATGATCAAATCCATATCGTTG
>JAAENK010000004.1 GCA_024224415.1 Gammaproteobacteria bacterium | reverse complement strand
TACCGGAAAATACTCGGTTTCATTGTAATACCCGGTATGATCACCAAAAGGTCCCTCTTCAGCTTCTTCTCCGGGATATATATGTCCTTCGAGAATAATTTCAGCGCGTGCCGGCACCAGTAAATCGGACAAAAGCGACTTTGCCACTTCGGTCTTACTGCCTCGAAGCAGGCCGGCGAAAGCATATTCCGACAAGCTATCGGGGATTGGCGTGACCGCGGCTAGTATGGTCGCCGGATCACAACCTAGTACCACAGAGACCGGGAAAGGTTGATCTGGATTTTGCTGCAACCACTCTTTATAGTCGAGAGCTCCACCGCGATGCGAGAGCCAACGCATTATGACTTTATTTCGGTCAATCACCTGTTGCCGGTAAATGCCCAGATTATCGCGTGGTTTTAGTGGTCCTCGGGTTGTCACCAGGCCCCATGTGATCAGTTGGCCTGCATCGCCCGGCCAGCAGGTCTGAATAGGCAAAATCGATAAATCTACATCGTCATTCTTTATTATGGTTTGTTGGCATTTCGGATTTTTGATAGTTTTGGGCGACATATCAAGCACTTTTCGATATATCGGCAGTGATTTCATTGCTTCTTTAAAGCCTTTCGGTGGTTCGGGTTCTTTGAGAAAGGCCAACAAGCGTCCTATCTCGCGCAATGCTGTGGCCTGATTTTCACCCATCGCCTGAGCGACGCGCTGCTCGGTTCCAAACAGGTTACCGAGTAATGGAATATTGCTATCACCTGCTTTCTCGAAAAGTAAGGCCGGACCTTTGGCACGCAGTGTGCGATCACAGATTTCAGTAATTTCCAGGTTTGGGCTTATTTTTTGACTGATACGCTTTAAATCGCCTGCCTGTTCGAGCTGAGCGATGAAGTCTCTGAGGTCACGATATGCCATTACCGTACCACTGGTTTTTGTGGCGCCTTAACCAGCCTACCAGACTTTAATGCCATGGAATTTCTTTTTAATGGAGGATTCGGTGATTTGCTTACCGATGATAAAACCAATTAACATCACACCAAACATTACCAATAATATATAGTGCCAGTAAATTCTGCCTATCTTAATCAGTGAAGCCAGTGCCGGTTTGGCTTTTTCCTGTTGTAGCTTTTCTTCCGCCTGTTGTTTGAGCTCGACGACAGTTTGTTCCACCGTTAACTTTTCAGTTTCGAGATTGTCGATTGTCTGACTCATGTTATCCATGTCTTTTTCGTATTGATCGATAACTATCTTACTATCGTTGAGTTTTTCCAGTTCGCGTTTGAGCAGTTCATTTTGTTGCTCCAAATCCTTCAACAGTAGTCCTGCGGTTGGATCTGAAACCAGAAAACCGCGCTTTACCCAGCCTCGATTACCGGCCGGTGTAACCACTTTTGCGTAGGGTCCTGCTATTTCTTCCACCACCAGTTTATCTCCAGAACTGAGCAACTGTATGACTTTACTCTGGGAATCCGCCTGTTGATAAAGAGAAAGACGTAACTGATCGGTGACATAGCGTACCTGCTTGTTATCCTCGGTTTCCTGTGCCTGCAATGTATTGATCCATAAGACCGCCAGCAGGCTGATTAGTATTTTTATACTCATAATTCCTGGCTTGTTATGCCGCTATGACGTAGCAGCGCTTCTATATTCGGTTGTCGGCCTCGAAAGCAGCGAAATGACTCCATCGCAGGCCGCGAACCACCCATTTCAAGTATACAGTTAAGGAACCTTTGTCCTGTTTCTGGATTAAAGACGCCCTCTTCTTCAAATGCGGAAAAAGCGTCAGCGGACAATACTTCAGCCCATTTGTAACTATAATAACCCGCGGCATAGCCACCTGCAAAAATATGCGAAAAGCCATGTTGGAAACGGTTGTTAACAGGCGTCTTAACTACTGATATCTGTTCCCTCACCAGATCTAGTATTTGCTGGATCTGGGCCGCATTGTTTATCGTAGTTTGCTGATGCAGTTTAATATCAAACAATGCAAATTCAATTTGTCGAAGCATTTGTAATGCGGATTGAAAATTCTTCGCCGCTGTCATTTTTTCAAACAGGCTGTCCGGCAAAGCTTCACCGCTTTGATAGTGTCTGGCGAATAGTCGCAATGCTTGCTTCTGCCAGCAAAAATTTTCCATAAACTGGCTGGGTAACTCGACCGCATCCCACTCGACGCCATTAATACCGGCTACTTCTGGCACGTCAATTTTAGTCAGCAAATGATGCAAACCATGACCAAATTCATGAAACAGGGTGATGACTTCGTCGTGGGTAAATAACGCAGGTTCGTCACCTATCGGCGGCGTTAGATTACAGGTCAAATACGCTACTGGTATTTGGGTTTTATTATCGATCCTATAGCGGTTAATGCATTCATCCATCCAGGCGCCACCACGCTTATGTTCGCGTGCGTAGAGATCGAGGTAAAATAAACCAATGATTTCACCACTCTGGTCCTGTATTTGATAAAAACTGACGCTCTCGTCCCACACATCTATGGCGTCGTTTCGTCTGGTTATATCGACGCTATAGAGTTTTTTAACGATGTCCAGTAGACCGCTAATAACCTGATGATCGGAAAAATAGGGTTTGAGATCTTCATCGGATATTTTATAACGTTGCTGCTTGAGTTTTTCGCTGTAGTAAGCGTAATCCCAGGCTTCCAACTCACCCTTGAAACCCAGCGACTGAGCAAATTGCTGTCTTTCTACGATTTCCT
>JAAENK010000003.1 GCA_024224415.1 Gammaproteobacteria bacterium | reverse complement strand
CTCCGAGCTGGATGTTCCTGTAAGACAGGTATTAATCGAATCACGAGTGGTTATCGCCAGTGACGATTTTAGTAAGGAACTCGGTGTTAGATTTGGTGTTAGCCGGGACAGTAACAGTGATGCTATAGGCACAGTCACAACCGGAGATTCGGCAACCACTACGGGTTCACTGGAAGGTATCGAGGATTTGGTGAACAACTCGACTCTGGATATTGGTAACGACGCTTTAAACGTAAATCTTCCCGTTCAAAACCCCGCTGGTTCTTTCGCGCTGGCATTGGCGAGATTACCTCTAGGAACATTGCTTGAAATGGAACTGTCAGCCGCACAAATAGAAGGGCGTGGCGAAGTCGTATCAAGCCCTCGTGTCATTACTGCAGATTCCCATACTGCCCGCATTGAGCAAGGTGTAGAAATTCCCTATCTCGAACTCGACGATGGTGATGCAACGCTTAAGTTTCGAAAAGCAGTGTTATCTCTGGAAGTAACTCCGCAGATAACCCCGGATGACCGGGTAATCATGGATCTCGATGTCCATAAAGATTCACGGGGAGAACAGGTTTCATTTGGTGCTGGCCTATCCGCACCGAGTATCGACACTCGTGAAGTACAATCACAATTACTGGTCGACAATGGGCAAACCGTTGTGCTTGGTGGTATTTATGAAACGATTCAATCTAGCCAGGTCACTCGCGTGCCATTCTTTAGTGATCTCCCGATAGTAGGTGTTCTATTTAGAACAACCTCAACAGTCGATGATCGCTCCGAGTTATTAATCTTTGTTACACCGAAGATATTACAGGGTGCAACCCTGAATGTCCGATAACAACAATATCCTCCAGTCGATTCAAAGGCAGCTATAAGCTGCCTTTTTTTTTGACGGCCTAAATCACACCAGGTCTACTCAGGCTACTCATTTCTAGTATGATATCGATATGAGTACGAGAAACATTATTCTGGTTGGGCCGATGGGTTCAGGTAAATCCACTATCGGCAGTGCTATTGCCAAAATGCTCAACCGGGAGTTTCAGGACAGTGACCATTACATCGAAGAAAGAACCGGTGTGGACATTGCTCGAATATTTGATATCGAAGGCGAGCAAGGTTTTCGGGATCGAGAGGCCGCTGCGCTGCAGGAATTGTTGAGCCGCGATAATAACGTCATTGCCACTGGTGGAGGCTCGGTGATGAGTAAAACCAACCAATCTCTTCTGCGCTCACATGGATTTATTATTTTCCTCGATACCTCGGTCAATCAGCAATTACACCGACTAAGACGTGACAAAAAAAGACCCCTTTTGCAAACCGAGAACCCACGAGAAAGACTCGAAGAGCTACTCAAGTCGCGCCGACCTATTTATCTCGACCTGGCCGATCTGGCAGTAAAAACCGACCGCAGACAGGCGCGAAGGCTAGCCTCGGATATTATTAATCAACTACCGGAGAGTCTGCGTTAAGCTATGGAGCTGAATCACACATTAACCGTTGACCTGGGTGATCGAAGTTATCCAATATACATTGGTACCAGCCTGCTTGAAGATGCAAAATTACTTTGCAATCACGTCCAGGGTAACTCAGCCATTATCGTATCAAACTCTACGGTTGCACCTATTTATTTGCAAAACATCGTAACTTCTCTCACTACCCAGAATATTCGCTTCGATGTTGTTATTCTCGATGACGGAGAGCAATTCAAAACCATTGATTCAGTGATGACAATTATTGAAACACTACTGACTCAAAGACATGACAGACAAACCACTTTGGTCGCCCTCGGTGGTGGTGTAGTCGGTGACATTACCGGATTTGCCGCCGCCATTTACCAGCGTGGTGTTAACTTTATTCAAATACCCACAACTTTGCTCTCTCAGGCCGATTCATCAGTCGGTGGCAAAACTGGTGTCAATCACCCGCAGGGAAAAAATATGATTGGCGCGTTTTACCAACCCCAATGCGTCATTATCGATACCACGACACTCGATACATTACCTGATCGTGAGCTAAGCGCAGGACTCGCCGAGGTTATCAAGTACGGACTTATATTTAACAAATCATTCTTCGACTGGCTAGAGCAAAATATCCAGGGACTGATCAATCGAGAACGCAATTTAATTGCCGAAGCCATCCTGGTTTCCTGCCGAACCAAAGCAATCATCGTCCAGCAGGATGAACGGGAATCTGGCATTCGCGCGATATTAAACCTGGGCCACACCTTCGGCCACGCTATCGAAGCTACGATGGGTTATGGCAACTGGTTACACGGTGAAGCCGTTGCTACGGGAATGCTCATGGCTATCGACCTTTCACAACGAATGGGGCGGATCGACGACAATATAAGAAAACGCATCGTATCATTGCTCGAACAATGCGCGTTGCCGATAAAATCGCCGTCCAAAATGACCATAGAGCAATACATGCACGCCATGGCTATCGATAAAAAAGCAGTTAATGGCTCGATAAAGTTTGTATTATTAAAAGAACTGGGGCGGGCTTTTGTTACTGTCGACTACGACCCAGACTTGCTTGAGCAAACATTATCCGATTGGTGTCGATAACGGCTAAACCTCCATGTCTGGCAGAGTCCCACGTAGCTTTATAGATGACTTACTCAACCGCATCGATATTATTGAAGTTGTCGATAGCCGCGTACCGTTAAAGAAAAAAGGCAGCGAGTACTGGGCCTGCTGCCCTTTCCACAACGAAAAATCAGCATCATTTTCGGTCAGCCAGAACAAACAGTTTTTCCACTGCTTTGGTTGCCAGCAGTCCGGCAATGCTATTGGTTTCCTGATGGATTACGATCACATGGAATTCGTCGAAGCAATCGAAAGCCTCGCGCAAAGCATTGGACTCGAAGTACCATACGAACAGGGCCAGGCACCACGACAGTCCACTCCAGGCATGGAATTGCTTTACCAATCGCTGCAACTGTGTAGCGATTACTTCCGGCAACAACTCAAACAAAACCAGGTTGTCATCGAATACCTCAAGCAACGTGGCATCAGCGGACAAACCGCCAAAGACTACGCTATGGGTTACGCCCCATCAGGCTGGCGAAATTTGCAGGGTGAACAAAAGTTACTGATCGAGGGTGGCATGCTCATCGAAAAAGACAATGCCCAACACTATGATCGTTTTCGCAATCGACTCATGTTTCCGATCCGTGATCGCAGAGGCCGCACCATTGCCTTTGGTGGCCGTGTTGTTGACGCCGCAGATAACCCCAAATACCTGAACTCACCCGAAACCACGATATTCCACAAAGGCGATGAAATATACGGATTGTATGAACTCAAAAAAGCCGTTACCAATATAGAGCAGATATTCGTCACCGAAGGTTACATGGATGTCGTCGCGCTGGCCGAACATGGTGTTAAGACCGCAGTAGCAACGCTCGGCACTGCGATCAATAACGCACAAATCGAAAAATTATTTCGTAGCTGCAAAACCCTGGTGTTTTGCTTCGATGGCGACACCGCTGGCAGGAAGGCGGCATGGCGTTCACTGGAGCAATGCCTGTCATCCTTAAAGGAAGGACGGCTAGCAAGATTTCTGTTTCTACCAGAGGGCCACGATCCAGACAGTTTTATTCAACAATTTGGCAATCAGGCCTTCGCTGAGCAGACTGAGCAGTCCGCCACGCTTACTGAATTTTTATTTAAAACACTGTTGGCCGAATGTGATGTTCGTAACCCTGAGGGTAAATCACAATTTCTTGACCGACTGCGTCCCTACTTTAGTCAGATTCCGCTACAAAGCCTGAAAGATCAAATACTCGGCGAAGTGGAACGACGACTCTCGGTGAGTCTGGACATGCGCCTGCTGAAAGTGCTCGGAGAAAAGCCCACAACAGCCGAAGTCAAAACCGTTATCCCCGAAAACCGCTGGACACCGATAAAACTGGCGATCAACTTACTTCTCCAGAAACCTCAGCTGGGCAGTCAAACTGGCTCGCAAAACCATCTTGCCGATATCGGCATACCTGGTGTGGATTTACTCCTGCAGCTACTTGATGTGATACATGAAGAACCCAACATTAGCACCCAGAACCTGTTAGACAGGTTCAAGGAAAGCGACCACAAATTACATTTATACCAACTCGCCGCTGTCCAGCCAGCGATGGAAAATGAGGAAAGTATCGATCTCATGTTCGATGATAGTCTGCAGGCTTTGCAAAACAAATATATCACCTTGCGCCGGGCACAGTTAATCGCCAAATTACAATCGGGTGATACGCTTTCCGCAGACGAAAAGCTCGAACACAAACAATTATTCACTAAATCCCGATAAGGCAAGCTAATAGCTTGGAAAACCTGAAAAAAACCTTATATACTGGTAAGTTAATTTGTACTTTTTCGTTTTATCGAGGCACCATGGATCAAGATCAGCAATCACGTCTAAAAGAATTAATTGCCAAAGGCAAGGAGCAGGGATTTCTAACCTATACCGAGGTAAACGATCATCTGCCCGAGGGCATTGTTGAACCTGAGCAAATCGAAGATATCATCCGTATGATTAACGACATGGGCATTAAAGTCCATGAATCGGCACCTTCGGAAAGCAACGAAATACTCAACGACACCGAGACCGAGCCCGACGAAGATGCCGCTGAAGAAGCTGCAGCAGCGCTGGCCTCACTCGATAGCGAATTCGGCCGCACCACCGATCCAGTGCGTATGTATATGCGCGAGATGGGTACTGTCGAGCTACTAACTCGCGAAGGCGAAATCAAAATTGCGCGTCGCATCGAAAACGGCCTCAACCAGGCCATGAGCTCACTGGCACGCTATCCCGATACCATGCGTATGATTCTTGAACGTTATAACGAAGTACGCGAAGAAGAAGCCAAACTCAGCGATCTGCTGGTGGGATATGTCGATCCCAACGAAGATCCAAACGCCATCCCCCTGCCCGCAGCCGCACAAAATACCGAAGACGATGAAGACGCCGAGGTCGAAGACACAGGTCCCGATCCAGAAGAGGCGAAAAAGCGCTTCAAGAAGATTGAAAAGTCATTCGAAAAGGCCATGGAAGCCATGCAAAAGGATGACAACAAGGCCTATGAACGCAATATGAGCAAGGCCGTCACCGAATTAATGGAAATCAAACTATTGCCATTATTCATCGACCGACTCAGCGCCAATCTCAAAGGTATCATCAATCGCATTCGCACCAATGAACGCACGATTCTAAACATCTGCGTCAAACAATCGCGTATGCCGCGCAAGGCGTTTATTGAAACCTTCAAATCCAACGAAACCAACCTCGACTGGCTCACGGCCCATATCGAGGCCAATGAAGATTACTCAGCCGCGTTAGGTGAGGCGCTGGAAGAAATACAGCGTTATCAGAAACGTCTGAAGAATATCGAAAAGGCATCGCATTTGACGATTCATGAAATCAAGGAAATCAATCGCAAGATGTCCATCGGCGAAGCCAAGGCGCGTCGCGCCAAGAAAGAAATGATCGAGGCCAACCTGCGTCTGGTGATTTCCATCGCCAAAAAGTACACCAATCGCGGGCTGCAATTCCTCGACCTCATCCAGGAAGGCAACATCGGCCTGATGAAGGCAGTAGACAAATTCGAATATCGTCGTGGTTACAAATTCTCCACCTACGCCACCTGGTGGATACGCCAGGCGATTACACGCTCGATTGCCGACCAGGCGCGCACCATCCGTATTCCGGTGCACATGATCGAAACCATCAACAAACTGAATCGCATCTCGCGTCAGATGTTGCAGGAACTAGGCCGTGAACCGCAGCCTGAAGAACTCGCGGAACGCATGGAACTACCCGAAGATAAGGTGCGCAAGGTACTCAAGATATCCAAGGAACCCATCTCCATGGCCACCCCCATCGGTGACGATGAAGATTCAAACCTGGGTGATTTCATCGAAGACACCAACGTTGCATTGCCGGCTGACACCGCCACCAATGCCGGCCTCTCCGAGTCAACTCGTGAAATACTCTCCAGCCTGACACCGAGAGAAGCCAAGGTACTACGCATGCGCTTCGGCATCGACATGAACACCGACCACACACTCGAAGAAGTCGGCAAACAGTTCGACGTCACCCGCGAACGCATCCGTCAAATCGAAGCCAAGGCGCTGCGTAAACTACGTCACCCCAGCCGCTCTGAACAATTAAGAAGTTTTATTGACGCCGATTAAGTTTTCGTTACAATTCGCACTCGCAATAATCCTGCGGAATTAGTTTGACGCAGGATTTTTAGCGTCGGGCAAGGCGGAATTTGTAATTGCGCCGGGAGTGTAGCTTAATGCTACGTGACCAAGCACTTACAAATTCCAACGCAGCATGGCGTCAAAAAGACGCATCAGGGGGCCTGTAGCTCAGTTGGTTAGAGCAGTGGACTCATAATCCATTGGTCGGAGGTTCAAGTCCTCCCGGGCCCACCATTTTTCTCCTTTGAAATCAACCACTTGCGTGAAATTCGGCGAGGGATTCGTCCATATTCAGTCTATTTTTTGGAGATAAGGATGTGAGCCCTATGCTCCCATTGCGGCAATCAAATTACTCGGCCCAAGTATCGACATCATTCGTTTGAGATTGCAAGCGAGCACATGCAAATTCATTTCTGTGCTGATATTTGATAGTTGCTTTGTCAGGTCTCCGTTTCGTTTGTCGTCACTGAGTTCTTAGTTTTGAGTGCCTGCTAACGGGAAATCCCTCGTTCCCAATACTATTTACCAGCGGCTGGATTTCGCCTGCAACCAGTCATCTCGCCAGGATTCTGGAATGCCGTTCTCCGTGAGTAAACACCCATCCGAGATACCCGGGTAAAGTTCAGCGTAGTGTCTGATATCGGTACCATACACGCGCCGTTTAATGTGCCGGGGCTGCAATTCCTCAAGACCTTTGAGACCAGCTGCCGCAGTCAGCTCCATCAGGTTTTCAATCATCGCCGCATGATAGTTTGCTACCCGGGTTGCCTTAAGATCAACATCCAGCGCCTGGTAACGTGCTGGGTTCTGGGTAGCGACCCCCGTCGGGCAGGTATCCCGGTTGCAGTGGCGAGATTGAATACAACCCAGTGCAAACATCATCGCCCGAGCTACATTAACCGTGTCTGCGCCCAAGGCCAACAGTCGCAGCACGTGGAAGGCTGACATTGCCTTGCCAGCAGCGATAATGCGTATTGAACTGCGCAACGCTGTGCCAAGCAAAGCGTTATTGGCAAACACAAGACCTTCTCGCAACGGAGTTCCAACCGAATTGGAAAATTCGAAGGGTGCAGCGCCGGTACCACCCTCCGAGCCATCCAGGGTAATAAAATCTGGCGTGACACCTGTCTCCAGCATGGCCTTGCAAATCGCTAGAAACTCAACTTTTCTACCAATACAGAGTTTAAATCCAACAGGCTTTCCACCCGAAAGTTCACGCAACCTGGTCACAAACTGGAGTAAGCCAAGCGGGGAAGAGAATGCCGTATGGGTAGGTGGGGATACCACGTCCTGTCCCATTGGCACATGACGTATATCAGCAATTTCCTGTGTCAATTTAGCCGCTGGCAATATGCCCCCATGTCCCGGTTTTGCACCTTGGGAAAGCTTGATTTCGATCATCTTTACCACCGGCTGGCCGGCTTGCTCCGAGAACTGGACCTCATCAAAATCTCCATCCGGGGTGCGACACCCGAAATAACCGGTACCAATCTGCCATACCAGATCGCCGCCATACTTCAGGTGATAGGGACTTATGCCACCTTCACCGGTGTTGTGGGCGAAGCCCCCGTCATTTGCACCCTTATTTAGCGCCATAATGGCATTGCGACTCAGGGCGCCAAAGCTCATCGCGGAAATGTTTAGTGGCGATGCCTCATAGGGCTGCATGCAATCTTTGCCACCGAAAGAAACTCGTGGGTCTTTTTGCTGTGCGGGTCTGGGAGAAAGCGAGTGATTAATCCATTCATATCCGTCGCGGTAGACGTCAAACACAGTACCAAAAGGGCGTGTGTCGCGAACTCCCTTGGCGCGCTGATAAACCAGATTACGGAACTCCCGGCTAATCGGTTGGCCGTTGGTATCGGATTCAACAAAATATTGCTGGATTTCCGGGCGTATCGATTCAAACAAAAAACGCAAGTGGCCGATAACTGGGTAAAGACGCAAAATCGTGTGATTACGCTGTCGCATGTCATAGATTCCGAGTGCTACCAGCGGCAGAATAATAATTAAAAAACTATAGGTACTCGGCCAGTGTCTTGCAAGCAGCAGTATGGTGATTACCGCCGCTATT
>JAAENK010000002.1 GCA_024224415.1 Gammaproteobacteria bacterium | reverse complement strand
TACCGCCAGATCGGTGGCATCACCAATCATAATAGAAACCACTTCGCACAATGCTGCGGCATGGTCTTCGGGTTCGGCGACATCTTCGCTGCGCGCAAAACCAAGGTGGGCCAGGTCTGTGCGTAAATCGCTCAGTGGTTGTTCCATTAAAAACCCGGTCAAATACCAGGAAGCGTATGGCACAACTTCGCCTTTACCCAGGCCGATAAATAACTCATGAAATTCATCCTCAATGACGGCCGTACTGTGGTGTTTAGCGGAAAGCGCCAGAGCAGACATGGCCAGCATTAAATCATCGCCCTCGGATTCACCCCCACCACTCAAGCCAGCTAAATGATCAAGCATGGCCTGGTCTGGCGATGCACGTAACAGCGCCGCAAGCAGCCCATAAGCCGAAGCACGGTAGCGTTGTTCTTGCTCGACATAACCAGCCGCCGAACCTGTGTCCGCTAGCTCATTTGCCTCGATATTTAAAGCAGTCGCTGCCGATGTCATGTCTTTGGTTTCATTGTTTATACTCATATAGCAACCTGCATACCCGGCCCGTCGGGAAAAATATGACAAAAAATAACCATTACGGGTATGGAATCGGCCATTCTCTATTTAAGCGGGTCAAAATCACCCTTTAATGCTTCGGAATCCTGGACAATATCGGTCACCCGGCAGTCTCCACACATCTTCAAGCGATCGAGTGCGCGAACGCTATCAAACATAGGGTGCTCTTTTAACTGCCCCTGCATTTTACCGATCACCGAACTGGGTGCGAAAGGCTTACCGCACTCGATACATGCGAAGGCTTCGTCCCGATTCAGGACACGCCCACGATTACGGTTTTCGCGGTCGAGTATCAGTTGCGGTATCAGCGTAATGGCTAGCTCTGGACAGGTCTGGGAGCAAGCGCCGCATTGAATACAATGACCCTCGATAAGAAATAACTCCGGCACTTCACGATTCGAACCATCCTGCAGAGCTCTTCCAGGACAAGCTCCAACACAGGACATACACAAGGTACATTTGCTCTCATCGATCAAAACCGAACCAAATGGCACACCCGCAGGCAACTCTGCCGTCACCTGATCGCAGTTTAGCTTGGCCACTAAATGATCGAGCGCCTGATACATGGCGTTGCGTTTTTGCTCCGGCATACCCTGTTCCGAAGCTTCGACTGATATGGCATCGTCTACTATCACCAGTTTTTTCCGGCTCGACTGAATGCTCAACTGTTGTGACTTCATACCCAGTTGCCGCAGCAAAACCTGTAACCACTCAAGCTGTCGGTTAAGTTGTTTTAAGGACAGCACTGGCACGGCATCATCCGCCATTAGTACCACCTGCGAGGCGCCGTAAGCGAATGCCGACAGACAAAGCTCCATACCAACACTGCCTAGCTCTTCTACCCGCAGAGGTAATAGATTGCCATGCAACTGCAATAAATCCTGTGGTGCAAAGGCCTGGCTATGAAACATTACAATCGCCTGCCCGCCCTGTTGCTGGCGATAAGCCTGCAACATCATTCGTAGCTGGTTGCCACTGTCGGCAAGGCACGGGTAGGCGTATTGGATAGCGCCCGAAGGACAAACGCTGGCGCAAGTTCCACCGCCCTGGCAGAGGAAAGGCGTCACTTCGATCTGTTCACCCCTGCTATGAATCGCCGCCGCCGGGCAGGCATCGATACAGTGGCTACATACCGTTACACCGTTTACTGCATGCGCGCATATCGATGGATCGTAATTAAAGTATTTGGGTTTTTGAAATTCTCCTACTAAATCCACTACCTGTGTTTCGATTGCCTGCTGATTTTGTTCGGCAATGTTCAGGTGTAAATAGCCGGGCGGTAGTACTTCGTGTTGGTTGATTGGCTCTTCGCAGAGGTCGAGCACAATATCGGCTTGCAGAGTCTGGTTTGTATTATCTAGTTCGACTTTGAAAGCTCCCAGATAACCCTGGATGCGAATGTCGCGTTGTTTGATATGAAAATTTGCAATCGAGTCGGGCAATTTTCCACTCGTCGATACCAGCGTCAATGCCGGAATTTTGATTCCCGGCATACAACGAGTAAGCGCGTTATTATCACCGATAGCAATCACACGATCACCGGACTGGTAGCTAATCAAACTGGTGGGCCTGGTTTCGAAACCGTCTACTATCGACAGCGCAGCGTCACGGGCGTCGGCATTGGTTTGATACATTTTCTTATTCTCCTGCATTTCGATGCGATGCTTCATATCACAGGTGACGATATCGCCAAGTTTTTCGAAACTGGTGAAATCTTCATCGTATTCATCGAGGCCGTCACGAATATTAAAGGCAGGTGTCTGGAACATTTTCCTCAATGCCAAATTGCGTAATTTATCGCTGACGCCGGACGACATAAACGCGCTGAAATCGGAGCTTTCGTCGAGCGTTTCGATAGCTGGCATATCGGCATCGGTAAGCACCGGCTCGACCGGTGTCTGGTCGACTACTGGCGGCTCCATTTTCGAAATCTGCTGGTTTTGCAATTTCCGCCGCGACCAGCGTGACAGAACGGCTTCGTTATCATCCTGACTCATAATGCGTTGGATTCCTGTTTCCAGTTTTTGAGCTTACGTTTGATTTTTTTAGTCGCTATATAGTGGGTCAGAATAAAGGCCTCGGCCCACTGGTAAAGCTCGGCGGGAATTTCCACCGCGTAAACCTGTTCATCACCTTCGAGATAGGCATGCACCTCGTCGAAACTCATACTCACCAGATAGGGCAAAGGCATCTCATCAAGGTCGTTGGTTTCATCGGCAACGATGAAGCACCCTGGTTTTGGCGACATTAAATTATGGTAATAACTTTCACATTCGTCTTCGTAGAGTTCCAGCGTTAAGCCGGTCACCAGATAATGTTCAACTTCGCCATCCGTAAAGATTTTTTTGATTTGTCTGTCCTCACCACTTTCGCCAACCACAACGCCGAGGGCGCGGTAGCTGTAGTCGATCCAGGCATTATCGGCAACCCGCTTTTCCATTATCACGGAAACAGTTTTCTTCTGTGGTAGTTTTTGATCAAAATCCTCTAACTGGATCCTGCTCATTCATCAAGTCCCGTTGGTTTACTAATCAATATGAATATCATTTGCAATAGTTATTCCAGATCATTCAGTCACGATAACGCTGCAATTGACAGCCTGTCTTCGAATGATTATGGAGCATATTGTCCCATCGGTTCTATGACGTGCGACAATTCGACCCAGTTTAATATGCCCAGTAAGCTATTATCAATTTGATCAGGACTGAATCACGGATGATCCTGATATTTGTAGTTTGGGTATGTATATTGCTTGAACAACTTTAAACAAAACAGAGTCAGCTTAATTTTATGGTTTCAATGTCAAACAGCTCGATTGATGTTTTCATGAATGTCAAACAGGTTTCGGGTTATCTGCATTTAAACGAAAAAAAGATTTACGACATGGTCAACCGTGGCGTCATACCTGCCACCAGAGTCACCGGGAAATGGATGTTCCCCAAAGAATTGATCGATAAATGGATGCTCGATTCAACCCACAACGGCCTGCTACGCGACCGCCTGATTATCGCCGGTGACGATGATCCACTGCTTTACCGGCTGATCAACGACTATTCTGTTTCGTTAGGTAATAAGGCGATCATCACCTATTCCAATGCCACCACGCGCACAGGTCTGGAACTACTCAACGCCAACCGCGCCGATGTTAGTTGCCTGCACTGGGGACCGGCGCAGGAAAGCACTATCCGGCACCCCTCCCTGCTCCAGCAATATCCAGCTAGCCACAACTGGGTGCTGATCCATGCTTTCCAACGTGAACAGGGACTGGTTATTAAAAGCTCACTGCAAGGGCATACAACCAGTACGTTGGATTTATTCGACACTCAGTACCGCTGGGATACACGCCAGGGAGGATCAGGCTCACAACGATTCCTGTTAGAAGTATTAAGCCAACATGGTTTAAACCTGGACATGCTCAATACAACCTCAAAATCGCATTCCGACCGCGAAGCCGCAGCGGCGATTAACCTGCAACAGTGCGATATCGCAATTGCTACACGTGCCACTGCCAGAGAGTTCGGTCTTGAATTTGTCAGCCTGGGATGGGAACAGTTTGATTTTGTGATACCCCGCAATATCTGGTTTCGACATTTGTTTCATAACTTGATCGAAAAAATCGGATCCGAGGAGGGGCAGCAGATGGCCAATGAACTGGGCGGTTATAGAATCGAAAACTGCGGCAAATTACTCTGGGGGGATGAGTGAAGTAAGTTGTAATCTCGAAATAAACCAGCCACCCAACACCAGTAAGACGATAAATAACAGCATCGCCATCTCCCAGCCATAGACATCGTAAACCACACCCGGAAACCAGGAAGCCAACGCACCGCTCAGATAATAAACCGAAACATACAATCCGTTGACGACGCCCTTATGCTCGAGCGCCAAATGATTCACCAGTCCAGATAAAGTTGAGTGTATGAAAAAGAAACCACCCGCAAAGCAAAACATCATCAGAAACAATATCGAAATATCGGTGAGAAAAAATGCCAGCAACCCGATGGCATTAAGACCCAGACCAAACATCAGACTACGCCGTTCATCACCGATGTAATCTGAAAATGACTGAGAAAATAATGCAATCGGAATACCGATAAGGTAACCAATATACAGGTTGGAAATTGAAAAGGGCGAGACTGACTGATCCAGCTGGTAGAGTCTAAACGGTATTAAGTTCAATATTCCTGCATACACAAAAAAAATAGCCGCCAGCGCCAGAAAAACCAGGCGGTAATTTCGCTCACTGAGCACACGGGAAATACTGCGAACATCCAGCCTCTCAAAACTGATCTCGGCATCAGCTTTGGCGAAGCCCATCAATACAATCGGAACTAACAACACAAATCCCATCACCAGGTAAGCGGTTTGCCAGGCATAATCACTGGCGAAATAGCCTCCAATCACCCGTCCCAAATAACCACCAAGAATCGTAGCAGCGATATAAAATCCCATGACCCGACGAACCTGACGCACTGCCACCATACTCGCGCAGTAAGTCATCAGGGCGGTGAAAATAGCCGGAAGCAATAAACCCTGAACACCGCGTAGCAACAGCAAATGCCAAAACTCGGTGGCCAGGTAAAACGCAAGCTGGTCGAGCATAAGCAGAGCAAGTGCTACTGTCAGCATTAGTTTGGCCGGAATGGCCTGAAGAAAATAACCATAAACGATTGGCGCCAGTCCAAGCGGCAACATGGTAGCGGTCATCAACAAGCCAGCATCGCTCGACGAGATATGAAATTGATTCGCAAGCAGCGGCAGCATAGGTTGCGGTGTATACAGAGTGCAAAACGAAACAAAAGTCGCACACAGGGCGATTAAGAGGTTTCTCGATATCGTCATCTAGTCATCAGGAATGAGCCGCTTGCCCAGGCTCACGGTCTGGTCGATGCTATAGCCAAGTGACTGGTAAAGTTCCATGACTTCGGCATTGGTATTGCGCACCAGCAAATTAATTTTTGGACACCCCAGTGCTACCAGCCGACTCTCCATCTTCGCCATCATTGCATGAGCAAAACCACGGTTGCGAAACATTGGTGCAACTGCCAGGTAATATACCCATCCCCGGTGCCCATCATAACCACCCATAACACTGGCCACCAATAAAGAATCGTATTCACCAACGAGAAACAAATCCGCACCAGCATCCAGTTTACGTTGGATATCCTTTTGCGGATCGTTCCAGGGCACGATCAGTTTACAGTCTTGCCATAACTGAATGACCTCGGGTTCATCATCGTCACGGAATAGTCTTATTTCCAGCATACTTTTGGGATTATAAAAAAGAGCAAAGAGGTTACCCCAGAACTAACCACAATTGTAGGGGAACGATTCATCACGCCCATACCGTGGTATTCTTGACATAACAAAAATAAACCCGTCACTCAATTGGAACTCTGGATCCCGCTAACTATAGCCGCGGCATTTTTTCAAAATATCCGCTCGGCATTACAGAAACATCTGCAAGGCCGTTTGTCTACATTAGGCGCGGCATATGTTCGCTTTGTCTATGCATTGCCCGTGGCTTTTGTTTACCTGGTTGGATTGTACATATACAGTGGTGGAAACCTGCCTGATATAAGCACCGAGTTCCTTTTATACAGTATGGCCGGTGGTCTGTGCCAGATTCTTTTCACAGTTTTCTTATTATGGCTTTTTTCATTCCACAACTTTGCTGTTGGTACTACCTTCTCTAAACTGGAAACCGTCATGGTTGCCATTTTCGGTCTGTTGCTACTGGGCGACGAATTAACCAGAACAATAATTTTCGCCATCGCCTTGAGCTCTGTTGGTTTGATCATCCTCAGCGCTGCACAATCCCATCTCACATTAAACACCCTGTTATCAGGGCTTTGGCAAAAATCAACTTTAATCGGGCTGAGCTGCGCCGCCTGGCTGGGCGCCAGTGTGGTCTTCTTTCGCGCAGCATCGTTGTCACTCCAACTCGATGACTACCTGCTCTCAGCCTCCTTTACCCTGTTTATCGTGCTGTTTTTGCAAACTGTGATTATGGGAATGTGGATGTTCTCACGTGACCGGGGTAATTTTGCTAAAGTTTTTATCCACTGGCGACCCGCCGCCGCGGTTGGCCTCAGTGGAGGATTAACCTCGATAGGCTGGTTTACTGCCTTCACCTTGCAGAACGCAACTTATGTACGTGCGTTAGGACAGATTGAACTGCTGTTTACCTTCGTAGCAACCGTATTTTTCTTTCGGGAGAAAATTACACGTGGCGAATTTACCGGTATCAGTTTCATTACCTTAAGTATTATTTTTGTACTGCTTGGATAGCCGTCTGGAAATCGCCTCACCGCACTGCGCACAACTCGCATCACCACCCATATCCGGGGTCAGGCTGTCTCGCTCGCGAATAGTATCTTCGATAGCTTTGATAACGGCATCGTGTGCATCGCGATGCCCGAGATGCTCCAGCATCATCGCTCCTGACCAAATCTGGCCGACAGGGTTGGCAATACCCTGCCCCGCAATATCAGGAGCAGAGCCATGTACCGGCTCAAACATGGAGGGGTAAGCTCGTTCAGGATTAATATTTGCCGACGGTGCTATAGCAATAGTGCCTGTTATGCCGGGTCCCAGGTCGGAAAGGATATCACCAAATAAATTCGAACCGACTACTACGTCAAATATCTCAGGGCGATTAACAAAATGCGCACAGAGAATATCTATATGATACTTATCGACATTTATATCTGGATAATTACCGGCCATGGCTTCGACACATTCATCCCAGAATGGCATAGTATGGATGATGCCGTTCGACTTTGTTGCCGAGGTTAAATGTTTGGCCTGTCGGGTTTGCGCCAGTTCAAAAGCATATTTCAATACCCGGTTTACACCTTTACGTGTAAAGATGGACTGCTGCATGACAATTTCATCTTCGCTGCCTTCATATAATCGACCGCCAACATTCGAATATTCACCTTCGTTGTTTTCACGCACAACATAAAAATCGATATCCCCTGGCTGCCTATCAACCAATGGACAGGCCATGCCTTCAAACAAACGCACTGGGCGTAAATTGATGTATTGTTGAAACTCGCGGCGAATGGGAATCAACAAGCCCCAGAGTGAAATATGATCGGGTACAGAAGGAAAACCCACCGCACCCAAAAAAATGGAGTCGAAGTCTCGAAGTTGCGCGATGCCATCATCCGGCATCATTGAGCCTTGCTGCAAATAAGTTTCACAGCTCCAGTCGAACCACTGCCAATCGATGTTGATATTAAACACTGCGGCTGCGGCATCGAGAACTTTAATGCCTTCGGGAACAACCTCCTTGCCGATACCATCACCTGGTATAACCGCGATACGATATGAATCAGACATAGCTAACCGCCAAGAAAGAGTTCACCAACCTTGGGGTTCTTGAGCAGGTCATCGCCTTTACCGGCAATCGCCAGCTGTCCCGACACCAGCACATAGCCGATGTCAGCGAACTCCAGGCCTTTCTTGGCGTTTTGCTCGACCATAATAATGGTCTTGCCTTCGTTATTTTGTAAATCATCGAGGATTTCGAAAACCATGTCGATAAAGCGTGGTTCGAGTCCAATGGATGGCTCGTCCACCAGCAGGACTTCAGGGTTCATCACCAGTGCACGGGAGATTTCCAACAAACGTCGCTCACCACCAGAAAGTACGCCAGCCTTGTGTTTACGCCGATCAGCCAGACGCGAATACTTATCGAACACCATTTCAGCGGCAGCCTTGGCTTCAGTCGGTTTATCTTTGAGAAAACCACCCATCCATAGATTTTCTTCGACGGTCATGCCCGGGAATATCGACTTGTCCTGCAGAATATACGCAATACCCGCCTGCGCCAGTTTCTGGTTCGGGGTTAAACGCGTGACATCGACACTGTCGCTACCCGAACCGATTTCAATACTGCCGGAAAATATACGATTGAAGCCGAAGATGGCGTGCAATATGGTCGATTTACCCGCACCGTTCGGTCCTATCAAACACAGCGACTGCGCCTTGCCGACGCGCAAATTGAGGTCATGTAATATCTCCATCTGGCCGTATCCGGCGACCAGGTTATTGATCGACACGTGGGCTTCATTACCCGCCAGTTCGTCAAGTTGGTCGAGAGTAATATCCTCGGCAATTTCTGCCGCCTGACGTGCAACTTCATCGACCGAAATAACAGCATCAACGGCACCACCGCCATATCCACGGATATTGTCATTATTGCTTTCAGAGTTGACCATTAATGCGCCCCCAGATAAGCGTCAATCACGCTTTGATCATTCTGGATTTGATCTGGTGTACCCTGCGCCAGTAACTCGCCGTGTGCCAGGCAATAAATCGTTTCGGCCATATTCATAATCACACGCATATTGTGCTCGATAACAAACAGGGTGATGCCGAATTCAGAATTGGCACGACGCAGCCGGTCGATCAACCCGTTAATCAGGGTCGGATTAATGCCGGCAGTGGGTTCGTCGAGTAACAGACAGGTTGGTTCATTCATTAGAGCCATGGCGAATTCGAGCAATTTTTGCTGGCCGAAGGATAAGTCACCACTTTTCAAAAGCCGCTTTTCATACAGACCAACGAATTCAAGCAGATGATCGGCGTGATCATAATCCTCTTTGGTATTGGTTTTGAGAGCATCCAATAAACTCATTTTTCTATGCGGTAACGAAATGAGCATATTTTCTACACAATTCATCGCACCGTAGATGCGCGTTTGCTGGAAAGTGCGCAGCAACCCAAGACGTGCAATTTTCTGTACCGGTAACTTCGAAATTTCATTGCCTTCAAACTTGATTGAACCCTGGTCGATTGGATGGTAACCAACAATAGAATTAAACAGGGTAGTTTTACCCGAGCCGTTCGGCCCGATCAATCCGGTAATGCCACCGCGCTCAACGGTAATCGAAACATCTTTGTTGGCCACTACCCCGCCATAGGATTTGGAGACACCTTCGACTTCAATAATACGGCTCATCTGGCATCCCCGCTTGATTTATTCTCAACACGAATACCAAACCATTCCGGGCGTTTATGCATCAACCAGCCCAGCACACCGTCCTGAAAATAAACCACTGTAACGATGATTAGCGCACCGAGCGCCACCCACTGCCAGCCCAGAAAATAGTTCCAGGTCACTTCTTTGAAAAGATGAAATAAAATGGCGCCAACAATCGGCCCCCACAAGGTGCCCTTGCCACCGAGCAAAACACAGACCACCATAAAAATACCCAGGTTAATGGTTTGATATGCTGTTTCCAGCGGTTCGAAATGAATTAGCTGGAATCCCGAAATACCACCCGCGACACCCACAAAAAAGGCTGCGATTGCCCAGGTAATGAGTTTGTAACGTAGGGTATGTATGCCCATCGCATCGGCTTTTTCTTCGTCGTCACGGATTGCATTAATCGCCGCGCCGAAGCGGGTTCGATAAAACCATTTGAGGAAAATAAAAAGCACGATACCGGTAACAGCAAACAGAAAATAAAAGAAAACCTTGCCTTCATCGAGATCACCAGGATATACCGGCAAAGCGATACCCTGACCACCACCGACCCAATCCCAGTTGGAAACCAGTTCACCGCCTGCAATCGCAACACCCAACGTGCCAATCGCAAAATAAGGCCCTCTGAGACCGAAAGTGATATAGCCAATAATCAGCGCAGTTATCGAACAGAACAGGCCCGCGCCAATGATGCCGAGTACCAGGCCGGTAAAATATTGCTGATCGGTAAATTCAAAAATACCACCACCGGCAGCGTTGGTGTAGTCGCCGACGTTATACACCATACCGATCGATATCACCGCCGCGACATACATCCCGGTACCGTAAAAAAAGATATTACCGAGCGAGTTGTAGCCCATTTGTCCACCGGTCATATCCCAGGTCATGGCGACGATAATCATCAACCACAATGTCGCGAGTTGCGTGCCAAAAGTCGGAAATACAAACGGCGCGAGAAAACTGATGGTTAGTACTACGGCGTAAAGAATAACTTTATTTTTCGCCATTACTTGAGCACCTGCCGGTTACGCAACTGCTGAAACAGACGAATAATTAACACCAGCAACAGTAACAGCACCGCGATCGCCTGCTGATAACCGATACCGAAAATGTGCGCGCCATATTGCTCCAAAGCGCCGATGCCAAGACCCGCAGCTATTACGCCGGGCAAATTACCCAGGCCGGCAGCAGTAACAATGACAAAAGCACGAATTGAATGCGTGATTCCATAAAACGGTTGAATCAACCAGACCATGACAATGATGGCGCCAGCCGCGCCACAAATAGCCGCGTTTAACGAGAAGGTAAAAGCATAAACTTTTTCTGTATCGATACCGAGCACCCGGGCAGCTCGGGCATCTTGCGCCGTGGCGCGTATAGCCTGACCCATGCGGCTCGACTTCATGAAAATGATGACGCCAGCCGCAAGTGTTGCTGCCATCAATACACCGATCAACTTGGCGATTGGCACGTCAATAAGTTCATCAAAAAAATACAGCGTTTTGTAGCCAAGATCGACACTTTGGGTATCTGAGCCAAACATCAAATTCATGATTTGCGCCATCATGATGGCGAGTCCAAAAGTAGCCAGTAGCGAAGTGAACAGATCGCGCTCAATGACGCGAGAAATAACCAGCTTGTAAGCTACCCAACCAATACCCCACATTACTATGAAGGCGGCAGGCACCCCTAGTAGCGGAGGAACCCCCTGCTGCACCAACCACCAGGAAACATAACCGCCGGCGATGACAAAATCTCCCTGTGCCAGATTTTTTACATTCATTACCCCCCAGACCAGCGCCAGACCGTAAGCTGCGAGGGCAAACAATGCGCCAATCATCAAACCATCGATTACAATCTTGAGGTTAACGACGGGGAATTCGAATAGCAGCGAAATATTGGAGAGAATTTGATCCATGTGGATTTCTTGTTTTACTGCAGACCAGAGCAGGATGCCGGTTTCGACATCCTGCCTGTTTTTTATCTACTAGCGCGGCCAGTTCAACTTATGCGAAGCAAAAGCCGAAGGCGCTACCACATTGTATTCACCATTCTGGATCTGGCGCAATACCATGGGTTTAGCAATATTATTGCCCGTTTCCGAGAACTTGATGTTGCCATAAAAAGTCGCTAAATCGGTGGCGGAAATCGCATCGCGGACCTTTTCCTTATCCAATGAGTTAGCCCGCTCGAAAGCGTCTTTGTAGACATAAACAGCGGCCGAAGCCTGGGCTGTCTGGTATGGCACTTTCTTGCCCTGATACTCGGGGTAAGCCTGCTTGAAGGATTTTTCATATTCGGCGGCAGTACCGAAAATTTCATCTTCATAGGACAGGGTTTCAGACCACTGCGTAGAACACAGAATATTGTTCGCGGCATCGCCAAACTTGCCGGTTACATCAGCCGCTTCGCAATGCGTCATCGCAATCATCGGTACCTTTATATTCTTTTCTGCGATCTGACGAACCGCCGTGGCCGCACCCTTGGAATGGCCACTGACCACAAGCACATCCGGCTTAAGCAGTTTAACCTTGGTGAGAATCGCACTCATATCAGACAGGTCACGCGGTAACTGCTCATCGAGTACCGCTTTCATACCGAAGCGTTTGGCGTCTTCGAGTACACCAGCACGGATATCGAGAGAAAAAGGATCATTTTCGACCGCAATGGCAACCTTAACGGTACTTGCAGGCAAACCCCGGGATTCAGCCATTTCGGCGGCGAGAGCAATCGCCGAAGCCAGGTACTGTTCCGAAGTCGACAATACCGCGAACAGGTATTTATAACCCTTGTTGAACAGCGAGCGTGACGCGCCCTCGGCTTC
>JAAENK010000001.1 GCA_024224415.1 Gammaproteobacteria bacterium | reverse complement strand
CATAATCCATTGGTCGGAGGCTCAAGCCCTCCCGGGCCCACTATTTTCATAAAATTCAATGGCTTACGGCCGAATGATCCGTGGACACATAGCCCATTGATCGGCGACTTATAGTTATAGTCCAAAATACCATTTTCAATCTGCTATGATATTAATTTAACTGTTTCAATTTAGTAAAGCGTGCTATCGGTCGTTTTTGACAAGGGTATTCCAATCTTTACCTAGCCCGAGAGAGGCAATCATGAATCGTGGGTATAAAGCTCTAATCACCGCAACAAGCCTGTTTTTCTCCACTCTGGCTGTGCCTTTGATGGCAAATTCTGATACAAGTAAATGCCTGTACGTATCTTCCTACCACCAAGGCTATGCCTGGTCCGATGGCGTGGAGCAGGGGTTACGTAAAGAACTCACCGGCCATTGCGAAATTCGGCAGATCGATATGGACACCAAACGCAACAAAAGCGAGGAGTTCAAGCAGTCGGCGGCGGTCATCGTCAAGCATGAAATCGAAACCTGGCAACCCGACGTGGTCATCGTCTCCGACGATAACGCAGCTAAATACGTTGTCAAACAGTACTACCGTGATGCCGCCACGCCATTTGTCTTCAGCGGTGTCAACTGGACCGTGACGGAGTACGGCTTTCCCTACAGCAATGTCACCGGGATCATCGAGGTGGCGCCGCTCAGGGCAATGCTGACCCATGCCATCAAGCACTCCTGGGAGGCGAAAAAGGCGATCTATCTCGGTGCCAACACTCTAACTGAAAAGAAAAACCTAGAACGCGTCGCTGGGGTTTCGGAGAAACTCGGTATCGAGCTAGAAGGCATTCTGGTAGACGATGCCAGTGAATGGAAGGTCCAATACCGTGCGGCGCAGGACGCGGACTTTATCGTCATGGGCAGTTATTCGGGTATCAGCGACTGGAACAAAGCCGAGTTGGCCACCTTTGCTGTCGAGCACGCGAGTAAACTGACTGTCACAAGCCATGAATGGATGATGCCCTTCAGTACCGTCGGCTTCACCAAGATACCGCAGGAACATGGTGAATGGGCCGCCCGAGCCGCAATCGAAATCATGAAAGGCAAATCACCGCAGGAAATACCCATCGTCGCCAATCGAGATTGGGACTTATGGCTTAACACGGCTCACCTCGAATCGACCCGGATAAAACTGCCACGCAAGTTTCTGCGCAAGGCTAAAAAGGTAAACTGAGCGGAATTTGAGATTACTCGACTTGAAGATTCAGGAGGTAAATTCCCGTCTGCTGTTCGTGACTTCGGGGATGGTCATGGTTGCGCTGGTTTGCTGGCTGATATTCAGCCTGCAGTCCTACCAGCAGCGCGGGCGTTACGAGGCACAGGCCGACGCGGCGCTGCAAGTGATAGCTCAGCGCCTGGCAATCACCCAGGCTTCGATGAACGCGCTGGTGGGGCTCTACCAGGCTAGCGACGAGATGGATGCGGCATTATTCACGCCGTTCAGCGAGCAAATACTGCAGGATTATGGTTTTATCGATTCACTGCAATACCTGACCTATATAACTCTTGACGAAAAGCAGCTGTTCATCGAGGAAATGCATGAATCCGGTTTCAGTCAGTTCTCGATAAAAAGCCTCGAACGAGAATACAGTTGGACCAAAAATCCCGACTATTATCTGGTAACAAGTTTTCTCGAACCCCTGACACCCTCTTCGGCGAGCCTAATGGGCATGGACTGGCTTGTAAACGATAGCGTGGAGCAAGCTTTTTACAAGGCGGCAATTGAAAACACAAGCCAGCTGATTACCACGCCGCAGGGATTGGGGAAATCCCGTCATTTGATATTATTGAAACCGACATATTTCGGTCGATCGATACAACCAGACCCCACAGATCGATTCGAACAGGCCAGCGGTATGTTCATTATTGTTCTCGACTGGGATCAATTGACTAATAC
This sequence comes from Gammaproteobacteria bacterium, assembly GCA_024224415.1. Lineage (GTDB taxonomy): Bacteria > Pseudomonadota > Gammaproteobacteria. The sequence continues at coordinate 17,364 of JAAENK010000001.1, read as the reverse complement.
TTCGCAGACAGAAGATGGAAGCCATTTATCGGTGGAATTCGGTCTGTTAACCAAAGATGGTGAAATATTCGCGCATCACGAGCCGGGTTCGAGCGACCCCATTGAGACCAGAATCGAGACGGGTGGCATCGCGCTCACAGTTATAGCCCACTATCAGCCGGTTCGCACCTGGAGCATGAATCTTTGGCTTCTCCTGGCAGGTCTGCTGTGCGTAATCGCGTACTCGATTGCTGTGCTCGGCCTGCGCAGCCGATACCTGCTGAAACTGGACAAGAACATGGCCCAATCGCAGTTGTACAAGGAGCGTGAGCGGGCTGAGGTGGCATTACGTTCGATCAGCGACGCTGTAATTACGACCGATGTCGACAATAATATCAACTATATGAATCCGGTCGCTGAACATATGCTGGATTGCACCCTGGTGGAAGTCCGCGGCCGCCGACTCGCGGATCTGGTAAAGCTCCAGCTGTTCGGCGATACGATCCCAGATCCTGTTGAATTCTATATCGATATGACACAAAGCAACCTGCGTCAAACTGGCATCGATATCGTGCTTAAAACTGACACTGACCAACTGTCTGTCGATGGCAATGCGTCGCCATTAATGGGCTCACAGGGACAATTGATCGGCACCATGCTCGTGCTGCGCGATGTCAGCCTCGAGCAGGAGTTGACCAATCAGCTGGTTTATCAGGCTAGCCACGATTCGTTGACCGGGCTGATCAATCGAGCCGAATTCGAAAACCGGGTCAAAGAAGCGCTCGAGCTAAGTCGGCAGAAGGACAAACAAAACGCGCTGTGTTACATCGATCTCGACCAGTTCAAACTGGTCAACGATACCTGCGGTCACGGTGCCGGCGACGAACTTTTGAAGCGACTGGGGGGAGTTCTGCAGAGGCAGATAGGTGAGGAAGACCTGGTGGCCCGTCTCGGCGGAGATGAATTCGGTGTGCTGCTGCATGATTGTGACCAGGATCAGGCGTGGGGAAAGGCTGAGTCGGTGCGCGAAACACTGCACAAAATACACTTCAAGTGGGACGACAAAATCTTTGACGTCAGCGGCAGTATCGGGTTGGTCATGATCGACCGTATGAGCGGCAGCCTGTCCGAAGTACTGAGTGCCGCCGACCTGGCCTGTTACGCGGCCAAGGACTCCGGACGCAATGTCGTGCATGTTTATCGTGTCGACGACGAGGAAATCGCCGAGAAATACCGCCAGATGCAATGGCTACCGCGCATCAGGGATGCGCTTAAACACAATGAGTTCGAACTGGCGATACAGTCAGTGGCATCCCTGAGTAACGACACAAGTCCGCGGATAATCTACGAATTTTTATTGCGCTGGCCCCAGGACGACGGCAGCATGATTTCACCAGGACAGTTTATTCCCACTGCCGAGCGCTACGATTTGATGCGCGATCTCGACGGCTGGGTTATCGAAAATGCACTTGCCGTGGTCGGGCAATTGAAGACCGAACTGCAATACCCTGCGGATCAGATGTATACGATTAATCTGTCGGGGCAATCAGTCTGCGATCCGGCCCTGGCCAATTTCATAATCGGTATACTGCGCCGGTTCGAAGTTAATCCGCAATGCATCTGTTTCGAAGTGACCGAAACAGTGGCAATCGCCAATTTTTCAATCGCGATCGAGTTTATCAACCGCCTGAGAGGGCAGGGTTGCCGCTTTGCGCTCGACGACTTCGGCAGCGGGCTTAGCTCGTTCAGTTACCTTAAACAACTGCCGCTAGACTTTCTCAAGATTGATGGGTTTTTCATCCGCGATATGCTGGACGACCCGGTCGATCTTGCGATGGTGCGCACCATATACGATGTCGCCAAGGTGTTGAAACTGCAAACCATCGCCGAATGGGTTGAGGATGAGGAGACGCTGGATACACTCAAATCGATCGGCATCAACTATGCCCAGGGGTTTCATATCTCCAGGCCGGCGATGGTAGCGGAACTCTTGCCGCCGCAGCAGAAAAAGGCGACCTACTCCTGAGTCGTAGGTAGTGCAGAATTCTCAGCTATATAAAATACGGTATTGAACTTGGGACAGGGCACCGCTTAAGAATGAATTTGAAAATACGGTTCTGACTTGTCTAGGTATTATGTGATTCTAACCTGGACATGGATAAAAGGGTAGCGTCCCTTATTTGTCCCACTCGAATGTCGTTGTTGAAAACATCTTCAGCACAGTAGGACGCAGTAAGTCACAAGCCGCATCAGTCGCGTTGATCCACCAACATCACACAAATCAAAAGGGCGCGATAAATCGCGCCCCTACAATATTACAAATTTAACTTCCCATGCTCACAAAGAGGCCATAGCTTTACCTACCCACAAGGCCCTTCCAAACCATACTTTTTCATCATGGATGTGTAAGCATTTGAATTTAGAAGAAGATCGGAGCAGTAGCGTTGTATTAACTCAGCGCGTTTCTCTTCATCCTGAGTTGCTGCTATTGCACCCCAGAAGGTAGCCATGGTTTCTGCCGAGGCCCGTATCTTTTTAAGCTGTTCTTCCGAGATATTTTCCATAACAGCAGGCGTTACCTTACCCACACCATTAACCGTTTTTGCACCTGCATTACTATAACCAGAGGGTAAATCACCTTTTAAATTTGTCACGGATCTGTACTGGATCACATCAAAGATCTGGTTTACAGCCTGCTTTGCACCTTCGACTCGCGAAACATGTTCGGTATCTGCTGCTGCATGCGGGAGTAACTCCATTTTGTCAGCATGGCGTTGAAAAATATTTCGATACGGCACCATTGGACCAGTAAGCTCTCCTGTTTCAGGATTTTTAAACAAGTCGGCATCGATGGCTGCGTATCGAACTTTGCCTGAAGTTAGCGCCTCATCCAGAGCAGTAATATCTACAAGTTCACCGCGATCGTAATTGACCACAACCGCTCCGTCGTTCATAGCATTGAGAACCTCGATAGTGACAATGCCAGCGTTCGCAAAAACACCCGTCTCTGAATTTATCGCCCCCAGGCCCAGATGAGGGCTGATGACATCGGCGTTTCTGGCTGCATCAATAATACTGGCGGCGTATTCAAATCCTTCTGATTCTATCCACGCTTTATGATTCTCGCGTGCATATATTGAGACCTGCATGCCAAAAGATGCCCCAAGCTTAGCTACTTCTCTGCCAATATTGCCATAGCCAATAACTGCCAGTCTTTTGCCTTCGAGTTTAGTTGTCGGGTATTCGCAAAGGTTTTTTCCTGTGTCAAAATCGCCTGCAACAACGAGATTGTGCATAGCTTCTACCTGTAGATCTGGCAATACTTTAAGCAGGGCTTTAAATGCCGCCTGCGCAGTTGCTCGAGAGTTAAAGCTCGGTGTATTCATCAGAGGCGCTTCACCGCCATCACCGTTGCCACCCCCCCAGCTTGCTGAACCCATGTTTCCTGTGCCTGCACCAATGCGAACCCCACCAAGCTTGAAGGTCGATGCTGCGGGTAGAAAGGTTGCCGCGACAATCCCGGCGTCGTATTGCCCTGCCTGGGTTTGCTCAAGTAATTCATCCTCTCGACTGAGTTCCGGCTGGTAAAAGAAATGGATTTTCCCGGTTTCAAGATTTTGATCAGCTTGCAAGGAGCCCGTATGAAAAACACCACCTCTGTCTTCAATGTGTTTTTGCACTTCACTGTAATCAGCGTTTCCACCAGCATCAAACCGCATACCTATCAAATCGGCGACAAGTACCTTGTAAGCTCGATTGGGATCATCAACCCGCTGTTTACCAGGTAACTGTTTCTCGGAACCTGATGTCGGGCTATCTTCATCAGCAACAGGAGTTTCTCCCTGCTCAGAGAGTACTTCTTCTAACACGACGATTTTTGCACGATGGTACGCATACTCAATATTTTCCAGCAACGCTGTTACATCGCTATGTGGACGAATTCCACCTATCCATGCGCGGAAGTCTCCGGGTGTGCCGGGAAAAGCGTTTACATAACGGGCCACATCCAGTCCTTTTTCATAATCTCCATCAACATGGGTCAAACCGTCGTAGCTTAATAGTTGCTTCGACTTCGCTATGATACGCTGATGTATTTCATCATCAGTAATATCCGCATCAGAAATTTTCAACAAAGTTACCGCGGCACCCCGTGATTTGGCATTAGACACGCCTGGCTCAAATAGTGGATTTTCTGATACCCAGTTATCTATAATGTCGCGATTTTCTATAGAACGCTGGTTTAACTTGTTGATATCACCAATATTTTTTTCATTTCGTAAAATACCAAATGTGGTTTCCGCAAAAGCCAGCGTGCTGAAAGTATTTATTATCCCACCCAGCATTTTGTCGGATTCTGCATCGTAGATAGGCCCCAATGCTGTGGTAATTTCACTCGAAAAAGGTTGCTTTGGATTAGCAGGAACTGCAATTTTTAATTGGCGAGGAATAGCCCAGCTTGGATCTTTTTGATTCGAGTTAATCAAGTTAATCGCATGTGGTGTCAGTGATATTACAAAATATCCGGAAATGCCGCCAATTGCTTTTTGAAATGGCATAAACATATTACATTTATGCATCATTTTAGTAACAACTTCCTGTGACCAGGGCATTGCCCCCAGCATCGATGTGGCATCGATAACAGCATGATGTTCTGCTGGATTTATATCAATCCAGTCTAGTAAGTTACAAATTTCCTGTTCGGTATAAGTGGTTGCACCAGTGGTTTCGTGCCCTACCCCAAAAAACAGGCGAATGCCTTTTTTCTGCAAACTTTCTGCAGATGGAATAGATCCTTCGCCGGATGCAAAAGATATCCTGTTTTCATCCCCGTTTGATGCGTAGCGCTGCAACTCAGTGAGTTGAGTGGCCCAGGACTGGCGGAAAAATCCACCTTGCATGCCCTCTTCTGATTCAGGTTCAGGAGTATCAACGAAAATATTTTGCTCGGCATTATTAGCATTCATTAAGTGCAATGCCGCTGCAGTAAATCCACTATGTCCACCACCTAAACCAACTGCGAGCTGATTTTGTTTGGAGAATCCAAAATAGCGGTGTAATTCACGCATCATGTCATTGAGCACCTTGTCTGCGGGATAACCGCGATGCATTCCACGACCTAGCTCAGCGGTAGTAAAACTTCCAATACGGTTGCCCCTGTCGTCCAGTTTGGGATAATTTTCTTCTAACCAGTTGTCAAATTCGAAGCGTAATCGGCGAGCATCGAATTCATCACGGGACATATCGGTAATCGGTCCTACACCAAAAAACTGGTTGGTTGTCGGTACAGGAGCGCCTGTTGTCGTCGCGGCAATTGCTGAAAACCTCGCTGCCTTTAGCTGATCTATAGAACCCATTAATTAATCCTCATTTCGAAAATATCTATCTAAAGCACAGGCCGGAGCATAATGATAAGGCCGACAAAGCACTATATTCGTAATTATTATATAAATATAATTGGCAATAAATATCCCAATTTCGGCATAATTTTATTCATTTGGTCGGTATTGAAACAGTATTGCCTTCCTGTAATCTGGATACCGGCCGCCCTCTCATACCCCTACCGTGGTGCATCATGATGTTGCTTCAACAGCCTTGCAAAGAAACGTTTTGCTGCTTTAGTCAATTTTGGCTATCAAATCTCGCAACACTGTTGAAGTAATCTGTAAATCTTTTCTATCAAGACCCTTAGCAAGTGAGCTTGCCCATGGCCTTTGTTTATCTTCCAGCTTTTTATAAATGTTCATCCCCTTTCTGGTAAGACCCAGTAATTTGGCGCGCTTGTGATGGGGATTATCACTAAAAGTGAGCAGATCATCAGTCACCATTTCATTAGTCAGTCTTTGCACCGCCTGTCTGGATAATCCCATGTTACGGGCTATCTGGGGAACAGTAATCGGTTCTGGGGCAAGTGCGATTGCTCCCAGCACTTTCCAGCGGGCGCTGGTTAAACCAAATTCCTGGGTTATCTGATCTCCTTCAAGCAGCAATAATCCATTCAGTCTGAATATATTTAATACGATATCAGTCAAGGCTTCTCCTTCAGATGTATATTTCATATAACCTCTAATGTGACAACATGTTGTCATTAGTTTTAAATAATGATATATTGACAACATATTGTCATTATATCAATTGTAAGAGAGTAATTCAAAATGCACAAAAATATCAAAGTAATTCATATAATTGGGGTCGTCATGTTTTTCGGGAGTATCCTAGGTCACGCTATTGCTGGAGTGGTTTCCGCATCGAGTAACGACCCCGCAGTATTCAATATTGTGCGACAGGTCATAGAGGTTGAAACTGTTTATCTGACCTTGCCCGGCTTAGCTATATTCTCCCTGTCAGGGATCGCAATGCTAGTCATTGGTAAAATGCCTGTTCCTAAAATCAAGTGGTTGGCAGTACATATTGTTATCGGTATTATGGTGATTCTGAATGCATTCATCGTACTGATTCCCGTCGGAACAGGAATATTGGAAGCCTCTCAACAAGTGATGGAAGGATTGGTATCTCTTGAAACAATGCATGAGTTGAAAAACAGGGAGGCAATATTCGGTGCTTTCAACATAGTGGCGTGCCTGGTGTTGATTGTTCTCGCTGTTATCAAACCAAAATTTGGTAAGCAATAATGGAATATATAATACTAAACTACCTGCATGTACTGGGTGCTGTACTTATGGGAGCAGGATTGATTGGTGTTTGGCTTGCCGATTTACGATCGCGACAACATCGTGATCTTATCCGCTTTTCCGAAGCCATTAGATATATAGCCGTTTTTTATGATGGGGTAGTGGTTCCTGGAGCACTTATACTTTTGTTTTCAGGAACATGGTTCACTATCAAATATTACGGTGGATGGGGGTTTCTCGAAATCCCCTGGCTCAGCGGTATGATTTTCTTATTTACGTTTGAGTTTATTGAGGGGAACACAATAACCCGGCTATACTTCATGAAATTACGAAAAATCACCTCTGTCGCATTAAAGGAAGGCCAGATTACAGAGGAGCTTGAAAAAGAGAGATCAAAGCTGGTTCCATCATTTACGCATTATCTTGATTTGCCCATGCTTTTTCTGATTATTGCACTGGGCGTTATGAAGCCAACAACCTGGGATGTTTTTATTTATGGTTCAGTTATTTCAATTTTGCTAGCAAGCCTTTTCACTGCCGTAATACCTCGCATGTACCCCTGGATTAGCAAACCTTGATGCTATGTTTAGCGGGCTACATATTTCATAGATAATGTCATGTTGGAAAAAACTAATCTGCTGAATGTCAGTAAAGCGATTAAAGACATACAAGACTGTTTGCCAATGTCTGATTACCCTAATTTGAACCGATTAAATAGAAGTTAAAAAAGTCTCATACCGACCATAACCGGTGTGCTGAACTTCAAACTTTAAGCCGAGCTTTTCGGCAGCCTGTTCAGCATTTTGCAGGGCTACAGGATTATCGCTTTGCGCCAGATAAAGCAATCTGGTGTAATTGGCGAAATAGATTTCGACCAGCCTTGGGTTTTTATCAAGCCCCAGACCCTGCCAGACCAGACGGTCAAAATGAAGGGCCAGAAAATCAGTGAGGAAAAATGTGCCTAATTCAACATCTACAATGTCCGCAAAGGCCTGATGGCCTGCAAATAATTCATAGCAATGCGTACCGCCAATACGCTCGACGCCTTCTTCTTCCAGTACCTTATCTAGTTGGCCACCCGTGCCGCAGTCTGCGTAGAGCACGATAATGCGTTCATATTCACCGCGGTGCTGATGGATTTTACCGCGCACAGCTTCCGGGATTAGCTGGGGGGTGTTATGCAGATGCGCCGGTAGGCACTCTACTTTCATATTCTCCAGATTATTGTGCTTCAGGATGGCCAGCATTTCTTTTGCCAGCGCTCCGCAGGTGATTAGTAATGTTTGTTTTTTACTCATTGCGCAGTTTCGGTTGGAAATCCCATAGCAGCCAGGTAAATCTTCTGAAACCCTGACATACCAGCTAGTGACAGGTGTTTTGTTTCGAGAGCAATGTTCTCTGCTTCGTCGCAACTGCTATCAGAAAGCAGGGTTAGCTGCGCACCTGCTCCAGCCGCATTGGCGATGTAGTGAATACGGTCGTTGGCTAGATCAGGAATTAGACCAATCCGCCTGGCATTACGGATATTGATATAGTTACCAAAGCCCCCGGCAAGCAAAAACGCATCGATGCAATCGCAGTCCAGCTCGACCTGTTCAAGCAAAGTTTGTACACCGCTCATGATTGCAGCCTTGGCCAGTTGTAACTGACGAATATCACCTTGAGTGAGCACAATGTCAAGACGATTACCGCTATCAGTAGCCCATACTAAAACAAATTCCACCATACCGCTTTCACCTTTGCGTAGTCGTGCCGCAATGGCCGCGGGCTGCACAACTTTCGGTTCTAAATGCAGGCGTCCAGTTTTATCGATAATGCTCAAATCGAGTAATACCGCAACCGCATCGATAAGACCAGACCCACATATACCAAGTGGTGGCGCATCGCCAATGGTATTGATAATAATATCTTCCCCTGTGCTAACTTTATCGATTGCACCGTGTGCAGCACGCATGCCGTCATGAATTTGTCCGCCTTCCAGCGCTGGGCCAGCCGGTGAAGAGCAGGCAATCAATCCCTGATCAGTCCTCATGACAACTTCGGCATTGGTGCCGATATCTGCCGCAATAACAATGCCAGTACTGCTACCAAGTTTTGCTGACAGAATCATGGCAACCGTATCGGCACCGACAAACCCGGCAATTACAGGCAGCAAATAAACCTGGGCATTCTCGTGCAGCTTTAAACCACATTGACGCGCCGGGCATCGATATGCCTCAGTGAATGCTGGTTCGTAAGGCGCGCTGCCAAGTGGCGTGGGATCGATGCCGAGTAGCAGGTGATGCATGCATGTATTACCAACAACAGTGACTTTGCAAATATCGGTGAGGCTTATCCCTGCCTGATGGCAGGCCTGCCGGCTCAAATCATTCATGAATGTAGCGATGCGTTGGTGTAACTTTTTTACATGTGTGGGTTTTTCCGCGGCATAGCCAATGCGTGAAATAACGTCACCACCGAATACGGTTTGGGGGTTGAGTCCTGATACGCTGGCCAGACTTGCTCCGGTTGATAAATCCATTAAATACCCGACGACGGTAGTGGTGCCTATATCGAACGCAATTCCGTAATCTGTTTCGTTTTGTTCGGCAGGGTTAAGGTAATCAGGCAGCTGTTGCTGCCCTGCATCATTAAGAATTTGAAACGAGGTTTCATGGTTGGGTGGTGATATTGCGTAACTGGCACTGGTTCGTGGGTAACACTGGCAGGCAAGTCGATAGCCCTCGATGATTTCATCCTTGCTGAGTTGGGAATGATCGGCAACGCTGGGTTCTGTGACTGTTCCTTCCACCAGTTTAATGCGACAGCTACGGCAGCGGCCTCTGGCTCCACATGTCGATACGATATCGATATCGTTTTGCCGCGCAACATCAAGAACGCTGCTACCGGCTTCAACAACCAGCTGGGTAGTATCGTTACCTAAACTAATTGTGACAGATTCTTTGCCCACAATTCATACCGTCTTCATTAATCCAGATTAAGGTCACCACGGCGATAAGTCTTCAGGTAGCCCTTGCACGCCTTGTCTTCACCTAGCAAGGTTGTTGTCGTGATTATGTTAGCCATCATACGACGATCAAGCGGATCGATGATGGCGGCATCCAGACCCTGCCCCATAGCCAGTACCATGTATATCTGGTTGATTAACCAACGCTCTGGCAGGCCAAAGGAAATATTGGATAGTCCACAAACCGAATGCACACCAGGATAGTTTTCCTTCAAGCGTTTGATAATGTCGAGTGAGACATTACCTGCCTGCAATTCGGCACTGACTGGAAAAATTAATGGATCGATGAATATGTCATCCAGTTCAATTTCATTCTTTGCCAATAAATCGATTAAATCGGCGCCGAGTTGGTAACGAATATCGGCGTCCTGCGAAATGCCTCGGTCATCGATGGTTAAACCGATAACCCGTGGCCGAAATTCCCTTATCAAAGGGATTAAACTTCCCATACGCTCTTTTTCGGCATTGATGGAATTCAGTAACGGACGACCCTTGTGCGCCTTGAAACCAGCTTCCACAGCAGCAGTGTTGGCGCTATCGATGGCAATCAGAGCTTCCGGGAATTCGCCCTGAATCAACTCAATAACCCATGCCATGGTCTCCGGCTCTGCGGCGCGCATCATTGCGGTATTAACATCAAGATAACCCGCGCCTGCGTCTAGCTGGCGTCTAGCCTCATCTAAAATATGCTCGGCATCACGGGCTTCAAGAGCGGCAGTGATGGGCTTACGGGTACTATTAATTCGTTCGCCAATAACAATCATATTTAATTTCTCCTCATTGCTCTCAGGTCAGTCGCGCGGTAATGCATTTAACGCGATAGTAACTAGCCATCGCTGCAAGACCTTTCTCGCGTCCAAAACCGCTTTGTTTGGTACCACCGAATGGTGTTGCAATACCACCGGCAAAATATTGATTGATGAAAACCTGGCCACTATCGACGTCGCGCGCAAATTCCAGCGCCCGACTGATGTCCCGGGTATAAATGCCGGCAACAAGACCAAAGTCGGTACCGTTAGCGACGGCAAGAGCCTGTTCCGGTGAATCGACTACCTGTACGCAAAGGACTGGGCCGAATATTTCTTCCTGAACAACTTTTTCTTCCAGAGGCACGTCATCGAGAATAGTCGGTGTATAGAAGAATCCACCTTCCATGCCAGCGACTTCACCGAGTCGACCACCAGTAGCTACCGAGACTGACCGTGCTTTCGCACCATCGACATAACCGGCCACTTTACCTAACTGGTCTGCCGAAATTAGTGGGCCTAATTGTGCATCGTCAAGACCATGTCCCAAAGCCATCGCCTCTGATGCAGGCACCAGGCGCTCCATCATTGCTGCGTGTATCTTGCGGTCAACTACCAGGCGAGAGCCTGCAGAGCAAACCTGCCCGGCATTCAAATAAATTGCTTTAAGCGTGCCTTCAACCGCTGCATCGAGGTCTGCATCGGCGAGCACTACCACGGGTGATTTACCACCGAGTTCAAGAGTCACTGAAGCTACGTGATCAGCCGCAGTTTTCATGACGGTTTTACCCGTGGCCACCGAACCTGTGAAAGTAACATGCGCCACATCTGAATGATCTGTTAAAGCTCCACCCGCTTCAGCACCATAACCAGTGATGATATTACAAACACCAGCTGGCAAACCCGCCTGGCACAGAATTTCACCTAGCATTAAGGACGTCAGCGAAGTTTGTTCTGCAGGTTTTATGACTGCGGTACAACCCGCCGCAAGTGCCGGGGCTGCACCTCGTGCAGTGGTAACCAGTGGGAAATTCCAGGGGATGATATGCGCGGTAACGCCTACCGGTTCGTGTACAGTGAAGGACATAAAATCTGGGCCCAGCGGGATACTGTCACCCTGAAGCTTATCGGCAATACCAGCGTAATATTCAAAATAACCCGCAGCAGTCTCAATGTCTCCAAGCGCTTCACGTATCGGTTTGCCACTTTCGAGGGTTTCGATACTGGCTAGACGCTCGGCCTGCTCGCGTATCAGTGCTGCTGTTCGCGCCAGAATTCGACCTCGTTGAGCCGGAGTCGTGGCTCGCCATTCCCCACTCAGCGCCGCACTGGCACTCGCTACGGCGCGATCAACATCATCGCTATTAGCCTCAGGGAAACGGCCTATGACGCTACCTGTTGCAGGGTCGATAGTATCAATCATGCGATCACTGGATGAAGCCACCCATTGACCATCGATAAACATTTTCTGTGGCAAGTTCTCAGGAACTGCCCAACGATTATTATTCGACATATTAGTCTCCGTTTCCGGCAAAATGCTGCTCCGCATCGTCGAGGGCTTTGGCGAAACAATCGAACATTTCGTCGACCTGTTGTTCGTCGATAATCAAAGGCGGGCAAAATGCCAGGGTATCGTTAATCAGGGCGCGGATAATCAAACCGTATTCCTGCGCACGTTTCATGACCCACGGCCCTACCTTTTGAGCTGGGTCAAAATTGGTTCGTGTAGCTTTGTCTTTGACCAGCTCTACTGCACCGATAAGTCCCAGTCCTCGTGTTTCCCCCACTAATGGATGGTCGGCGAAGGCGTGCAAACGTCGCTGGAAACCAGGTGTAAGGGATTTCACATGATCACCGATGCAGCGTTCTTCATAAATTTTCTGTACTTCAAGCGCCACAGCGCAAGGTACTGGGTGGCCAGAATAGGTAAAACCAGTACCGAAAATACCGAACTTACGGCTACCCTCTACCAGCACATCGTGGACTTTATCGTTAAGCATCACTGCGCCAAGTGGTTGATACGCTGCTGACAAAGCCTTGGCCATAGTGATCATGTCCGGTTTCAAACCGTATACTTCAGTCGCAAACATAGTACCGGTTCGGTAAAAACCACTAATGACTTCATCAACAATCAGGAGGATATCGTAGCGTTCAAGAATGGGCTGGATTTTCTCGTAATAACCAGCTGGAGGTGGTATCACTCCTCCAGCACCGAGGAATGGCTCGGCGATAAACGCAGCAACGGTGTCCGGGCCTTCTTCAAGAATCAGGTTTTCCAGATTGTTCGCGAGACGGGTTGAATAGTCTTCCTCGCTCTCATTGGCTTCGGCATAATGATAATAATGCGGGCAATCGGTGTGCATGATGTTCTGGATCGGCACATCAAAAGCATTGTGTGCATACTGCAATCCAGTCAGACTGGCTGCCGCCAGGGTGATGCCGTGGTATGCACCTTTGCGAGCGATAATTTTCTTTTTCTGTGGGCGACCAAGGATATTATTGTAGTACCAGACCAGTTTTACCTGGGTGTCGTTGGCTTCAGAACCAGAGTTAGTAAAAAACACCTTGGACATCGGTACTGGAGCACGCTCAATAAGGAATTCGGCCAGATCGATTGCTGGCTCTACTGCTTTGTGTGCAAAATTATGATAAACCGGCAATGTTTCCAACTGCCGCGTAGCAGCATCTACCAGACGCTGCTCGCTGAAACCCAGCGACGCACACCAAAGCCCGGCTAAGCCCTCGATATAACGCTTGCCATTGTCATCGAAGACATATATTCCCTGCCCGCGTTTAAAAATATCTGGACCAGATTCCTGATGTTGAGCCAGGTTGGTAAATGGATGCAGGTGATACTTAATATCTCGTGCATGGGGTGAGTTGACTTTCATTTAGTTTGGCCTCGTGTTAGGTGGAGATCCATAATCGGGCGTTTATATCCCAAATCATTAATAAGTTAAATATATATTTATCTGTTTATGAGTTAGTTTTTACCTATGCAAGAAAATCAAAACTAATCCATGATTTATTACACACAAAAGAACTTTTTTGCAAATTCTGTGCGCCGGTTTATTATCGCAGAATTTGCGATACAAACGATAAGAGAATCAGGGGAGAAATCATGCCACATTCAACCTATCTAGTGGAAAAAATGGGTAGCGCAGAGGTCAGCCCGGCCGGTGCTTTTGAGGCAGGATCTTATCAGTCGTTTACGGTAACTTATACCGCTGGATATTTTGGCATCGACGATACCGGTTCGATTAAGGTCGTACATCGTTTTGCATCGGATATGGGGAGGCCACAGTTCGATGATCCGGGCGCAGCGAACTACACCACGGTGGAAGCCTCAAATGGCGCGGTATTACACGTCGAATACGATATGAAACGTAATATCCGTCCCTGGGACAAGACGCTTTATATCAAGGTGGTGCGTGGGTTTTTGCATGAGGGTGACCAGATAATCGTGCGCTTTGGTGATCGGCGACAGGGTTCACCGGGAATTCGTTTACAGACTTTTTGCGAATATAGCTTCGAGTTTCGCGTACTGGTCGATGCCATCGCGACTTATAACTACGTCGAGCTGCCCGAGCAACCGACTATCGCCATAGTTCCAGGCCCACCGGTTTTATATAAGGCCGTGTTACCCACTTTACGTTGTCATGGTGAGAGTTTTCGGTTGTGTTTGAAGGGCGAAGACAAGTGGGGCAATCCCACTGATCTCTGTGAGCAGGCTTTTCGTTTGTCGGCAAATATTGCGGTTGCAGGGTTGGCTGAAATAGTCCGGTTTGACAAGGGAAAGTTTGCAGTAGTGATTGATAATCTGCAAGTCGATGAGGAAGGTGATTTAACCATCAGCCTGTTAGATGATGATGGTCAGGTTGTTGCGCGTTCAAATCCCTGCCGCTTTATTAAGAATGCCACCCTACTGCCTTACTGGGGTGATTTGCATGGTCAGTCGGAAGAAACAATCGGCACCAATTCGGCGCGTGACTTTTTTGAATTTGCCCGAGACAAAGCGTTTTGCGATATTTGTGTTCACCAGGGCAATGATTTCCAGATTACCAACGAATTCTGGCAATGGCTGAACGAGTTGTCGGCCGAGTTTACCGAAGACAATCGCTTCATTGTATTTCCTGGTTGGGAATGGTCGGGTAATACCGGCCTTGGTGGTGATCGTAATGTGTTGATGATGGAAGAAGGGCGACAGATACATCGTTCATCGCATGCGCTGCTGGATGATCTGTCCGATGTCAATACCGACTCAAATTCGGCCGCTGATTTATTTCATGATTTAGAAGGTGAGGATTGCGTGGTGTTCGCGCATATCGGCGGACGTTATGCTGATATAAAAATCGCACACGATAACCGCTTCGAGCGCGCAGTCGAAGTGCACTCAGCCTGGGGCACGTTTGAGTGGTTAATGCAGGATGCATTGGAGCAGGGCTATCGCGTCGGAATCGTGTCTAACTCGGACGGGCACAAGGGGCGACCCGGTGCATCGCATCCGGGCGCAACCAAATTTGGCTCCTACGGTGGATTGACCTGTGTGCTGGCCCCGGACTTCACCCGTGCAGGTATCATGCAGGGTCTGAAGAAACGGCATCACTACGGTACGACCGGTAGTCGGGTTATTCTTGATACCCGGGTAAAATTCGACCAGGCCGCAGAATTGTTTTCTGACGACCCTAACCTGGGTAATGTCATTTCTGAGCCGGTCAATCAGGCGATGATGGGTGATATTCTGTGTTGTTGTGATGACGGGGTTGAATTGAGTATCGATTTCCACGGTCCATCGCCAATAGAACGTATCGATATTCGCAACGGCCGGGAAACACTGGAAACATTTCGACCATACTCAAAATTTGACCTGGGTAAACGCATCCGTATGCTCTGGGAAGGCTCCGAATATCGCGGACGTGGCAGGGAAACAATTTGGGATGGCTTTGCCGAGTTAACCGATAATGGTTTCGAATCGGTTCATGCCATCAATCGTTACAACCCTGATAAACAGTTCAAGCAAACTGCAACCAACCGACTCGACTGGCAGGCCCTGACTACCGGTGGGTTTGGTGGTTTCGATGCCGTGCTTGACAATGCTATGTCGGGTTCCCTCAAAATTGAAACCGCTTTGGTCAAACAGGAAATCGCCATCAAAGACATAGGTCGCGATGAGTTAATCTTTGCCAACGGCGGCATCGACCGGCGTATCCGGGTGTTCAGACTACCCGATGAAAATCCGCACTACTCGGTAAAGTTACAACGGCGAATAAAGCTGGTTGATGATCGTGATAATGCGCTGTATGTCCGCGTCACCACCGAGGATGGGCATTTCACCTGGTCTAGCCCAGTTTATATTTTCCGCTAGATGCCTGTCATTGGACTGAAAATACTCCTCGACAATAGCTCCTGCATTGTTCTAATAAGTTATATCCCTGTAACGATGCTTATTCAGCATACATGCTTCCCCGGCGATAAGCGCAGCACGGCAATCTTCAATCGATCATACGAAAACAAAAAGATTGCCACGTCGCGTTGCTCCTCGCAATGACGATTTCCAGGTTATTCAAACCGAAGCCGTCATTGCGAGTGTAGCGCGGCAATCTCATGAAACTCCCCCTCAGTTACCAAATAACCGAGCGGAAAGATCAATCCATCCAGGATTACTTTTGTTGATAAGCACTACTTTCTTTTTACGCGACCAGGACTTAATTTGCTTCTCTCGTGCAATCGCTGATTCGATTTCCTCTGAAGTCTCAAACCAGACGAGTTTCTGTCAGTTATATTTTTTGGTAAAGCCTTCGATCATTTTATTTTTATGCTGCCAGATTCTCTGTTCAAGCTTGCTGGTGACACCGGTATAGATCACCGTGTTGTTCTTGTTGGTTAGCATATAAACAAATCCTTTTTTCATAGTCTTCCGTGTCAGTGTTGTTGGTTGTGTGAGATTGCCACGTCGCGTTACTCCTCGCAATGACAGTTGCGGCTAAATATAGGGGTTAATAGCTCGCCAGTTGAACATTGGAGAGGCTGCACGAATCAGTTTTATCTGGTGTGCAAACTTTTTCTTCAGCGCCGCTGGTGCATTCTCCGGCCCGCTAAATGCCAAAAAAATCTCAGCTTCGGAAGCAGCGCTTTTTTCACCACCAATAAATATCGAATCACTATTCAGGCAAATTTCTTCAAGTGACCGGTAAAAAATATCTCTTTGCTGATGAATATATCGTTCGGTTTGTTGATAAATTGAATCGTCATCGCAGGCAAAGGTAATGCGATTATGAGGGTCGATACCGAAAGGGTTTAAATGCCCGTAAACCAGAATTTCTCCGCTGATTTCTTCATTGCCCAGAAAGAAATCATCAATCGACTGCACGTAGCTTTCATTAACACGCCATAAAGCATCAACGGTTGGCTCAATCTTATCCGGGTTAATGCGAATGGTGGCGTCAGTATGACCCTTATATATATACTGCCCTTTTGGTGATTGAGTCCTGGCGGCAAAAGGTATGCTTTCACGAATCGCACGCATTTGATTCGGATCGGTAAATACTTCAGTGTGTTCAAGGTCAATGCCAGCGATGGTGAACATATCGGCTTCAGCATCATCCACCAGTGTGATTAAAAATTCGTCTGTCGACTGCTCGCTAAAAGCGCTGACAAAGATAAGGCCATCTGCCCCTGCAGCCTGACAGTGATTGGAAAGAGTCTGCGCACGCCTTGTCAACTTGTTGTCACCAGATTGCAGATAGGGCTGCATCGAAACCACGGTAATATGCTCCAGGCCAAGGATCAGGTCACTCCCACCATCTCTTGTTAACGCTTTTCCCTGGTTGAAATCAAAAAAGCATAGTGGTGCAAAATGTGCCAGCAACCGCGACAAATCCTGCGGGTTATTGTTAACAGGTATTGCGAAGGCGATCTCGTTGATTGGCAATTCATGAAACTCGCAGCAAACCGCAGTGACCAAACCAGTCCAGCCAAAAGTACCGGCGTAACCGGTAAGCTG